>NZ_JBNPXB010000004.1:0-302654 GCF_050433525.1 Aminobacter sp. BE322 | reverse complement strand
GCGGATTGACGTCTCCCAGGCCATGATCCTCGTCGCCATGGGCGGCAACCTCCTACGCCGGAATGCCCATCCCTGACTTTCCAAACGGACTCTGAAAACCTCCGTGCGGTTTTATGGTCGCCGTGTCAGAGCGGCAAAATCACTCGAAATCCACAGCGATCTTACGGCCGAACGGTGTAATTCCTATTCTTGTCGACGGACCCTCCCCCTGCACGTCAACAAGCCCGTCAATAATTGCTTGCTTAATTGTTTGCGACATCTGTTCCGCAGTCAACGGTCGGCGGGACGCGACAGCCCGATAGACTTCTTCTGGCCGGGCCAGGCCATTGACTTCCGACAGGACCCGCAAAAGAGACTTACGCTCGCGATCCTGGGGCAGCGAATTCAGGAACGTGTCGATCTTTCCAGGGGTCAAATTCGAAGATTTCATCTGTGCATCCTAACATACCTTGCGCGCCATGCACTTGTGATTGGCTCATTGCAGCCTCGCCCACCAGCATACAGCATTTCGCACTATGGTTGTAGCCAGATCCCAATCGCACTTTGATCTCAGTGCCTTGTGCTTCGATTCGTGAGGGCGGTCACACAATCTGTGTTAAATATCAGGTGCGGATCGAGCTAGGACAAGGAACGCAAATGGTGGGCAAATATGATAATGGACTCGACAAGAACCCCGCCAATCACCAACCGCTGACACCGCTGAGCTTCCTGGAGCGGGCGGCCAAGACCTTTCCCGACCATGTCGCGGTGATCCACGGCAGCCAGCGCCTCACCTATCGCGAACTGTGGCAACGATCGCTGAAGCTGGCCTCGGCCCTTGCCGCCAAGGGCATCGGCAAGGGCGACACGGTGACGGTGATGCTCTCCAACACCCCGCCGATGCTCGAGGCGCATTTCGGCGTGCCGATGACCAGGGCGGTACTGCATTCGCTCAACACGCGGCTGGACGCGGCTATCATCGCCTTCCAGCTCGACCATGCCGAGACCAGGCTCCTGATCGTCGACCGCGAATTCTCCGGCGTGATGCGGGAGGCGCTGGCGCGCGCCAAGGTGAAGCCGCTGGTGATCGACTATGACGACCTGGAATATCCCGAGGACGCCCCCTACCCCAAGGGCGAGCGCATCGGCAGCCTCGACTACGAGGCCTTCGTCGCCTCGGGCAGCGAGACCTTCGCCTGGTCCATGCCCGACGACGAGTGGGACGCGATCTCGCTCAACTATACCTCTGGCACCACCGGCAATCCCAAGGGCGTGGTCTACCATCACCGGGGCGCCGCCCTGATGGCCTACACCAACACCATCCACGCCGGCATGGGCAAGCACTGCGTCTATCTCTGGACGCTGCCGATGTTCCACTGCAACGGCTGGTGCTTCCCGTGGACGCTTGCCGTGCAGGCGGGCACGCATGTCTGCCTGCGCTGGGTGCGCGCCAGGCAGATGTACGATGCCATCGCCGACCACGGCGTCACCCATCTCTGCGGCGCGCCGATCGTCATGTCGCTGCTGATCAACGCCAGGGACGAGGACAAGCGCGAGTTCCCGCAGACGGTGACCTTCAACACGGCGGCCGCCCCGCCGCCCGAGGCGGTGCTTTCGGGCATGGCCGACGCGGGCTTCGCCGTCACCCACCTCTATGGTCTCACAGAAACCTATGGTCCCGCCGTGGTCAACGAATGGCATGGGGAATGGGACGGCCTCGACAAGGGTGCGCGCACCGCCAGGAAGGCGCGCCAGGGCGTGCGCTATGCCGCGCTCGAGGACCTGACGGTGATGAACCCTCAGACGATGGAGAAGACGGCCGCCGACGGCGAGACCATCGGCGAGGTCATGTTCCGCGGCAACATCGTCATGAAGGGCTACCTCAAGAACGCACAAGCCACCGACGAGGCCTTCGCCGGCGGCTGGTTCCATTCGGGCGACCTCGGCGTGATGCATCCGGACGGCTACATCCAGATCAAGGACCGCTCCAAGGACATCATCATCTCGGGCGGCGAGAACATCTCGTCCATCGAGGTCGAGGACGCGCTCTATAAGCACCCTGCCGTGGCTTCGTGCGGCGTGGTCGCCCGCGCCGACGACAAGTGGGGCGAGGTGCCGGTGGCCTATGTCGAGCTGAAGCCGGGCAAGGCGGCGACCGAGGCCGAGATCGTCGAGCATTGCCGCTCGCTGCTCGCCCGCTTCAAGGTGCCGAAGGCGGTGATCTTCGCCGAGATCCCGAAAACCTCGACCGGCAAGATCCAGAAGTTCCGCCTGCGCGACATGGCCAAGGGTTAGTGACGGCGGCGCCCGACGGGCGCCGCATTTTCGTTCAGGCGGCGGCAGCCTGAGCCGGACGCAGCCCGTCGAAGGCGGACCACAGGCCGAGCCCGAACACTGCGGCCATCGCCAGCAGGACAGGCATGTCGGATGGCGTCGGCTTGAGCACCATGTCGGCGACGATGACCAGCATCACCGCGTAGTCGAAACGCGCCACCTTGAGGATGCGGCGGCCGTTGTCCAGCACGGCTGGCGTGACGCCGTCGCGGGCGATGAGCGCGGCCATGCGGTCGGCCGTCGGCTTGAACACCAGCGTGCCGATCAGGAAGGTGGCCGCATAGCCGGCGAGGCCGATGATGATCCAGAGGTCGGCGAAACCGACCCAGAACCAGCACATGACGAGCCCGAGCAGCAGCGTGGCCAGCGAGGCCGGCATGAACAGCCTGTTGCCGAGTTCGCCGACCGAGCGCATGACCTGCAGCATGCCGTGGGTGTCGCCGGCACGGTCGGCGCGCACCGCAAGCAGCATGAGCGCAAAGCCGCCGCCGACCCAGACGATGGCCGCCACGACGTGCAGGAACTTCACCACTGAATAGAAATCCATCGTTCCGAACCTTTCCATCCGGTTGGCCGAAGAGGCGGGCCGCCACTTCAGGCACCGCTGATTTTCGGCGGCGGCAGATAGCACCGGGGCTGTTTCGGCAGTGTGTCGGCGGAAGGCCGTCCTTGTTTCCGGGCCGTATTCGGGCCGCGCGCGGGCGCGGAAATCCGTGGAATTCCACTCTTGGCAGCCCCATTCCCCACGGATCGGGGGCAAAGGCCGCCCGGGTCATGCTATGCTTGACCGCGCCGCCCAGTCCGCGGTGCGGCTCTAGCAGGCCGTGGGGAGGAAACGGCCGGCTCGCCAACCCCAGTGTAACCATCGGAAGCAAGCCGCCGGATCGCGCGGCATGCGGCGGAAACATCGCCGGTGCAAATGCGCCGGTACCGGCCGCTTGCCGCGGTCCGCCCATTCAACAACCCATTCCCTGCGGGGGGAAAAGGCAATCGGAGCAAAGGTATGCAAGGGGTCGCACGGAATTTCTTCACGCTCGCCGTCATCTACGCACTCGCCGGCATGGCACTTGGGCTGTACATGTCGATCAGCCAGGATCACAGCCAGATGCCGGTGCACGCCCATACCATGGTGGCGGGCTGGCTGATGTCGTCGGTCTTTGCCTTCTTCTACCACCTGTTCCCGGCAGCCCGCGGCAAGGCGCTGGCGACGGTGCATTTCTGGCTGACGGCGGTGAGCGGCATCGGCCTGCTCGTCGGCCTGTTCTTCCTGCTCGGCGGCAACCCGGCGATCGAACCGGTGGTCGCGGCTTCGTCGATGGGCTTCTACGCGGCGATGTTCCTGTTCGTGTTCATCGCGCTGCCGACCGTCTGGAAGTCGCAGCCGGCAAACTAGGGGATCGTGCCGGGCACTGTGCCGTGCCGGGACAGTGCGGGACAATTGGGCGCCAGCCTTAAGCCTCCATTAAGCATTCCGGTGTTTTACTGTGGGCATCCAGTGATCTGGATTCTTACCGAGTGGTTGGAGCCACTTTGTTTGACGCCTCCCTGTTAAACTCCTGAGAGCCGCGCATTTCCGCGGCTCTTTTTTTTCGCGCCGCGAGGTGCGGGGGAGTTGCCGGCCAACCGTGGCGTTAACCCTTTGTTAAACATGCGCTTGCGTTCAGACGAGCGGAAGCGCATTTTCAACGGGCTTGGCGTATTAGGAGCAGGCGCGCGCAGAATCCGTCGCTGGAGACGGGCGGGCCGCGAGCCAGGGATGCAGGGTACCAGTAATGAACGAGCCTTCGAGGGAAAGCGCGAACACCATAAAGCTCGCCGAGCGGCGGGTTTTTTCGCCCTCCTTCAAGCCCCTCTACAACGAGGGCATGGGGCTGGTGGAGCGCGCGGCCGAATATCTCGACGGCGCCGGCCGGGTCGAGGCCAAGAAGCTGTCGCGGCTTGCCGCAACCCTCTATGCCGCCGAATCGATGCGGTTGACGACACGGCTGATGCAGATCGCCTCCTGGTTGCTGCTGCAGCGGGCGGCCAATTCCGGCGAGATGACCCGCGACCAGGTGGCCTCGGAAAAATCCAAGGTCAGGCTGGACACCGCCTCCGCTCATGACGATGCCGCCGGCTGGAACGAGCTGCCCGCCGATTTCGTCGACCTCGTGCGCCGCTCGCTGCGGCTGCAAGCGCTGGTCCGGCGCATGGACGAGGAGATCTACGGGACGGGCGCCACCGTGATGCCGGTTCAGGCAATGCGCCGCAGCAATCCGGTCTCCGACCAGATCAACCTGCTCAACACCGCCTTCGCCCGCAACTGACGCGGTTCCCCGACGCTTGACGGGGATTGTTTCCGGTTTGTTCACATTTGTCTGGCGTCTTGCCTCCGTGACGATAGAGTTCGCGGATGAGAGAGACGATTCGCATCATAGGCATCGACCCGGGGCTCAGGCGCACCGGCTGGGGCATCATCGAATCGCTCGGCAATTCGCTGCGCTTCGTTGCCGCCGGCACGGTGCGCTCCGACGACAAGGCGGCGCTCGCCAGCCGGCTGTGCCAGTTGCATGACGGCCTCGCCGACGTGATCCATCGCGAGATGCCGCACGAGGCCGCGGTCGAGGCGACTTTCGTAAACAAGGACGCAACCGCCACGCTGAAGCTCGGCCAGGCGCGCGGCATCGCCATGCTGGTGCCGGCCCGCGCCGGACTGGCGGTCGCCGAATATTCGCCCAACGCCGTCAAGAAGGCGGTGATCGGCGTCGGCCACGGCGACAAGAAGCAGATCGCCATGATGGTCAAGGTGCTGCTGCCCAAGGCCGGCTTCGACACCGCCGACGCCGCAGACGCGCTGGCGATCGCCATCTGCCATGCGCACCACCGCCAGAGCCCGGCCTACAGGCTCGCCGAACTAGCAGCTGTCCAGGCCTGATGTTCTTGACTTGTTCTCACGCGGCAGATAAGTAATACCTACGAGGTATTACCATGCGTGTGACCACTAAAGGCCAGGTGACGATCCCCAAGGAGATCCGCGACCGGCTCGGCATCGAGCCCGGCTCGGAGGTGGATTTTGTCGTTTCCGGCGACGTTGTCACGCTTGTGGCACTCGAGGACGACGAGGCGCGGCAGCGTCGGGCAAAGGCCATCAGTGCCTGGGCGGACAAGGTGGCCGGGACGATCGACCTCGGCGGCATGACGACAGACGAATATATGGAGTGGCTGAGGGGGCCGCGCGATGACCTCGGTCCTCGTTGATTCCAACATTTTCCTGGACATGTTCCAGGGCGGCCCGGCGAGCGCCTGGTCGCGAAGCTGTCTGGTGCGGGAAGGAAGCGTCGGCGCTCTTGTCGTCAATCCGGTCATCTGGTCGGAAATATCCGTTCGCTTTAGGACGGAAGCGGATCTGGCGGAATCGCTGGAAGGCCTCGCGATCCACAAGGCGCAAATTCCCTATGAGGCCGCTTTCGCCGCAGGCAAGGCGCATCTGGCATATCGCCAGAATGGCGGCAGCCGCGACCGCACCCTGCCCGATTTCCTGATCGGGGCGCATGCGCAGGTGGCGGGGCACCGGCTGTTGACCCGCGACGCCACGCGCTATCGTGGCTATTTCCCCGACCTCGACATCATCGCACCTGATACCCATCCATGACGGGACGCACCAAATGATCGGCAAGTTGAAGGGCACCGTCGACGAAATCGGCGAGGACTACTGCGTGCTCGACGTCCATGGCGTGGGCTACGTCGCCTATTGCTCGGCGCGCACGCTGGCTTCGCTGTCTGGGCCCGGCGAGGCAGCCGTTCTCCACATCGAGACCTATGTGCGCGAGGACATGATCCGGCTCTACGGCTTCCAGTCGGAGCTGGAGCGCGAGTGGTTCCGCCTGCTGCAGAACAACGTCCAGGGCGTCGGCGCCAAGGTGGCGCTGGCAGTGCTGTCGACGCTGGCCCCGGCCGACCTCGCCAACGCGATCGCGCTGCGCGACATCGCCATGGTGAGCCGTGCGCCGGGCGTCGGCAAGAAGGTCGCCGAGCGCATCGTCACGGAGCTCAAGAACAAGGCGCCGGCCTATGCCGGCGCGGCCTCGGGCACCATCGGCCTCAAGCAGGAACTGGGCGAAGGCGTGGCCCCCGCCCCTGTCGCCGACGCCGTGTCGGCGCTGGTCAACCTCGGCTACTCCCGCGACATCGCCGCCAATGCCGTGGCCGCTGCGATGAAGACGGCCGGCGAAGGCGCCGACTCGTCCAAGCTGATCCGCTTCGGCCTGAAGGAGCTGGCGCGGTGAGCGCGATTGACTACCAAAGAATGCTTGATACTGCGACAGCCTTCTTTCTGACGGGCGAGCGATGTGCGCCCGATCTCAGGTTTGGTCCCTATGGCACCCACAGTGTGAATGCGCCACGCATCGTGAGCTATGCGCTTTCAGTTGAAATCGCACTGAAGCTCATTCTTTCCCTTGGGAAGGCGTCTAGTCGGGGCCACGGCCTAGCTGAGCTCGTCGCTAAGCTTCCTGATGAAGTTCGCAGCAAATTGCCAACGCTGCACAAGCGTGCAGCGGAGATCGACACCTATTTCATTGACTGGCGTTACCCCTACGAACGAGACTTCTTGATCGGAGACTTTGACACCCCACGCCGAGCATTCATCGAATGTTACCGGGAAGTTCGTCGTATCCAGCCCGAGCTAATCAGCATTTACGAGCGCAATTGGGGGCATTTTGAGCCGGATCCACACTGGGCTTGGCCGGAAGTGGAACTGAAGCAGATTGAGGCAAGACTTGGTAGCCAATAGCCCCCACCTCACCTCCCCCGACAAGCGTGGCGAGGATGCCGACAACAGCCTGCGTCCGCAGACCTTGGACGATTTCGTCGGCCAGGCGTGGTGGTGGCGGCAATGAAGACGGCAGGTGAGAACGCAGCTTCCTCCAAGCTGATCCGCTTCGGCTTGAAGGAGCTGGCGCGGTGACTGGTTGTCGATTTCCTCCTTCCTTACTATATTTGAAATGTAAGGATTCTCGCTGGGAGTAAGGCACATGGGCGGCGAAGCCACCTTGACCTCGAAGGGCCAGCTCACGATCCCGAAGGAGGTTCGCGACGCCCTGACGCTGAAGCCGGGCGACACCATCGCCTGGACGGTCGTCGACAATCATTTGGTCGGCACGCCGCGCAACCTGACCTTCGCAGATCTGGCCGGCTTCCTCGGCGAGCCGCCCGGTGGGCCGGCAACGCTGGAGGAGATCGACGCCGCGGTACGTGAAGCCGTCGGCAGGCATGCGCTCGGCGAGCAAGCGATCACGGACGAGGACGCAGCGTGACCCAGGTCGGCCTCGACACCAACATCCTGCTGCGCATGGTGCTGAACGACGATCCGAACCAGCGGGCAAAGGCCCTCGCGTTCGGCAACGGCTTGAGCGAAGACGATCCCGGTTTCGTCAGCCTGATCGTGTTGGTCGAGTTCAGTTGGGCCCTGATGTCACGCTACAGGCAATCGAAGGAGCAGACGCTTGCGGCGATACACCGGTTGCTCAAGATCAAGAGCTTGGCCTTCGAGGACTTCGACGCGATCGTCCGTGCACTAGAGCGTGCCAACGCGCCACAGGTGGACTTTGCCGACGCGCTCATCGCCGAACACAATCTGCAGCTCGGCTGCTCCCGAACCGTCACCTTCGACCAGTCGGCCGCCAAATCGATCCCCTCCATGGAACTGCTTACGTGAACACGCCCACCCGCCTCATCACTCCGGAAAAGCGCGGCGAGGACGCCGATGCCAGCCTGCGTCCGCAGACTTTGGACGACTTTGTCGGCCAGGCTGCGGCGCGCGCCAACCTCAAGATATTCATCGAGGCGGCCAAGCAGCGCGGCGAGGCGCTCGATCACGTGCTGTTCGTCGGTCCGCCCGGCCTGGGCAAGACGACGCTCGCGCAGATCATGGCGCGCGAACTCGGCGTCAACTTCCGCTCGACCTCGGGCCCGGTCATCGCCAAGGCCGGCGATCTCGCAGCACTGCTGACCAATCTCGAGGAACGCGACGTGCTGTTCATCGACGAGATCCACCGGCTGAACCCCGCCGTCGAGGAAATCCTCTACCCGGCGATGGAGGACTACCAGCTCGACCTGATCATCGGCGAGGGCCCGGCGGCGCGCTCGGTGAAGATCGACCTCGCCAAGTTCACGCTGGTCGCCGCGACCACGCGGCTCGGCCTGCTCACCAATCCGCTGCGCGACCGCTTCGGCATCCCGACGCGGCTCAACTTCTATACGGTCGAGGAACTCGAGCTGATCGTTCGCCGCGGCGCACGCATCCTCGGCATGCCGCTCGCCGACGACGGCGCCATCGAGATCGCCCGCCGCGCCCGCGGCACGCCGCGCATCGCCGGACGCCTCTTGCGCCGCGTGCGCGACTTCGCCGCCGTTGCCGGATCCGGTCCGGTCGACCGCCGCATCGCCGACGAGGCGCTGTCGCGGCTCGAGGTCGATTCGCTCGGCCTCGACCAGCTCGACCGGCGCTACCTGACGATGATCGCGTTGAATTTCGGCGGCGGCCCCGTCGGCATCGAGACCATCGCCGCGGGCCTCTCCGAGCCGCGCGACGCGATCGAGGACATCATCGAGCCCTACCTGATCCAGCAGGGTTTCATCCAGCGCACGCCGCGCGGGCGCATGCTGACCGCCAATGCCTGGAAGCATCTCGGGCTCGACATGCCGCGCGACCTGGCCGTCCAGCAGATCAACCTGTTCCAGGAAGAGGACTGACGCGAGACGGTGCCGCCTGCCGCAACATGGCGATGGCGGCAGAGCCCTTGATCGGCGCGTCCATGCCTGTCATCGGTCGCAAGCGGACAGCGCCCGCGAACCGGAAGAAGGACCATCGATGCCCAATCATGCTGAACAGGACGTGCTTGCCGCCGGGCTTTCCGGGGCGCTGACGCCCTTCGGTCATCGGCTGATGGCGCGGGTCTATTACGCCGACACCGACTTTTCCGGCGTCGTCTACCACGCCCGCTACCTCGAATTCTTCGAGCGCGGCCGCTCGGATTTCCTGCGCCTCGCCGGCGTACACCACACCGAACTGCATGACGGCAAGCACGGCGAGAAGATCGTCTGGGTGGTGCGCCGCATGGAGATCGACTTCCGCGGCCCGGCAAGGATCGACGACATCCTCACCGTGGACACCAGCACCGAGGAAATTTCGGGCGCGCGCATCACCATGGCCCAAAAGCTCAAGCGCGGCGACGAAGTGCTGGTCGAGGCGCGCGTCGAGGCGGCGATCATCGGCGAGAATGGCCGCCCGAGGCGCTTTCCCAAGGAATGGATCGCCGCCTTCATGCCGCAGGGCGGACGCTGAAGACGTTCCCAAGCAATTCCGGCCACCAACCCGCAAGCTGCCGCAGAGTCATGCCGCAGCGCGGCATATCCTAACCCATCCTTAACCATAACGGTCCATTAAGGGCCAAGTGAAAGTCGTAAGGATTTCGGTGCGGCCTTCCTTTCACCAAATTTCGCTCCGAAAAGGCCGCGAAAGGCGCATTTGGGGCACTTCCGGAAGCTTCGCGCGAACGGACCAAATGGGATGATGCGCATGGGCTAGCCATGAGCCTGTTTTGAACTTGGGACAGCGATGTCGACGCCGCCTCGGCGTAGCCGCGTCCGGAGCTCCAAGCAGGTCGAGTAGCCAGGCCCGGAAATCTTAAGGACTGTTTCAAGATGGAAAACCTACCTCTCGCCCAGACCGGCGCAGAATTGTCGATTTGGGCGTTGTTCTGGCAGGCCGGCTGGGTCGTCAAGCTGGTGATGCTCGGCCTGCTCGGCGCCTCGGTCTGGACCTGGGCCATCGTCATCGACAAGGTGATCTCCTACAACCGCATGCGCGCGGCGCTGAACCGCTTCGAGCAGATCTTCTGGTCTGGCCAGTCGCTCGAGGAGCTATACCGCAACCTGTCGGACCGCAAGACCACGGGCATGAGCGCGATCTTCGTCGCCGCCATGCGCGAGTGGAAGAAGAGCTTCGAGAAGGGCGCGAAGTCGCCGCTCGGCCTGCAGACCCGCATCGACAAGGCGATGGACCTGGCGCTGACGCGCGAGATGGAGCGGCTCGAAGGCCGCCTCGGCTTCCTCGCCACCATCGGTTCGGCCGCCCCTTTCATCGGCCTGTTCGGCACCGTGGTCGGCATCATGACCTCGTTCCAGGCGATCGCCGGTTCGAAGTCGACCAATCTCGCCGTCGTCGCCCCCGGCATCGCCGAGGCGCTCCTGGCAACGGCCATCGGCCTGCTCGCCGCCATTCCCGCCGTCATCGCCTACAACAAGCTGTCATCCGATGCCGGCAAGATCGCCGCGCGCATGGAGGGCTTCGCCGACGAGTTCTCCGCCATACTGTCGCGCCAAATCGATGAAAAAGTCGCGCAGCGGGCAGCCTGAGGAGTAGATCATGGGAATGTCAGTTGGCGCAGGTGGCGGCGGACGCGGGCGGCGGGGACGCCGCCATACGCTGGTGTCCGAGATCAACGTCACCCCACTGGTCGACGTCATGCTGGTGCTGCTCATCATCTTCATGGTGGCCGCACCGATGATGACTGTGGGCGTGCCGATCGACCTGCCGGAAACGCAGGCCAAGGCGCTCAATTCCGATACCCAGCCGATCACCGTCTCGGTCAACCAGGGCGGCCAGATCTACCTGCAGGAAACCGAGCTCGCGATCGAGGAAGTCGTGCCGAAACTCGAGGCCATCGCCAAGACCGGCTATGAGGAGCGCATCTACGTGCGCGGCGACAAGACCGCCGACTACGGCACCGTGATGCAGGTGATGGCGCGCATTTCCGCCGCCGGCTTCCGCAACATCGGCCTCGTCACGCTGCAGGAACAGGACCAGTAGTCCGAAAAATGAAGACCGGCCTCGCGACATCTGTGGTCCTGCATGCAGCGGTGCTGGGCTTCGGCCTGTTCTCGCTGTCCGCGCCCTCGGCTCTGGAGGTCGCCGACGTCGAGGCGCTGCCGGTCGACATCGTGCCGGTGGAATCGATCACCCAGATCCAGAAGGGCGACAAGAAGGCGCCGGCCAACGAGAAGCCGGCCCCGACCCCGACCAAGCGGCCCGACATCGTCGCCGATGCGCAGAATGTCGGCGACAACCAGATCGACAGCGACAAGCCGCCGACGCCCGAACCGACCAAGAAGCAGGTCGAGACGACCGGCGCGCCGCCGCCCTCGCCCAAGCCCGAGCTGAAGCCCACCCCCGTGGAGAAGCCGAAGCCCGAGCCGGTGAAGCAGGCCGAGCAGAAGCCGGCGCCGGTGCCGGCGACCGAGGTGACGCCCGAGCCGCAGCCCAAGCAGGAAGTGAAGCCGGACCCGGTGGCCGAGACGATCGTCTCCGACCAGGCCGAGGCGGAAGCCGTGAAGCTGCCTGAAAATGCGCCGGCGCCGGAGGCGAAGCCCAAGCCGCCGCAGGCGCAGACGGCCAAGACGCCCGACCGCAAGCAGGAAGACAAGCAGACCCAGCAGGCTTCAGCCAAGCCGAAGTCCGAGGAAAAGCAGTTCGACGCCGACGAGGTCGCAGCACTGCTCAACAAGGAGAAGCCGTCGGGTGGCGGCGCCAAGCGTTCGACCGAGCAGGCGTCGCTGGGCGGCAAGAAGGATACCGGCGGCTCGAAGCTGAGCCAGAGCGAGATGGACGCATTGCGCGGGGCAATCCAGCGCTGCTGGAACGTGCCGGCGGGCGCCGCCGACGCCCAGAACCTGCGCGTGTCGATCCAGTTCAAGCTGAGCCAGAGCGGCGAGATCGAAGGCCGTCCGGAAATCATCTCCGGCGGCGGCTCCGCCGGCATCGAACGCGCCGCCGCCGAATCGGCGCGCCGCGCGGTGCTGCAGTGCGCGCCCTACAACCTGCCCGCCGACAAATACGAAGCCTGGGCGGATGTCATCGTCAATTTCGATCCAAGCGAAATGTTCTGAGCGCCGCCCGCTCATCCGGAACTGAAGAGGCCTGTCTAATGAAGCAATTCATCAAAGCGATCCTTCTGATCGGCGCCATGGCGAGCGGCATGACCGCATTCGCAACCCTGCCTGCGCGCGCGCTGGTCGAGATCGACGTCAACAAGGGCAATATCGAGCCGCTGCCGATCGCGATCACCGACTTCCTGTCGGGCGACGCGCTCGGCGCCGAGATTGCCGGCATCGTCGCTGCCGACCTGCAGCGCTCGGGCCTGTTCGCGCCGATCGACAAGGGTGCTTTCATCGAGAAGATCTCCAATCCGGACGTCGCGCCGCGCTTCGAGGACTGGAAGGTGATCAACGCCCAGGCGCTGGTGACGGGCCGCGTCAGCCAGGAGGCCGACGGCAGGCTGAGGGCAGAGTTCCGGCTGTGGGACACCTTTGCCGGACAGCAGCTGGCCGGCGAGCAGTTCTTCGCCAACAAGGCCAATTCGCGCCGCATCGCCCACATCATCGCCGACGCGATCTATGAGCGGCTGACCGGCGAGAAGGGCTATTTCGACACCCGCGTCGTGTTCATCGACGAATCCGGCTCCAAGCAGCAGCGCAAGAAGCGCCTGGCGATCATGGACCAGGACGGCGCCAATGTGCGCTACCTGTCGGACGGCCGCGCGATTGCGATGACCCCGCGCTTCTCGCCGACGCGCCAGGAAATCACCTACATGTCCTACGAGAGCGGTCAGCCGCAGGTCTACCTGCTGCAGATCGAGACCGGCCAGCGCGAACTCGTCGGCAATTTCCCCGGCATGACGTTTGCCCCGCGCTTCTCGCCCGACGGCCAGCGCGTGATCATGAGCTTGATGCGTGACGACGGCAATTCGAACATCTTCTCGATGGATCTGCGCAGCCGCACGACCACGCGCCTCACCAACTCCAGCGCCATCGACACCTCGCCGTCCTATGCGCCCGACGGGTCCAAGGTCGTCTTCACCTCCGACCGCGGCGGCCAGCCGCAGATCTACGTCATGGGTGCCGACGGTTCGGGCCAGACGCGCATCTCCTTCGGCGGCGGCAGCTACTCGACGCCGGTGTGGTCGCCGCGCGGCGACCTGATCGCCTTCACCAAGCAGTCGGGCGGCCAGTTCCAGATCGGCGTGATGAAGACCGACGGTTCGGGCGAGCGCATCCTGTCGACCGGCTTCCAGCAGGAAGGCCCGACCTGGGCACCGAACGGCCGCGTGCTGATGTTCTTCCGCGACGCTCCCGGCGGCGGTGGTCCGAGGCTCTTCTCGATCGACCTGACCGGTCGCAACGAGCAGGCGATCCCGACCCAGGGCTTCGCGTCCGACCCGGCCTGGTCGCCCCTGCTCGATTGAGACCGCTAACCCTGCCGCCAGAGCGCGACCAATCGAAACAGGCGGCATCATTTGAGCAATGATGCCGCCTTTCCGCCGTATTTCGGCCTAGGCTGCGCGGCGAAATTGCTACGACGGTGTCGCGGCGCGGGGACGCATAGGCTGACGGCAACGAATTTTTAACCATGTTTCTTGAATGGCCATTAACTGCAACGTGGTTACTGGACGTTCAACGAAATCACTCGAATGCGAAGGAGAGGCGGCATGCGCCGTATCGCAAAATTTGCAACTAACCCCGTCGTCGTGGCCCTCGTCGCCACCATGGCAATCGCCGGCTGCGCCTCGAAGAAGAGCCCCAACAGTGCCGCCGACCTCGGCCTCGGCGGCGCCGGCGCGGCCACACCCGGCTCGAGCCAGGACTTCACCGTCAACGTCGGCGACCGCATCTTCTTCGACACCGACTCCTCGTCGATCCGCGCCGACGCGCAGGGCATCCTCGCCCGCCAGGCACAGTGGCTGAACCAGTATCGCCAGTACGCGATCGTCGTCGAAGGCCATGCCGACGAGCGCGGCACCCGCGAGTACAACCTCGCACTCGGCGCCCGCCGCGCCGCCGCGACCCGCGACTACCTCGCCTCGCAGGGCGTCGCCGCCAACCGCATCAAGACCATCTCCTACGGCAAGGAACGCCCCGTCGCCGTCTGCGACGACATCTCCTGCTGGTCGCAGAACCGCCGCGCCGTGACGACGCTTTCGGGCGCCGGCAGCTGATAGCGGCAAGACTGCAACACCTGAACTTGAAAGGCGGCCTGCGGGCCGCCTTTTGTTTTGCCCGGCTGCCGAAACAAAATTTGGCCGAAGTCTCGCGTCCTGATAAATGATGCGGGCGCATCGGCGCGAAGCAATCATTTCGGTTCCACGGCGAGAGGCTAATGCATTTTCGATCGATCCTGAGCGGCACACTTGCCCTCCTTCTCTTAACCGGGGCCGCGGCGCATGCGCGCGACGGCATCGGCATCGACCTTCCCAAGATCGGCCTGCCGGGCGTGTTCGGCAGCAAGAGCCAGAGCAACGAAGGCACGATGCAGCTCGCCCAGGCGGGCGATCCGCGCGTCACCGCCCTCGAAGAGCAGATCCGCAAGCTCAACGGCTCGCTCGAGGAACTGAACTTCCAGATCCTGCAGATGCAGGAGCAGTTGCGGAAGATGCAGGAAGACAACGAGTTCCGCTTCCAGGAGCTCGAGGGCACCGGCGGGCAGCAGAAGAAGTCCGACGCCTCCGGCAATTCCAACAGCTCCATCGTCGAGGCGCCCGCGGCGCCTCGACCCAGCCAGTCGCAGCAGGCGGCCGGCACGGCGTCGCCCGCAGCGGGCGACGACCAGACCGGCGGGGAAGTGATCGTGGAGCAGGGCACGGGCGAGCCCGGCCAGGCCGCCCCGGGCACCGGCGCGCCGCCGCGGACCTTCGGCACCATCACCGTCGACGCCAACGGCAACGTGGTTTCCGGCTCCGCCAACGAACATGTCGAGACCGCGCCCGCGCCTGCGGTGCAGCCAGCAGCACCGGCCGCCGGCGACTCCACCGGCACGGATGTCGCCGCCCTGCCCGCGACCGACGATCCGGACGAACTCTACCGCAATTCCTACCAGTTCGTGCTGTCGGGCGACTACAGCACGGCCGAGCAGGGATTCCGCGACCACATCTCCCGCTTCCCGGCCGACCCCAAGACGGCCGACGCGCGCTTCTGGCTCGGCGAAGCGCAGCTCGGCCAGAAGAAGTACCGCGACGCGGCGGAGACCTTCCTCAGCGCCAGCAAGGAATATCCGAAGTCCAAGAAGGCTCCCGAGATGATGCTCAAGCTCGGCATCTCGCTGGTCGGCCTCAAGCAGCGCGACGTCGCCTGCGCCACCTTCAACGAGATCGGCAAGCGCTACCCGAACGCCTCCGGCGCCATCAAGGAACGGGTCAAGCAGGAACGGGCTCTCGCCGCGTGCTGACGCCGGTGATCGAAGCCGACCTTCTCCGCAATTTCTCCGAATTCGACTTCGCCGCGCAGCGCGCGGTCGTCGCAGCGGTCTCCGGCGGCAGCGATTCCACCGCCCTCCTCGTCCTTCTCAAATCCCACCTCGACCTGCACGCGCCCTCGGCGCGGCTGCTTGCCGTCACCGTCGACCATGGGTTGCGCCCGGGCTCGGGTGCCGAGGCCGATCAGGTCGCCCAATTCTGCGCCGCCCGCGGCATCGACCACCGCACCATGGTCTGGACCGGTGACAAGCCCGCGAGCGGTGTGCCGGCCGCGGCGCGCGATGCGCGCTACGAGCTTCTGGCGCAGGCGGCACGCGAAGCCGGCGCAGCCGTCATCGTGACGGGCCATACGGCCGACGACCAGGCCGAGACGGTGCTGATGCGCGCGGCGCGCGGCGCCGGCCGCGGCAGCGCCGGCATGGCGGCCGCGACGTTGTTCGACGGCAACATCTGGATTCTGCGCCCGCTTCTCGGCGTTCGGCGCGAGCGGCTGCGCGAGGCGCTGCGGGCGCAAGCCATCGGCTGGCTGGACGACCCGACCAATGTCAACGAAAGCTATGAGCGCCCGCGCCTGCGCAGCACGCTCAGGGACGACGAAGGCCGCATCGAAGCGACTCTTGCCGAAGCGCGACAGGCCGGGGCGGCGCGCGCCGATCTCGGCCGGCGGGCGGCGCAGCTGATCGACCGACATGCGAGCCGGGCCGGGCCCGGGCTGATCCGCCTCGATCCCGCCTTCCCGACCGCCGCCGACAAGGAGGCCGCCGTCTATGCCCTGCGCATCCTGGCCGCCGTCGCCGGCGGCACGTCGCAGCTGCCGGACGAGCGGCGGGCAACCGGCCTGCATGTGCGGCTGGCGGAGGCCGGACGGCAGGAAAAACCCCGCCGCGCCACATTGTCGCGCGCGCTGATCGACGCCCGCCGAACGGGCATTTTCCTGCTGCGCGAGGCGCGCGGCCTGCCCGCCCCGGCACCGCAGCGCGGTGGCACCTGGGACGGCCGCTACCGCATCGCCGCCCGGCTCGATCTCGGCCAACATACGCTAGCGCCGCTCGGCAGCGCGGCCGCAAAACGCGCCGTCGAAGCGGGCGATGCTCCCGAAAGCCTTGCAAGGTCTGCGCTCGCGGCGGAACCGGCCCTGTGGCGCGGCGAAGAGCTTGTCGGCAGGGTCGCCGCACCCGAAGCCTTGCCGCTTGCGGCCCCATGGTCGCGCTTCCTGCCGGGCTTCGATCTCGAGGTCGCCCGCGCGGTCGCAAAATTGCTCGGCGCGACTGTGGTTCCGGCCCCGCCATGCCGCAGCCACAATGGCGTCGGAGCTTAACCGAGACTTAGGGACGCGCTTGGCAATGTGGCAGCCCGTCCCTATGTTAGGGGCAAGCTTACTCTCACCAAGTGCGTTCACCCTGGACGCCGACGGGACATTCGATGAATCCGAATTATCGCAACTTCGCGCTGTGGGCGATCATAGCCGTTCTGCTCATCGCCCTGTTCAATCTGTTCCAGACCCCGCAGACCCGCGGCGCGTCGAGCGAAGTAGCCTATTCGCAGTTCCTGCAGGAGCTTTCGTCAGGCCGTATCAAGACGGTGACGATCGCCGGCGACCGCATCAGCGGCACCTATATCGACAATTCGACCGGCTTCCAGACCTACTCGCCCGGCGACCCGACGCTGGTGTCGCGGCTCGAGGAGAAGAACGTCACCATCAACGCCCGTCCCGAGAACGACGGTTCCGGCTCGATCTTCAGCGTGCTGCTCTCGTGGCTGCCCATGATCCTGATCCTCGGCGTGTGGATCTTCTTCATGCGCCAGATGCAGTCGGGCTCCGGCCGCGCCATGGGCTTCGGCAAGTCCAAGGCCAAGCTGCTGACCGAGGCGCATGGCCGCGTCACCTTCCAGGACGTCGCCGGCGTCGACGAGGCCAAGGAAGACCTTGAAGAGATCGTCGAGTTCCTGCGCGACCCGCAGAAGTTCCAGCGCCTCGGCGGCAAGATCCCGCGCGGCGTGCTGCTCGTCGGCCCTCCCGGCACCGGCAAGACGCTGCTCGCCCGCGCCATCGCCGGCGAAGCCAACGTGCCGTTCTTCACCATCTCCGGCTCGGACTTCGTCGAGATGTTCGTCGGCGTCGGCGCCAGCCGCGTCCGCGACATGTTCGACCAGGCCAAGAAGAACGCGCCCTGCATCATCTTCATCGACGAAATCGACGCGGTCGGCCGCCATCGCGGCGCCGGCCTCGGCGGCGGCAACGACGAGCGCGAGCAGACGCTGAACCAGCTGCTGGTCGAGATGGACGGCTTCGAGGCCAACGAGTCGATCATCCTGATCGCCGCGACCAACCGTCCCGACGTCCTCGACCCCGCGCTCTTGCGTCCGGGCCGCTTCGACCGCCAGGTCGTGGTGCCGAACCCCGACATCGTCGGCCGCGAGAAGATCCTCAAGGTGCATGTCCGCAACGTGCCGCTGGCTCCCAACGTCGACCTCAAGACGGTGGCGCGCGGCACCCCGGGCTTCTCGGGCGCCGACCTGATGAACCTCGTCAACGAGGCGGCGCTGATGGCCGCCCGCCGCAACAAGCGGCTGGTCACCATGGCCGAATTCGAGGACGCCAAGGACAAGATCATGATGGGCGCGGAGCGCCGCTCCTCGGCCATGACCCAGGCCGAGAAGGAGCTGACCGCCTATCACGAGGCCGGCCACGCCATCCTGGCCCTCAACGTGCCGGCGGCCGACCCGCTGCACAAGGCGACCATCATCCCGCGCGGCCGCGCGCTCGGCATGGTCATGCAGCTGCCCGAGGGCGACCGCTACTCGATGAGCTACAAGTACATGGTCTCGCGCCTCGCCATCATGATGGGCGGCCGCGTCGCCGAGGAGATCAAGTTCGGCAAGGAGAACATCACCTCGGGCGCCTCCTCCGACATCGAGCAGGCGACCAAGCTGGCGCGCGCCATGGTCACCCGCTGGGGCTTCTCCGACAAGCTCGGCCAGGTCGCCTATGGCGAGAACCAGGAAGAGGTGTTCCTCGGCCACTCGGTGGCGCGCACCCAGAACGTCTCCGAGGAGACCGCGCAGATCATCGACGCCGAAGTGCGCCGCCTGATCGACGACGCCTATACGAGCGCCCGTTCCATCCTGACCAAGAAGAAGAAGGACTGGATCGCGCTCGCCGAGGGCCTGCTCGAATACGAGACGCTGTCGGGCGAGGAGATCAAGCAACTGATCGCCGGCAACAAGCCCTCGCGCGATCTCGGCGACGACACCCCGACCTCGCGCGGCTCGGCCGTGCCGAAGGCCGGCTCGACCCGCGGCAAGAAGAAGGGCGAAGAGCCCGAAGGCGGCATGGAACCCCAGCCGTCGAACTGACCGGGGTCAGGACTATTGGTGGAATGCAAAACGCCGCGGGGGAACTCCGCGGCGTTTTTGCTTTGAGACTCGCAGTGTATAGTGATGCTTGATTGCTTCGTTCTCCAAAGCGCGAGACTTAACCTATGCTTGAGTTGAATGCCGCCAAGTTCTTGGACACAATGGGAGAGGTGCGACGTGTAAAAACTGTAATCGACCAATTTGACGAAAGCGGCAGAACCGAAATGGTCGTGGAAACGATCCGGACAATGCTGGCGTCAAATTTCCAGGATCTTGAGGACGCAACCCTGTTCGTCGGCGCCGAAGTCGCAGCAATGGCTGCAGGACGCATGAAAATCCGTCTGAATGACCCACTGCTAAATGTAACGATGGGCGACATTCGTGACACTATTGAAGACGTCGAAAGTCGGCTTCGGGATGAATGCCAACTGGTTTCATTTGTGATCCTAAACAGAAGTCAAAAGTTCCTCTTTTCTGATGCAAACCAGCTTGTCGGATGGGATATTCTTACATTCTTTCCAGATGCGGCGCGCGAATTGGAGGAGGCCGCAAAGTGCCTAGCTTTGCAACGCCCCACCGCAAGCGTCTTTCATTCTATGAGGATTCTTGAAATCGGCATTCAAAAGATATCGGGAATTCTTGACATTCCAGATCCAATCAAGCCGGCAGATCGCAATTGGGGCCTTATTCTCTCGAAGATAAAAGAAAGAATAGATACTCTCTTTCCGCCAAGGGTACGCCTGCCTAACAGTGATGGCGCTGCGTTCGAAGCGCTTTACGCCTCGCTCGACGCCATTAGAAATCCCTGGCGAAATAGTACCATGCACGTAGAGTCTTTTTATACGGACGCTGAGGCACAGCACATTCTGAATTGCGTCACGTTTTTCATGCGCACCTTGGCTAGCCGCTGTGATCCGTCAGAGCGCGACGGCGGCTGACCTCGACCCAAGAGCGCCAAAACCCCAACCATTTTCTAAGGTTTTATGACATAAAATCACCAAAAGTGATGTTTTTCCGGGTGGCAACTGTGGCAAAGCAAAAACGGGTGGACACCACGGGGACAGGCAAGATGGCAGGACGCTATTTCGGCACCGACGGCATTCGCGGCCGGGCCAACAAATTTCCGATGACGGCGGAAGTCGCCATGAAGGTCGGCATGGCCGCCGGGCTTTCGTTCCAGCGCGGCAGCCATCGCCATCGCGTCGTCGTCGGCAAGGACACGCGCCTTTCCGGCTACATGATCGAGAACGCGCTGGTCTCCGGCCTCTGCGCCGCCGGCATGGACGTGTTCCTGCTCGGCCCGATCCCGACGCCCGCGGTCGCCATGCTGGTGCGCTCGCTGCGCGCCGACATCGGGGTGATGATCTCGGCGTCGCACAACCCCTATCACGACAACGGCATAAAACTGTTCGGCCCCGACAGCTACAAGCTCTCAGACGAGATCGAGCAGCGCATCGAGGCGATGCTCGACGATGACGTGACGGCGCTGCTCGCCGATTCCGACGGGCTCGGCCGCGCCAAGCGGGTCGACGGCGTGCATGATCGCTACATCGAATTCGCCAAGCGCACCCTGCCCCGCTCCATGTCGCTCGCCGGCCTGCGCATCGTCGTCGACTGCGCCAACGGCGCCGCCTATAAGGTGGCGCCCGCCGTGCTGTGGGAACTCGGCGCCGAGGTGATCTCGATCAATGTCGAGCCCAACGGCTTCAACATCAACCATGAGTGCGGCTCGACCCATCCGGCCGGGCTGCAGAAGAAGGTGCACGAGGTGCGCGCCGACATCGGCATCGCGCTCGACGGCGACGCCGACCGCGTGGTCATCGTCGACGAGAACGGCACCATCGTCGACGGCGACCAGATCATGGCGCTGATCGCCCAGTCGTGGCAGCAGAGCGGCCGCCTCGCCGGCGGCGGCCTGGTGGCGACCGTCATGTCCAACCTCGGGCTCGAACGCTTCCTCGGCGGCATGAACCTCGAACTGCACCGCACCAAGGTGGGCGACCGCTACGTGGTCGAGCACATGCGCGCGCACGGCCTGAACATCGGCGGCGAGCAGTCCGGCCATATCGTGCTGTCCGACTTCTCCACCACCGGCGACGGCCTGGTGGCGGCACTCCAGGTGCTGGCCTGCATCAAGCGCTCGGGCAAGCCGATGAGCGAGCTCAGCCGCACCTTCGAGCCGGTGCCGCAACTGCTCAAGAACGTGCGCTTCTCGGGCGGCAAGCCGCTGGAGGAAGCCCCGGTGATGGCTGCCATCGAGGAGGCTCGCAACCGGCTCGGCACGTCGGGCCGGCTCGTCATCCGCCCCTCGGGCACCGAGCCGCTGATCCGCGTCATGGCCGAAGGCGACGACCCGCAGCTGGTCGAAACCGTCGTCAACGACATCGTCGGCGTCATTGCCGAGAGCCGCTCGGCCGCCTGACCGAACCAATTCTTGCCGCATCAAGAAAGCCCGCCGCGAGCGGGCTTTTTTGTGCGCGCCGGGCTGCGCTCGACTTGCGCCGGCAAAGTTGCCGCCAAGCATTCGTGGTTAATCGGCAGGGTTAAGCCGGCCTTAACCTATACCAAGCATTATCCACGCCGGTTAGTCATGGTCGGGCACGTAGCGGGTCCGTAAGTATAGGGTATTCATCATGCACAACTTTGGAACAAAGGCATTTGTCGCCGCGCTGTTGGTGGGCGTCGCGGCCCCGGCATTCGCGGCAGACCCGGTCGAGCCCGTCATCGAGGTCGAGCAGCCGTCCTATGGCGGCTGGTACCTGCGCGGCAACATCGGCATGAGCAACCAATTCCTCGACAGGCTGGAATCGGAGGCCTTTCAGAATCCCGGCATCATCGACCACACCTGGCTCGACGAGGGAGACTTCTCGTCCGCCCCGATCATGGGCGTGGGCATCGGCTACAAGTTCAACGACTACCTGCGCGGCGACATCGGCGTCGAATATCGCGGCGCGGCCGACTTCAATGCGCTCGACCGGGTGACGTGGACCGGCGCGCCACCCACCACCTACACCAACGACTACAGCGGCAAGAAGTCGGAATGGCTGTTCCTGGCCAACGCCTACGCGGACCTGGGTACCTTCAGCGGCATCACGCCCTATGTCGGCGCCGGCATCGGCGCCTCGCGCAACACCATCTCGAACTTCCGCGACGTCAATGAAATCAACGGCGGCGGCGGCTACGCCAACACCACCTCGAAGTGGAACTTCGCCTGGGCCCTGCACGCCGGTATCGGCATTCAAGCCACCGAACGCATGACCATCGACCTGGGCTACAGCTACGTCAACCTCGGCGACGCGCGTACCGGCACCCTCTACAACTTCGATCCGGCGGAGCCCTCGCTCCCCGGCATCACGTTCAAGAACATCGCCTCGCACGACCTCAAGCTCGGCGTCCGTTACTCGCTGAACTAGGCTGACCAGACCATCCACCGAAGCCCTTCGAACCGCCCGGCCCACGCGCCGGGCGGTTTCGTTTTTAAGTCGGAGCGATGGGCCTGCTAACCAATCGTTATCCTTAACTGCGACTTAACCACTATGGTTAACAATACTCCCGACGGCGGCTGGAATCACGGGCAACACCGGCGCCATTTCGGGAGAATGCACCCATGATGCTCAAATATCGCGCGGCACTGGCGCTTGCGGCGATGACGCTCTGGCCGCTGGCTGCCACGGCCGCCGACTACGATCCGCCGATCGTCGTCGAAGAGGCGCCGGAATACGTCCCGGTCGAAGTCGGCTCCGGCTGGTACCTGCGCGGTGACATCGGCTATGCCCTTTCGACCAGCGCCGGCTCGGCCAGCTACCGCACCTTCACCGCGCCGTCGACCTATGGCAGCGCATCCTTCGACAGCGAAGACCTTGACGGCGAGTTCACCTTTGGCGGCGGCGTCGGCTATCGCTTCACCGACTACTTCCGCGGCGACGTGACGGTCGACGGCTTCCGCGCCGACTTCTCCGGCACGACGTCGAGCACCACGCCCTGCGGCGGCCCGGCGGGCACCACCTGCCGCAGCGAGGACAGCGCCGAAATGTCGGCCATCAGCATCATGGCCAATGCCTATGCCGATCTCGGCACCTATGTCGGCTTCACGCCCTATGTCGGCGCCGGCGCCGGCTACTCCTATGTCAGCTGGTCCGATCTCGGCAGCACCAACTACTGCGTGGACGGCGGCGGAGCCGTCTGCCCCGTAGCGCCACCGGCCACCGACACGCGCGGCGGCGCCAAGGACTGGCGCTTCACCTACGCGCTCATGGCCGGTGTCGCCTACGACCTGTCGCAGAACCTGAAGGTCGACCTGGGCTACAAGTACCGCCGCATCGACGGCGGCGACATGTTCGGCTGGAACGCCACCGATTCCGCGGCAGGCGCCAGGGGCATCCAGGGCAAGGACGGCGGCCTCGACCAGCACGAGATCAAGGTCGGCCTGCGCTACGAGATCTGGTGACCGGCGCGAACCGCGACTGTCTGCAAACACGAAAAGACCCCGGCGATCCGCCGGGGTCTTTTCGTTTCTGCGCCGTGACCGCGGATCAGAACTTGTAGGCCGCGCCGAACGAGATCGCGTGCATCCTGAGATCGGCTTCGACGTTGACGGGACCGACATCGAAGTCGTCGCTGCCGAAATCATAGTAGCGGTATTCGCCACGCAGCGTGATGTTGTCGGTCACGGCATATTCGGCGCCGCCACCAATCGTCCAGCCCGTATAATTCAGATCGTAGCTCTCGCCCAGCACGTCGGCGGAGGCGCTGGCGAAGGCGACGCCGGCCGTGCCGAAGACAAGCGCCCTGTCGAAGGCGAAGCCGGCGCGGCCGCGGATCGAGCCGAACCAGTCGAGCTCGGTATCCGCCTCGATCGGGCCGACCAAGGCCGTCTCGTCGATCCACGCCTTGTTGATGTCGGCCTCGATGCCGCCGACGAAGCTGCCGGACTGGAAGTTGTAGCCGGCATACAGGCCGGCGACCCCGCCATTGGCATCGAACGAATCCGAAAAGCCGGGGTCGAAGTCCACATCCACATCGACATCCGTCCAGCCGTAGCCGCCCTGAAGGCCGACATAGCCGCCGCTCCAGACGAAGGCCGGCGTCAGTTCCGCGACCGGCGCCGCCTCCGGTTCTACCACCGCATCGGCGGCATATGCCGTACCTGCAAGCAGCGTCAAGACCGACACCAAGATTATCTTCTTCATATCCCGCTCCATTACTTCCATTGCTTGAAAGATAGCACGAACGGGGGTGGCATCAGCCTCAAATACAACCTTGCATCGCATAATTGCGGTCAATGTTGCAATCCTATCACAACCTATACAGGAATATGTCGAGCGCCATGTCAGCATACGCAGATGAAAAGGAAGCTAATATCTGGTACATTGGAGAATTCAAAGAATTTTCGACGAGACAAATGCGGCTGACGATTCGGACGCGATGGGATGCCGCCCTGTCCGGGCTTGGCGCTGTCGCCTACCGGCCGCCCACAACAAGAGCCCCGGCATCAGCCGGGGCCAAGGCGCAACGAGGCGTCCCAGCCCGGAAGCGCGTTTCCCCACGCCTGTTGCGATGGCGACACGGACGGCAGTGGCCTCCAGTGCCACGCAAGTTTGCCGCTTGGCGGCGGCGGTACGCGGGAAATGCCATTTCGGCATGCGGCACGCAGGCGCAGATGTCACCTTGCGTCACATTGCCTATTGCGATTCCGGGCCAGTTTCTGTATCGCCGTCCGTGGGCCACCCCTCCCCAACGAGGGGCCAACTATCTGGAAGGATAGAACCACGATGACGATCGTCGCCAAGCCCGGACTCCGTCCGGCAAATCCCAATTTCTCCTCAGGTCCCTGCGCAAAACGTCCCGGCTGGTCGCTCCAGGCGCTCGCCGACGCGCCTTTGGGCCGCTCGCACCGCGCCAAGATCGGCAAAGCCAAGCTCGAGCAGGCGATCGAGCTGACGCGCGAAGTGCTCCAGGTTCCCGCCGACTACCGCATCGGCATCGTTCCGGCCTCCGACACGGGCGCCGTCGAGATGGCGCTCTGGTCGCTGCTCGGCGAGCGCGGCGTCGACATGGTCGCCTGGGAAAGCTTCGGCGCCGGCTGGATCACCGACGTGGTCAAGCAGCTCAAGCTCGCCGACGTGCGCAAGTTCGAAGCCGCCTATGGCGAGTTGCCGGATCTCTCCAAGGTCGATTTCGACCGTGACGTGGTCTTCACCTGGAACGGCACCACCTCGGGCGTGCGCGTCGCCAATGGCGACTTCATCCCCGCCGACCGCAAGGGCCTGACCATCTGCGACGCCACTTCGGCCGCATTCGCACAGGACCTCGACTTCCGGAAGCTCGATGTCGTCACCTACTCCTGGCAGAAGGTGCTGGGCGGCGAAGGCGCGCACGGCATGCTGATCCTGAGCCCTCGCGCCGTCGAGCGGCTCGAGACCTACAAGCCGGCCTGGCCGCTGCCGAAGATCTTCCGCATGACCTCGAACGGCAAGCTGATCGAGGGCATCTTCAAGGGCGAGACCATCAACACGCCGTCGATGCTCTGCGTCGAGGACTACATCGACGGGCTCGTCTGGGCGAAGGGCCTGGGCGGGCTGGACGCGCTGGTCGCCCGCGCAGACGCCAACTTCGCCGTCATCGACCGTTTCGTCGAGAAATCGCCCTGGCTGGGTCACCTGGCCGTCGTGCCGGAAACGCGCTCGAACACCTCCGTCTGCCTGTCGATCGTCGACCCGGACGTGGCGGCACTCGACAAGGACGGCCAGGCGGCTTTCGCCAAGGCAATGGTCTCGGCGCTGGAGAAGGAAGGCGTCGCCTTCGACATCGGCGCCTATCGCGATGCGCCCCCCGGCCTGCGCATCTGGACGGGCGCTACCGTCGAGGCGTCCGATCTCGAAGCCCTGATGCCGTGGCTCGACTGGGCCTTCGCCAATCAGAAGGCCGCGCTCAAGGCCGCAGCCTGACGCCGCACTCCCTCCCCCATGAGGGGAGGGTGGCAACGAAGTGAGCCGGGTGGGTCCTGTCCACCCGCTCCCCATTCCCAAGAATTCAAAGGCCCACCCGGCCTCGACAACTTCACCCGGTCGCCAGGCGACCACCCTCCCCTCAAGGGAGGCAGGCCAATCGCAAGAGGATTTGCCCATGCCCCGCGTTCTCGTTTCCGACAAACTCTCCACCACCGCCGTCCAGATCTTCAAGGACCGCGGCGTCGAAGTCGACTACCTGCCCGATCTCGGCAAGGACAAGGAAAAGCTGCTCGAAGTCATCGGCCAGTATGACGGCCTCGCCATCCGCTCGGCCACCAAGGTGACCGAGAAGCTGATTGCGGCCGCGACCAATCTCAAGGTCATCGGCCGCGCCGGCATCGGCGTCGACAATGTCGACATCCCGGCCGCCTCGCGCCGCGGTATCATCGTCATGAACACGCCGTTCGGCAATTCGATCACCACCGCCGAGCACGCCATCGCGCTGATGTTCGCCGTTGCCCGCCAGATCCCCGAGGCCAATGCCTCGACGCATGCCGGCAAGTGGGAGAAGAACCGCTTCATGGGCGTCGAGATCACCGGCAAGACGCTCGGCCTGATCGGCTGCGGCAACATCGGCTCGATCGTCGCCACCCGCGCCGTCGGCCTCAAGATGCATGTCGTGGCCTTCGACCCGTTCCTGTCGGAGCATCGCGCCGAGGAATTGGGCGTCGAGAAGGTCGAGCTCGACGAGCTGCTTGCCCGCGCTGACTTCATCACGCTGCACACGCCGCTGACCGACAAGACGCGCAACATCATCGACGCCGCGGCGATCGCCAAGATGAAGAACGGCGTGCGCATCATCAACTGCGCCCGCGGCGGCCTGGTGGTCGAGAAGGATCTGATCGCCGCGCTGAAGAGCGGCAAGGTGGCAGGCGCCGGCGTCGACGTGTTCGAGGTCGAGCCGGCCGACCAGAACGAGCTGTTCAACATGGAGAACGTGGTCTGCACGCCGCATCTCGGCGCCTCGACCTCGGAGGCGCAGGAGAACGTAGCCCTCCAGGTAGCCGAACAGATGTCGGACTACCTGACCAAGGGTGCGGTCACCAACGCCATCAACATGCCCTCGATCACCGCCGAGGAAGCCCCGCGGCTCAAGCCCTTCGTCAAGCTCGCCGAAGTGCTCGGCGCCTTTGTCGGCCAGGTGACGGAAGACCCCATTACCGAGGTCGAGATCCTGTTCGACGGCTCGACGGCGCAGCTGAACACCAAGGCGCTGATCAGCGCCGCACTTGCCGGCCTGATCCGGCCGCAGGTCGCGGACGTCAACATGGTCTCCGCGCCGATCATGGTGAAGGAGCGCGGCATCATCGTCGCCGAGGTCAAGCGCGACAAGTCGGGCGTGTTCGACGGCTACATCAAGCTGACCGTCAAGACCGAGCACATGACCCGCTCGATCGCCGGCACCTGCTTCTCCGACGGCAAGCCGCGCTTCATCCAGATCAAGGGCATCAACCTCGACGCCGAGGTGGGTCAGCACATGCTCTACACCACCAATGCGGATGCGCCCGGCATCATCGGTCTGCTCGGCACCGTCTGCGGTGAGAACGGCGTCAACATCGCCAACTTCTCCCTCGGCCGCGACCATCCGGGCGGCGACGCCATCGCCCTGCTCTATCTCGACGCGCCGTTCCCCGAGGACGTGCTGGCCAAGGTACGCGCGCACAAGTCGATCGACTCGGCCAGGCGCCTGCAGTTCGACGTCAACGGCTTCTGAGCGAAGGCCAAAAGCATAGCCTCCCAAGGCTGAAGAGGGCGCGGCTTGGCTGCGCCTTTTTCTTTGGCCTTTCGACAGCTCAGCCCGGATTGGTGTTCTGCGGTTCCAGCGCCATCTTGCGGCCGCTGTGCTCGGCGATCCAGATGCCGCCGAGCACCAGCGTGAAGGCGATCGCGTGGTAGAGCTGGAAGTCCTCGCCGATGATGAGGACCGAAAGGATGGTGCCGAAAATCGGCACCATGTTGATGAACAGCCCGGCACGGTTGGCGCCGATCAGCTCGACACCGCGGATGTAGAAGATCTGCGCGATGGTCGAGGGGAACAGCACGATGTAGCCGGTGAGCAGCCAGCCCGTCGCATCCGGCAGGATCAGCCGGCCGGTATTCATCTCCCACAGCGCGAACGGGATCGACATGACGAAGGCCGATCCGGTCAGGACGATCATCAGGCTCTGCCAGTGGATTTCCGGCTTGAAGCGCAGGGCGACCGTATAGGCGCTGTAGACCAGCACCGCGATCAGCATGAGCGTGTCGCCGAAATTCACGTCGAGCATGAGCAGCGTCGTAAGATCGCCATGGCTGGCGGTGAGCGCGATGCCGGTCAGCGACAGCACGAAGCCAAAGACCTGGGCGATCGCGACCTTGATGCGGAAGAGCAGGAAGTTGGCGGCGAAGATGAACATCGGTATGCCTGCCTGCTCGATGCTGGTGTTGATCGCCGTGGTGAAGTTGAGGGCGGAGTAGAGCGCGGCGTTGAAGACCGTGAAGCCGAGCGCCCCGAGCAAGGTGAGCAGCGGCAGATGCCTGCGCACGGCTGGCCAGTCGAGCCTGAGTCGCCGCCAGCCGATGGCGCCGAGGATGACGGCGGCGATGCCCCAGCGCAGCGCCGTCAGCAGCATCGGCGAGACATGCCCGACGGCCAGCTTGCCAGCGACGGAGTTGCCGCCCCAGAACAAGGCGGTCAACAGCAACAGGACGTAGGCATTTCGATGCATTCGGTCGCGCCTTCGGCGGCAGGAATTGGCACGTTCGGCGTAAGTGCGCCGAAGGGCCAAGTAAATGCGTCCAAAGCAGCATTTTGTTATGCCTCGGAGGGCAAAAGAATGGTCGCGCATCCAATTGCTTGGCGCTATAGAGGCCTGTCATTTTGAACTGTTCGCGGCTTCCCCGCGAAACCGGAAGGAAAGAACCATGGCCAATGTGGTGGTCGTCGGCTCGCAATGGGGCGACGAAGGCAAGGGCAAGATCGTGGACTGGCTGTCGGAGCGCGCCGACGTGGTCGTCCGTTTCCAGGGCGGACACAACGCCGGCCATACGCTGGTGGTCGACGGCAAGGTCTACAAGCTGTCGCTGCTGCCTTCCGGCGTCGTGCGTGAAGGCAAGCTCTCGATCATCGGCAACGGCGTGGTCTTCGATCCGCACGCCTTCGTGGCTGAGCTGGAAAAGATCCGCGCCCAGGGCGTCGAGATCGGCCCGGATCGCCTGAAAATAGCCGAAAACACCGCGCTTATCCTGTCGCTGCATCGCGAGCTGGATGGTTTCCGCGAGGACGCCGCCTCCAATTCGGGCACGAAGATTGGCACGACCCGCCGCGGCATCGGCCCCGCCTATGAAGACAAGGTGGGACGCCGTGCGGTGCGGGTGATGGACTTGGCGGATTTGGACACCCTGCCCCTCAAGGTCGACCGGCTGCTGACGCACCACAATGCGATGCGTCGCGGCCTCGGACATCCAGAGGTGACCCACGAAGCCATCATGGCCGAGCTGACCTCGGTCGCCGACAAGGTGCTGCCCTATATGGACCGCGTCTGGAAGGTGCTGGACGACAAGCGGCGTGCCGGCGAGCGCATCCTGTTCGAGGGCGCACAGGGCACGCTGCTCGACATCGACCATGGTACCTATCCCTTCGTCACCTCGTCCAACACCGTCGCCGGCCAGGCGGCGGCGGGCTCGGGCATGGGACCGGGATCGATCCACTACGTGCTCGGCATCACCAAGGCCTACACCACCCGCGTCGGCGAAGGCCCGTTCCCGACCGAGCAGCAGAACGAGGTCGGCGAATTCCTCGGCACGCGCGGCCATGAGTTCGGCGTGGTGACGGGCCGCAAGCGCCGCTGCGGCTGGTTCGACGCCGTGCTGGTGCGCCAGGCGGTCGCTGTCAACGGCATCAAGGGCATCGCGCTGACCAAGCTGGACGTGCTCGACGGCCTCGACGAGATCAAGGTCTGCACCGGCTACAAGCTCGACGGCGAGCTGATCGACTACCTGCCGGCCAGCCAGGGCGCGCAGGCGCGCGTCGAGCCGGTGTACGAGACGCTCGAAGGCTGGAAGGGCACGACGGCGGGCGCACGCAGCTGGAACGACTTGCCGGCGCAGGCGGTGAAGTATGTCCGCCACATCGAGGAGCTGATCGGCGCTCCGGTGGCGCTGCTTTCCACCAGCCCCGAACGGGACGACACCATACTTGTGACCGATCCGTTTGAAGACTAGTTATTGACACCCCGGCGGGCCGCAATGTCAGGCGGAGACGCGGCCCGAGGATGAACAGATAGGTCGACGAGAGCATGGCAGACTTCGTAGCGGTTCTGAAGAAGACGCTGGACGGCATGGGCGAGACGACGCCGGCCATGCGTGCGCGGGTGTACGACAAGGCCCGCGCGACGATTTCGGCCAAGCTTGCCGCCATCAACCCGCCGCCGCCGCAAAGCGTCGCCGACCGCCAGAAGAAGACACTTGAGGACGCCATCGCGACCGTGGAGGCGGAGTACGGCCCGAAGCCGACTTACGACGACCCGCTGGCCGAACTCGAGAACGTCTTCTCCTCCATCGACCGCAACAGGAACAAGCCGGTTCATGCCCAGCCGGCCGCCATGGCCGCACCGGCTGCGCCGGCGCCGGCTCCCGCGCCCGCTCCCGTGGCGCCGCCGCGCCCTGCGGCTTCGGTCGCGCCGCAGCAGCGGCCAAGCGCCCCGCCGCCGGAATTCCTGGCCGACGACGACCAGTATGACGAGACGCCGGAAGCCGCTCGCGACGATGACTTCGATGCGCCGGAGAGCGATGCCGATCCGTTCCAGAAATTCAGGCAGAAGCCGCGCCGCCGCATCGGCGGCGGCCTGATCGCGGCCGTGCTGGCCGTCGCGGTGGTCGGCGGCGGCGGTTACGCCCTGTGGTCGAACCGCGACGCGCTGATCGGTTCCGGCAGCGACAAGCCTGCCGCGCCCGCGCCGGCTGCAAACGAGGCGGCGGCGCCGGCTCCCGCCAATGGCGAGCAGAACGCCGAACCGGCGGCTGAAGACGGGCAGGTCAAGCTCACCCAGCGGCTGACGTCGGATGGCAAGGAAGTCGACCCGGGTCCCGCCGGCGGCGGCAGCAGCATCGGCGAAGGCACCTCCGTCGCCGCGCTGACCCAGGCGCCGTCCACGGCTCCCGAGGCAACGCCCGCGCCGACGCCGGCGGCGCCCGCGCCGGCCGAAGCGGCCGGTGCCAATCCGGCGCCCGCGGCAACCGAGAACGCCCAGGTTGCAGTGGGCCAGAAGGCGATCTTCTACGAGGAGCGCACCAACGTGGCCCAGGGATCGGCCGAGCCCGGCTCGGTGGTCTGGTCGGTGGTGCAGGAATCGCCCGGCGGCGACCTGCCGCCGGAGCCCGCGATCCGCGCCGAGGCGACGATCCCCGGCAAGGACATCCAGCTGCGCATGACCATCCGCCGCAACGCCGACAAGACGTTGCCGGCGAGCCATATACTCGAGATGATCTTCCTGACGCCCGACGGCTTCGAGGGCGGCGGCATCGAGAACATCCTGCGCGTGGCGCTGAAGAGCTCCGAGCAGGACGCGGGAAGCCCGCTCCTGGGCATCCCGGCCAAGATCGCCGACGGCTTCTTCCTCGTCGCGCTCAACGACACCAAGGCCGAGATGGACACCAATCTGAACCTGCTGCGTCGCCGCAGCTGGATCGACGTGCCGGTGGTCTACAAATCCGGCCGCCGCGCCCTCTTCACCATGGAAAAGGGCATTCCGGGCGACAAGGCGTTCGAGGAAGCGATGAAGGCCTGGGAGGCCAAGGCGGCAGGCTAGGGCCGCCTGAGCCGATTGGCCCTGAAGGACGCTGTCCGCGTCAGAAGCCCTGGAACAGCATGTCCAGGGCGTCAATAATCTGGTCATGGCGCTCGCCCAGATTGGCGCGCGCCTCTCCTAATTCGGAAACCGCGACAGCACCGATGAGGTGTGTAGCCATGACCAGCTTTCGGCCATCGATATCGAAAACCGGATTGAGCTTCCTGACCGGTGGCGGAGCGTCTTCCGCAGGCAACAGCGGCACCACTACTCGTGATTTCAGGTGGTCGAGCAGGTCCGACTGCACGTCGAGCAGATAACTGCCGTCATACGGACCAGCGAACAGGTGGTACCTGGCCATCAGAACAACCGGTATTTGGCCAGAGGCAACCCATTCTTGTCGACATAGTCGTTCCAAGCATCCAACGTAGCTTGGTTCTCGATCTTCCACCGCCGCGACTTTTCCTCGGAGACGGCCTTCGCCAAGGCCTCCTCGGCCAGTTGCGATATGTTGATGCCGAGCGCCTTGGCTTCTTCGACCAGGGCGGCATCGATGGTCACGTTCGTCGGCTTGCGAACGGGCTTGGGAGCCTTTTGAAGCATGGCAGCACCTCGATCCATGCGCATAACATATGCGCATGGGCCATTCGTCGCAATCAGGCCTTAGCCTTCGAGCTCCTCGCGCAGCATCTCCAGCTCGAGCCATTCCTCCTCAAGCGCAGCCAGCGACACGCGCTCCTTGTCGAGGGCCGCTATGGTCTTCTGGAAGCCATTGGGGTCGCGTTCGTAGAAGGCCGGGTCGGCGATCTGGTTCTCCAGCCGCGAGATCGATGCCGTCACCGCCTCGATCTTCTTGGGCAGGTTGTCGAGCGCGAACTTCTGCTTGAAGGAGAGCTTCCTGGCCGCCGCCTTGGGGGCGTCCGCCGCCGGCCGGGAGCCGCCCGACGGCTCGGCATTCGGCTTGCGCGCCTTGCGGTCCTCGAGCCTGGCCACGCCGCGCTGCGCCAGCATGTCGGAATAGCCGCCGGCATATTCGATCCATTTGCCGTCGCCGTCGGGCGCGATGATGCTGGTCACCGTGCGGTCGAGGAAATCGCGGTCGTGGCTGACCAGGATGACGGTGCCGGCAAACCCCGCGACGAGTTCCTGCAGCAGTTCCAGCGTTTCCATGTCGAGGTCGTTGGTCGGCTCGTCGAGCACCAAAAGGTTCGCCGGGCGCGCCAGCACGCGCGCCAGGATCAGCCGGGCGCGCTCGCCGCCGGAAAGCTCGCGCACCGGCGTGCGAGCCTGCTCGGGCTTGAACAGGAAGTCCTTCATGTAGGAGACGACGTGGCGCTGCTCGCCGTTGATGACGAGGTTCTCGCCGCGCCCGTCGGTGAGATAGCTCGTCAGCGTCTCGTTCGGATCGACCGCCTCGCGCTTCTGGTCGAGGGTCGCGATCTCGAGATTGACGCCGAGCCGGACGCTGCCGGCATCGGGCTCCATCTCCCCGGTCAGCATCTTGAGCAGCGTCGTCTTGCCGGCGCCGTTCGGGCCGACGAGGCCGACGCGGTCGCCACGCTGGATGCGGGCCGAGAACCCCTTGACCACCGAAAGCTCGCCGAAGCTCTTGTCGATATTCTTGGCCTCGATGACCAGCTTGCCGGATTCGGCGGCATCGCTCGCCACCATGGTGGCCACGCCTTCGGCGCCGCGATGGCTGCGGAAGCGCTGGCGCATCGACTGCAGCTCGCCGAGCCGGCGCATGTTGCGCTTGCGCCTGGCGGTCACCCCGTAGCGCAGCCAGTGCTCCTCGCGCACGATCTGGCGGCCGAGCTTGTGCTGCTCGCGCTCCTCCTCCTCGAGGATCTGGTCGCGCCATTCCTCGAAGTGGGCGAAACCGCGGTCGAGCCGGCGCGTCTGGCCGCGATCGAGCCAGACGGTGTTGCGGCTGACGCGTTCGAGGAAACGGCGGTCGTGCGAAATCAGGATCAGCGCCGAGGAGGTGCGGATGAGTTCTTCTTCCAGCCACTCGATGACCGAGAGGTCGAGATGGTTGGTCGGCTCGTCGAGCAGCACGATGTCCGGCTCCGGCGCCATGACGCGGGCGAGTGCTGCGCGGCGCGCCTCGCCGCCGGAAAGGTCGCCGGGCCGCTCCTCGCCGGTGAGGCCGAGGTGATCGAGCAGGTAGGTGGCGCGATGCGGGTCGTCGGCCGGTCCCAAGCCTGCCTCGACATAGGCGCGGACGCTGGCAAAACCGTCCATGTCGGGCGCCTGCGGCAGATAGCGGATGGTCGCCGAAGGCTGGCGGAACACCTCGCCGTCGGTCGGCTCGACCAGGCCTGCGGCGATCTTGAGCAGCGTCGACTTGCCCGAACCGTTGCGGCCGACGAGCGCGATCTTGTCACCGGCCGAGGCGGAGAGCGCCGCCCCGTCGAGCAGCGGCACGCCGCCGAAGGTCAGGCGGATGCCGTCGAGATTGAGGAGCGGTGGCGCCATTTTTCAGAATTCCGAGGCGGGAAAGGGATGTGCGAGAAGCAAGGCGCGTCCGTCGGCCAGCGATATGCTGAGCCGCCCGCGAACTTCGTTCGACAAGGTCAGCGAGGAACCGAACGGCACCTCGACCTTGTCGAGAGGCCATTTGGCGCCCTCTTCGGAGAGGCCGGAGAGCGCGGAGAAGGCGAGCACGGAAAACAACGTGCCATTTTCATAGTCGAAGTCGGCGGCACCGGGGAGCAAAGGCACGCCCTCCTGGCGGCCGCTGGTGAGCAGCACCTCCGTACCGGCTTCCGCAAGCCTGAGCGCCAGCGCCAGATGCAGGAAGGCATGGTCGGCGCGCGGGCCGCCAAAGGCGCCGGCGAGAACCAGCGAGGTGGCGCCACGATCAAGTGCCGCGGCGATGGCCAACTCGCCGTCGGTCTTGTCCTTGTCGGCCGGAAAGGTCTCGCGCGGCAGGCCGGCCAGGCGGGCATCGAGATCGGCCGGCACGGAATCGAAGTCGCCCAGCCAGAGTTCCGGGACCAGGTCGAGCACGGCCGCATGGCGGATGCCGGAATCGGCCGCGATCACGCGGCTGCCCGCGACCTGGTTGTCGAGGCGCGGCGTGCGAAAGACCTCGCCGCCGAGGAGGATGGTGAACCGGCTCATGCCGTGGCCATTACCAGCCCGGCAGCCGAAACGGAAGGCCGCCGCGCATGCCTGAAACTTGCGCTTGCACCACCCCTTCGCCGGCTCTATTTCTTGGATCGCTCTAACGGGGTGCCTGTCGCGCGCAAGCGGGCCGGCTGAGAGGCATGGAAAGTTCCGGCCAACCCGCCGAACCTGATCCGGTTTGTACCGGCGGAGGGATTAGATGCTTCGGACGCCCGGCGCTTCAAATTCCCTTTCAACACCAATGAAGGAGGCGCCGATGCGCTCGCTGATCCTGTCGCTGACATCCGCCCTGGCGCTTGCCGCCTCTGCTTTCCCGGCTTTGGCCGAAGACAAGCTCACCATCTACACCTACGAGAGCTTCACCGCCGAATGGGGCCCCGGCCCGCAGGTGAAGAAGGCCTTCGAGGCCGAATGCGCCTGCACGGTCGATTTCGTCTCGGTGGCCGACGGCGTGGCGCTGCTCAACCGCGTCAAGCTCGAAGGGGCCTCGACCAAGGCCGACATCGTGCTCGGCCTCGACACCAACCTGACCGCCGAGGCCAAGGCGACCGGCCTGTTCGTGCCGCACGGCACCGTCGGCGACGACATCAAGGTGCCGGGCGACTGGAAGGACGACACCTTCGTGCCCTACGATTACGGCTACTTCGCCGTGGTCTACGACACCGAGAAGCTGAAGACCCCGCCCAAGAGCCTGAAGGAGCTGGTCGAGGGCAATCCCGAGGAAAAGATCGCCATCCAGGATCCGCGCACCTCGACGCCGGGCCTCGGCCTGCTGCTCTGGGTCAAGTCGGTCTATGGCGACAAGGCACCCGAGGCCTGGGCCAAGCTCAAGGGCCGCGTCCTGACCGTCACCCCGGGCTGGAGCGAGGCCTATGGCCTGTTCACCAAGGGCGAGGCGCCGATGGTGCTGTCCTACACGACGTCGCCCGCCTACCACATGGTCGCCGAGAACACCGAGCGCTACCAGGCCGCATCCTTCGAGGAAGGCCACTATCTCCAGATCGAGGTCGCCGGCATCACCACCACGGGCGCCAAGAACCCGCTGTCGGAAAAGTTCATGGCCTTCATGACCGGGCCCGGCTTCCAGGACGTGGTGCCGGAGACCAACTGGATGCTGCCGGCGGGCAAGACCGACAAGCCGCTCAACCCCGCCTTCGACAGACTGGTGAAGCCGTCGAAGACGCTCATCTTCAGCGCCGACGAAGTCGCCGCCAACCGCAAGGCCTGGGTCGACGAGTGGCTCGGCGTGATGAGCAGGTAAGCTCGTAAGGCTGGAACGTGGCCGCGCTTCAACACCCCCCTCTGGCCTGCCGGCCATCTCCCCCACAAGGGGGGAGATTGGCTGTGGCATGGCCTGCGCCAACTGTCATGGCTGGCGAAAGTGGGCGGGCGTTGAAGCTGCCAATCTCCCCCCTTGTGGGGGAGATGGCCGGCAGGCCAGAGGGGGGTATGACAAGGCTCAACCCCGGCCGGCTTTGCGGCCCATCATGCAGATAAGCCGTCGCGACCCCCGTATCGCCACCGGCATCATCGCGCTCGCGGCCATCGGCCTGCTGATCGGCGGTGCCTTTGTCGGCCTCGGCGTCGAAGCCTGGCGCAACCCCGAGGGCGCCTATGCCGCTTTCGATTCCTATCTCCTCCGCGTGGCTCGCTTCACGCTGTGGCAGGCCCTGCTGTCGATGCTGCTTTCGGTCGGACCGGCGATCCTGGTCGCCCGGGCTCTGGCACGACACCCAGAATTTCCCGGCCGCGGGCTGATCCTGCGCCTGTTCGCCGTGCCGCTGGCGTTGCCGGCGATCGTCGCGGCCCTCGGCATCCTCACGCTCTACGGCCGCGCCGGCTATTTCGCCGCCCCTCTCGGTGCGCTGGGCGGAGGCACATGGCCCGGCATCTACGGGCTTTCCGGCGTCCTCGTCGCGCATGTCTTCTTCAACCTGCCTCTGGCGACGCGGCTGCTGCTCGAAGCACTGCAGACCGTTCCCGCCGACCAGTGGCGGCTGGCGAGCCAGCTCGGCATGGGCGCGCGCGCAAGCTTTCGGCTGATCGAGTGGCCGGCGATGCGCGCGGCCCTGCCCGGCATCGCCGGACTGGTGTTCATGCTCTGCATCACCTCCTTCACCATCGTGCTCACGCTCGGCGGCGGCCCCGCCGCAACCACCCTCGAGGTCGCGATCTACCAGGCACTGCGCTTCGACTTCGACCCCGCGCGGGCGGTGGCGCTGACGCTGCTGCAGATCGCGCTGACGGCGGCGGTGGTAGCCCTGCTGATGAAGCTCGGGGCCAACACGACGGGCGACGCCAACCTTTCGGTGGCGCGGCGCAGCTATGTCGATGTCCGCACCGGCGAGAGAATCCTGAACGGCGTCGTCATCCTCGCTGCACTGGGTTTCGTCGGCGGACCGATGCTGGCCACCGTCGCCTCAGGACTGGAGGCTGACCTCGGCCGGCTCGCCGGCGAGGCGGCCGTGCATCGCGCCACGCTCACCAGCCTGGTCTTCGCCACGCTCTCGGCGACGCTGGCCTGCGCACTTTCCCTCTCGCTGGTCATGGCGCGGCACGCGCTTGCCGCCGCCCGAGCAGGCGACAAGCGACCGCTGCTCGAGAAGATGACCGATACCGGCGCCGGCCTCGTGCTGGTGGTGCCGCCGGTCGTCGTCGGAGCCGGCTGGTTCGTGCTGGTGCGGCAGGGCGTCGACGTCTTCGCGCTCGCGCCGGTCATGGTCGTGACCGTCAATGCGGTGATGGCTATGCCGTTCGCCGTGCGCGCCATCCGCCCGGCCCACGATGCCGCCGCCGAGCGCCACGAAAGGCTGTGCGCCCAACTGGGCATCGCCGGCTGGAGCCGCCTGCGCCTGATCGACTGGCCGGTGCTGCGGCGGCCGCTCGCCACCGCCTTCGCCTTCGCCGCAGCATTGTCGCTGGGCGACCTCGGCGTGATCGCGCTGTTCGGCAGCGACGCGGTGCAGACCCTGCCCTATCTTCTGCTAGCCCGCATGGGCAGCTACCGCACGGCCGACGCGGCCGGCCTGGCGCTGATGCTCGGGCTTCTGTGCCTGGTCCTGGTGATGCTCGCCGACCGGCTCGGCAAGGAGACTTCGCGATGACGGCGACAGGCGAGGCGGTGCGGCTCGACCGGGTGGTATTCAGCTACGCGGAAACCATGGTGCGCTTCGACGCGGCCTTCGCCGCCGGCGAGATCACCGCGATCATGGGACCGAGCGGCGCCGGCAAGTCGACCCTGCTCAATCTGGTCGCAGGCTTCGAAGAGCCGCGGGAAGGGCGGGTGCTGATCGGCGCAGCAGACGTGACCGCCGCGCCGCCTTCCGGGCGACCGGTCTCGATGGTGTTCCAGGAGAACAACCTCTTCGCCCATCTCGACGTCGCCAGCAATGTCGGGCTGGGCCGCTCGCCTTCGCTCAAGCTCACGGCTTCAGACCGAGAAGACGTACAGGAGGCGCTGACGCGCGTCGGCCTCTCCGGCATGGCGAATCGGCTGCCGCGGGAACTGTCCGGCGGCGAACGCCAGCGTGTCGCGCTGGCTCGCGTCCTGGTGCGCGACCGGCCGGTTCTGCTCCTGGATGAACCGTTCGCCTCGCTTGGACCAGCGCTGCGCGACGAGATGCTCGACCTGCTCGCGGGCGTGCATGAAGAACGGCCGATGACCGTGCTTTTTGTGACACACCAACCCGAAGACGCGCGAAAACTGGCCAAAAACATGGTTTTCGTCGAAGCAGGCATGGTCGCAGCGAGCGGCAAAGCCGTTGATTTCTTCGACAATTCTGGACCAGAGGCGTTCCGGCGCTATATCGGTGCCGAACGTGACTGACTTGATCACGGGAATTTGCCCGGAAGCGGACATAATTTACGGTCAAATCGCCACAATGACCAACCGCGCCTTATTGTCTCGGCATGGTGAGTGTGGCTAGGTCCACCCAATACCGTCGGGTAATGCTTCGCCGCTGCCCAGACCACCGAAAGGAAGCTGCCCTGCCTATCCGCCGCCACGGCCCCACCGAGAAGCCCATGTCACGCCGCTCGCGACTTGCCCTCGCGGTCGCGCTGACGGCGCTCGTCGCCGGGTGCCAGGTGCTCAATCCGGCCGACGTCCGCGAGTCCGGCTTCCAGCCTTCGAACAACCCCGTGACGGTCGACAACGTCTCGCGCAACGACAAGTTCGCCGAGATCGCCAAGGCCCAGCATCCGCGCATCCTCGCCACCTATGGCGGCGAGTATTCCGACCCGAAGCTGGAGCGCATGGTGGCGAAGGTGGTCGGCAGCCTGACCACGGCTTCGGCCAATCCGAACCAGACCTACCGCATCACCATCCTCAACTCGCCCAACGTCAATGCCTTCGCGCTGCCGGGCGGCTATCTGTACGTGACCCGCGGCCTGCTGGCGCTCGCCAACGATTCGGCCGAGCTCGCCGCCGTGATCTCGCATGAGATGGGCCACGTGACTGCCAATCACGGGGTCCAGCGCCAACAGAAGGAAGCCGAGGAAGTGCTGGCGACCAAGGTCGTGACCGACGTGCTCGGCGAAAGTCCGACGGCCAAGGCGGCACTCATCCGCGGCAAGCTCCGTCTCGCCCAGTTCTCGCGCAACCAGGAGCTGGAGGCCGACGGCATCGGCATCAAGACCAGCGGGCAGGCCGGCTACGATCCGTTCGCCGCCGGCCGCTTCCTGCAGTCGATGGCGTCCTACAGCGACTTCCGCTCCGTCAGCGGCGCCACCGACGCCAGCCTCGACTTTCTTGCCAGCCACCCCAACGCGCCGCAGCGCATCGATCTCGCCCAGCGCCACGCGCGCCAGTTCGGGGCGCCGGGCATCGGCCGGCGCGACCGCGACTCCTTCCTGGCCGGCATCGACGGCCTGCTGTTCGGCGATACGCCGGAAGAAGGCTATGTGCGCGGCACCAACTTCCTCCATCCCAAGCTCGGCATATCCTTTGCGGTGCCGCAGGGCTTCATCATCGACAACACGGCCGCCGCCGTCACCGCGACCGGTCCGGGTAACATCGCCATCCGGTTCGACGGCGTAAGCATCAACAACATGTCGCTGACGGACTACATCCGCAGCGGCTGGGTGGCGGGCCTCGATCCCGCCAGTGTGCAGGCACAGACCATCAACGGCAACGAAGCGGCCTTTGCGCGCGCCAGCGCCGAGGGCTGGCAATTCGACATCGTCGTCATCCGGGCCGAGACGCAGGTCTATCGCCTGCTGACGGCGGCGCCGACAGCCAGCACGCAGCTCGACGCCATCGCGCGTACGGTAAGCTCCAGCTTCCATGTGATGACTGCCGCGGAGAAGGCCGCGCTCAAGCCGCTGCGCATCCGTGTCGTCACGGTTCAGCCGGGCCAGACCATGGGGTCGCTTGCCGCGAGCATGGTCGGCGTCGACCGCAAGCTCGACCTGTTCCGCGTGCTCAACGCCCTTGGTCCCGGCGCCACCGTTTCGGCCGGCGACAAGGTCAAGATCGTCACGGACAGGTAGGCTTCAGGCACCGACGAAATCGACGTTCTGCTTGACCAGCGCCGATTTCAGCTTCTCCAGCGCGCGCGTCTCGATCTGCCGGACGCGCTCCTTGGAAATGCCGAGCGTGGTTCCAAGCTGCTCGAGGGTGGCCCCCTCCTCGCTCAGCCGGCGCTCCTCGATGATCTGAAGCTCGCGCGCATTGAGCACGCCCAGCGCATCGCGCAGCCAGCCGGAGCGCCGCTCGATGTCGATCGCCTCGCAGACCAGCTCGTCCGGGAGCGGCTCGTCCGAAACCAGCAGGTCCATGCGCTCCCCGGCGTCCATGTCGTCGTTGAGCGGGGCATTGAGGGAGGCATCGGGCACCGACAGGCGCATGTCCATCGTGGCGACGTCGGCCTCCGACACGCCGAGGGCCACCGAGATCTCGTGATAGGCCGAGGAGCCGCCGAGCAGCCCGCCGCCCTGGGCGAGCCGCGCGCGCATCCTGCGGAGATTGAAGAACAGGGATTTCTGGGCCGAACTCGTGCCGCCCCTGACGATCGACCAGTTGCGGAGGATGTAGTCCTGCATCGAAGCCCTGATCCACCAGGTGGCATAGGTGGAGAAGCGCACGTCACGCTCCGGCTCGAAACGCGCCGCCGCTTCCAGCAGGCCGACATGCCCCTCCTGGATCAGATCGCTGAGCGGCAGGCCGTAGCGGCGAAACTTCACTGCCATGGCGATGACGAGGCGCATGTGAGCGGTGGTGATGCGGTTCAAGGCATCCTGGTCGTGCTGCTCTTTCCAGCGGAAGGCCAGATCGCGTTCCTCCATGCGATCCAGGTAAGGCGCGCGCGATGCAGCCTTCAGCATCATCTGTTCGCCGGCGAGGCCTGCCCTGTCCATAGCCATGCCCTGCTCTCTCGGATCGCGCTGCCAAGGCGCGGAGCGCAACCCGACCCGCCCCGCAGAGCCATAAACGCGACATCGGGGCCAATGTTCCACGGTCGCGGCGATGCGCCGGGATTGCAGCAATTCCATTCTAAGAGATAAGTATAATTGAAATTTCATTCCTTATGCCGTTTCCTGGCTTCTGACAGATTGCGCCTCATCACAACGCGCCCGGCAAACAAGGCCGGGCAAGAAAATCGGGATCACAGAAAATGAAGTCGCTGAAATCGCTGGCCCTCGCAGCAACGCTCCAGCTCGCAGCCGTCCTCGCCGGTCACGCCGGCGAGAACCTCGACCAGATCAAGGCCGCAGGCGTGTTCAAGATCGGCACCGAGGGCACCTATGCGCCCTTCACCTACCACGACGCCTCGGGCGCGCTGGTCGGCTTCGACGTCGAGATCGGCAAGGAGATCGCCAAGCGCCTCGGCGTGAAGGCGGAATTCCTCGAGGGCAAGTGGGACGGCCTGATCGCCGGCCTCGACGCCAACCGCTACGACGCCGTCATCAACCAGGTCGGCATCACCGAGGCACGCCAGGCGAAGTACGACTTCTCCGAGCCCTACATCGCCTCCAAGGCGGTGCTGATCGTCCGCGGCGACAATTCCGAGATCAAGGGCTTCGCCGACCTCAAGGGCAAGAAGTCGGCCCAGTCGCTGACCAGCAACTTCGGCAAGATCGCCGAGACGAACGGCGCCGAGCTCGTCGGCACCGACGGCTTCGACCAGTCGATCCAGCTGGTGCTGAACGGCCGCGCCGACGCCACCATCAACGACAGCCTGTCCTTCTACGACTTCAAGAAGCAGAAGCCCGACGCCGACGTGAAGATCGTGGCCGAGGAGGCGAAGGCCGACTTCTCCGGCGTGATCGTCCGCAAGGGCGACCCGGAGCTGGTCGCGGCCATCAACAAGGCGCTCGCCGACATCAAGGCCGACGGCACCTACAAGAAGATCTCCGAGACCTATTTCGGCACGGACGTCTCGCAGTAAGCACTCCCTCAGGGGCGGGCAGCCGACCGGCGTCCGCCCCGCCTTCCATTTTCCGCATGAACTCGCCCGGAAAATCTGCGATTTTCCGGGCTCGTCGCTATGGAAAGAGCCTTCGCCTTGCCCCACTGGCTTCAATTGATGCTGGACTCGCTCGGCCCGCTTCTGTGGGCCGCCCTGGTCTTCACCGCACCCCTTACGCTGCTTTCCTTCGTTCTCGGCCTGGCAGTCGGCCTGGGGGCAGCGCTTCTGCGCCTGTTCGGTCCCGCCCCGCTTACGGCCATCGTCCGCTTCTACGTCTGGATCATCCGCGGCACGCCGCTCCTTGTGCAGCTGTTCCTGATCTTCTACGGCCTGCCCAGCGTCGGTATCGTGCTCGACGCCTTTCCGGCGGCCCTGATCGGCTTCACCCTCAACATCGGCGCCTATTCGTCCGAGATCATCCGCGCCGTCATCACCTCCGTGCCGAAAGGCCAGTGGGAGGCGGCCTATTCGATCGGCATGACCTGGACGCAGGCGATGCGGCGCACGATCCTGCCGCAGGCAGCGCGCGTGGCGGTGCCGCCGCTCTCCAACACCTTCATCTCGCTGGTCAAGGACACCTCGCTTGCGGCCGCAATCACGGTGCCCGAGATGTTCCAGGCGGCCCAGCGCATCGTCGCCACCACCTACGAGCCGCTGATCCTCTATGTCGAGGCAGCACTGCTCTATCTTGCCATGAGCTCGGTGCTTTCGACCCTGCAGGTCCGGCTCGAGAAGCGGCTCAACCGCTACGGCGGCTTCCTGGAGGCGCGCTCATGATCGGCCTTTCGAACATCGTCAAGCGCTTCGGCGACAACACGGTCATCAAGGACGTGTCGGTCGACATCCGCGAAGGCAGCGTGACCGCGCTCGTCGGCCCCTCGGGCGGCGGCAAGAGCACGCTTTTGCGCTGCATCAACCTCCTGGAGATCCCGACATCGGGGACGGTGCGCGTCGGCGACGACGCCATAGAATTCAAGCCCGGCATGCGCGCCTCGACCAAGGCCGTCCAGAAGCTGCGCCGGCAGACCGGCATGGTGTTCCAGAACTTCCAGCTGTTTCCGCATCGCACTGCGATCGAGAACGTCATGGAAGGCCTGGTGACGGTGTTGAAATGGCCGGAGGCCAAGGCCCGCGAACGCGCCGCGGCGCTGCTGGAGAAGGTCGGCATGGCCCACAAGGCCGATGCCTGGCCGGCGACCCTGTCGGGCGGCCAGCAGCAGCGCGTGGCCATCGCCCGGGCGCTGGCGCCCTCGCCGAAGGTGCTGCTCTGCGACGAGCCGACCTCCGCACTCGACCCCGAACTGGCGCAGGAGGTGGTCGACGTGCTTGGCCAGCTCGCCAGCGAAGGCACGACCATGGTGATGGCGACCCACGACCTGCGCCTCGCCTCCAAGATCGCGCAGAAGGTGGTGTTCCTCGAAGCCGGCGCGATCGTCGAGGAAGGCCCGGCCGCCGAAGTGTTCGGCAATCCCAGGCACCAGCGCACCAGGCGCTTCATCGCCTCGATCACCCACCAGCATGGCGATGGCGGCGAGGGCTGAGGATTTTCGCCTGGATACCGCAACGGCGCCGGCATGGCGGCAACAAAAAAACCCGGCCGAGGCCGGGTTTTTCGTAACCTGGGATGATACGCCCGATCAGGCCGCCTCTTCCTGTTCGGCCTCTTCGTTGTCGGCCTTGGCCCCGCGCTTGGGGCCCTTGTTGAGGTTGGTCTCGATGAGACGAACGGCCTCGGTCTCCGACATGCGGTTGACGGCCGCGATCTCGCGCGCCATGCGGTCGAGCGCGGCTTCGTAGAGCTGGCGCTCGGAATAGGACTGCTCCGGCTGGTTGTCGGCACGGTAGAGGTCGCGCACGACTTCCGAGATGGAGATGAGATCGCCGGAATTGATCTTCGCATCATATTCCTGGGCGCGGCGCGACCACATGGTGCGCTTGACGCGGGCGCGGCCCTGCACGACCTTCAGCGCGCGGTCGACATAGTCGGTCTCGGAGAGCTTGCGCATGCCGATCGAGGTCGCCTTGGCGACCGGCACCTTGAGGCGCATCTTGTCCTTCTGGAAGTCGATTACGAACAGCTCGAGCTTGTGTCCCGCCACTTCCTGCTCGTCGATGGAGACGATCTGGCCGACGCCGTGCGCCGGATAGACGATGAACTCACCGGTCTTGAAACCGTGACGTGCTGCGGATTTCTTCTGCGGGATGGAAGTTGCCATACGCCCTGAACTCCTTCTTGTGGCGCCGGCCCGCCGAGGCCGGCTTTAAGGGGCGGTCGCCAAGCGCGACCTTGTGCCGCACGCAAAATCGACCCCCAATCCGAGAGATTGAACCGGGCACTCGCAAATGCGACTGCCGGCCCAGATTTCTCTGGCCCGGATTGAGGTTGTCACCTTTCAGTGAATTAGGCTTCGCGCCATAGATCGACGTTGTGTCACCGGCATGTTGCCGCACCTCTAACACAAAAAGTCGGAAGAATCAAGATTTTGCTGCATACGCGAAGAGACTGCCGCGTCAAGAGACAAGCGCGCCACGGAAACTACACGCTGTAGGGCAGGGCCCCGGCGCAGCCCTCAGTTGCCTTCGCCCGGCTCAGCCGAGAAGTACTTCTCGAACTTGCCTTCGACGCCGTCGAACTCCTTGGCCTCGGGCAGTTCGGGCTTCTTGACCGTCAGGTTCGGCCACTTGCTGGCATATTCGGTGTTGACCTGGAGCCACTTCTCCAAGCCCGGCTCGGTGTCCGGCTTGATGGCGTCGGCCGGGCATTCGGGTTCGCAGACGCCACAGTCGATGCATTCGTCGGGATGGATGACGAGCATGTTCTCGCCTTCGTAGAAACAGTCGACCGGACAGACCTCGACGCAGTCGGTGTACTTGCACTTGATGCAATTGTCGGTGACGACATAGGTCATGCGGCAGGCTCCGGGACTTCCCGTACGGGCGAACTTTGTCGGTGAGGTAACCCCTTTGCCGGGACGTTGCAAGGGCGGCCATTCCGCGCAGACGGCCCCTGGCGGAACGGCTTTCTCATCTTTGCGCTCCGCCCGCGCGCAACCGCCTCAGTCGCCCCGCAGCCGGTCGATGGCCCTGCGTTCCCGCTTGGTCGGGCGGCCGCTGCCGGCATCGCGCAACGGCGCGCGCGCGTCGGGCGGTGCCTGGTCCTTGGGCGTCGGCTCGGGCGAGAGATCCTCGTAGAGCAGCCGCGCCTCCTCGGCCGGACCGCGGCGAACGCCCGCCGACAGCACCTTGTAGACCAGGATGCGGCGGTCGAGCGCGATGGTCAGCACGTCGCCCGTCTTGACGATGTCGGATGCCTGGTCGAGCTTGCGGCCATTGAGGCGGACCCCGCCTGTCTGCACCAGCTTGGCCGCCAGCGAGCGCGACTTGACCGCACGCGAGAAGAACAGCCACTTGTCGATGCGCTGTCTTCCCTCGCCGGCCAAGGTTGCTACTTCTTGAGCTGGTCGCGCAGCGCCGCGAGCTTGGCGAAGGGCGAGTCGGGATCGATCCGCGCCGGACGCTCCTCGCGCGGCTTCTGCTGGAATGCAGGCTTGCCCTTGAAGCCGCCCTTGTCGGGCCGCTCGCCGCCATGCCTTTCGCGCTCGCCATGCGGCTTGCCGCCCGGCTTGCGGTCGAAACGGGGACGTTCCCTGCCCTCGCCGCCATTTCCGCCGCGATTGGCTTCGCCGCCACGGTTGGCCTCGCCGCCGCGCGCCGCCTGGCCGTTGCGCTGGTCGCGCTGGCCGCCGCGCGGACGGTTATCCTGGCGATGGTTGCGCGGACGGTGTTCGAAACGTGCCTGGCGCCACAACAGGATGGGCTTGGGCTCCTCCGCCGCTTCCGATGCTTCCGCCGCAACGGTCTCGACCGGTGCTGCCTCGGCAGCAGGGGCATCGACCGGGGCTGCTTCGGGCTCGGCTTCAGCCTCGGCCGCGGCGACCGGCTCGGCCGTCACCTCGGCAACCGGCTCGGCAGCGACTTCCACCTGCTCGGCAGCGGCTTCCGGCGTATGTCCGGCGTCCGGCGCCTGCGCGGCATCGGCAGTTTCGGCAAATGCCTCCATCGACACCTCTACCGCCTCACCGGCCGCGGCTTCCGCGGCGGCTGCCGCCTTGGCTGCCATGGCCTGGGCTGCCGCCTCGCGCGCGGCAGTGTCGATCGTCTCGAGCTTGTCCTTGACCTCGGCGGCCGGCTTGGGTTCGGCGCGATAGCCGAGGCCCTTGAGTATCTCTTCCATGTCGTCGCCGGTGGCGCCGAGGATCGACATCATCTGCGGCGTCACGATGAACGAGCTGCCGTCATAGGCTCCGTCGGGGCGCGCGCCGGCGCCCTGCCGCCAGGCCAGCGCCGGGCGGATGAGGTCGGCGAGGCGCTCGAGGATGTCGACGCGCACAGCGCGGCGCCCGAGGTTGCGGAAGCCGGCAAGCCTGTAGAACGCCTTGTCGAAGGCCGGGTCGATGACGACCGAGGTGCGCCCGGCGGCCAGCGCGTGGACGACGTCGCCGAAGCCCGGCTTGTCCTTGCCCTCGTTCTTGAGCGCCCAGAGCAGGGTGACGAGCCCGGCGGGCGCCGGCTTGATCAGCGCCGGCACGAAGACATGGTAGGCGCCGAAGCGCACGCCGAGGCGGCGCAGCGCGGCGCGGCCCTCCTGGTCGAGCGACTTCACGTCCTCGGCGATGTCGCGGCGGTTGATGAGGCCGAAGTTCTCGACGAGCCGGAAGGCGATGCCGCGGCCGATGCCGGACAGCTGCTCGGCCGACTTGAGGTCGACCAGCGGCTTGAGCAGCAGCTCGACCTGGAAGTTGACGAAGCGCTCGGCGCGCGCCGCGACCTTGTCGCGCGCAGGACCGGTCAGTTGCTCGTCGGCGAGCAGCACGACGCGCGGCTTGAGCGGGTCCTCGCCCTCGACCAGCGTGCCGACCGGCGCGCCGATCCAGCGCAGGACGCCATCCGACCCCAGCGCGATGTCGCCATTGGGCGATGCGGCAAAACGCTCGGCCCGGGTCTCGAATTCCGTCGCCAGCGCCTTCTGCGCCGCCGTGCGCACGGCCTTGGCATCCTCGCCGCCGGCGCTTTGGTCGGCTGTGAAGCGGAACCCTTGCAGTTCGCCGACGTGGTGGCCTTCGACGAGGACGGTTCCGGACGGGCTGATTTCGGCTTCAAGCATGGTGTTTTCTCTAAGGCGGCGCATGAGGACGGAAGTCCTGCGGTCTACAAAGCGTTTCGTCAACCGTTCATGCAGCGCATCCGACAATCTGTCCTCGATGTCGCGCGTTTTTTCCTGCCAGTGTGCCGGATCGGCAAGCCAGCCGGGGCGGTTGGAGACGAAAGTCCAGGTGCGGATCTGGGCGATCCGGTGCGAAAGCGTGTCGATGTCGCCCTCGGTGGAGTCGGCGCGACGGACCTGCTCGGCCATGTAGGTCTCGTCGACATGCCCGAGCCGGACGAGATCGTCATACATCGAGGCGATGAGATCGGCATGCTGGGCGGGCGCTATCTTGCGATAGTCGGGCAGCGCGCAGGCTTCCCACAGAAGCGCGACGCGCTCACGGCTGGTGGCCAGCGATCGGATGGCGGGGTCGCGCGACAGGTGCTCGAGCGCCTGCGCGTCCACCGCCGGCAGGGCGCGCGTCAGCCCCTCGACCGGCGCGACGGTGTCGATCGACCGCTTGAGCGCGTCGAGGCTCGCGAAATCGAAGGTGGCGGTGCGCCACTGCAGCACCTTCACCGGTTCGAAGTCATGTCCTTCGATCTTTTCGATCAGTTCCTCGTCGAGCGGGTCGACTTGGCCGGTCACGCCGAAGGTGCCGTCGCGCAAATGGCGGCCGGCGCGGCCGGCGATCTGGCCGAGCTCGGCGGCGGTGAGCTGGCGATACTGATAGCCATCGAACTTGCGGTTCTGGGCGAAGGCGACATGGTCGACGTCGAGGTTGAGCCCCATGCCGATGGCATCGGTGGCGATCAGGTAATCGACGTCGCCGGACTGGAACAGCGCCACCTGGGCGTTGCGGGTGCGGGGGCTGAGCGCGCCGAGCACGACCGCAGCCCCGCCCTGCTGGCGCCGGATCAGCTCGGCGATGCCGTAGACCTCGTCGGCAGAGAAGGCGACGATGGCCGAGCGGCGCGGCAGCCGGGTCAGCTTCTTCGAGCCGGCATAGGCAAGGTGAGACAGGCGCGGCCGGGTGACCACGGATACGCCCTTCAGCAGCTTCTGCAGGATGCCCTGCATGGTCCCCGCACCGAGCAGCAGCGTCTCCTGCCTGCCGCGCAGGTGAAGGATACGGTCGGTGAATATATGGCCGCGCTCGAGATCGCCGGCGAGCTGGACCTCGTCGATGGCGACGAAGGCGGCGTCGGTCTGCCGCGGCATCGCCTCGACCGTGCAGACGGAGTATTTCGCGCCGGCCGGAACGATCTTCTCCTCGCCGGTGATGAGCGCCACCTTGTGCGCGCCGACCTTCTCGCAGATGCGGCCGTAGACCTCGCGGGCGAGCAAGCGCAGCGGCAGCCCGATCACCCCGCTCTCATGCGAGATCATCCGCTCGATGGCGAGATGGGTCTTGCCGGTATTGGTGGGCCCGAGAACCGCGGTGACGTCGCGGCCTGACAGGATCAGCGGATCGTTCTGCCTGGAGTGAACATTCATTTCTAGGAACCGCCCTCGGCGCCAGGGTCGGCCTGGCGTTGCGGCGCCCGCGGCGCCGAGTGGACACATAGGGATTTGCGCGCCAAAGCGAAAGCGGAATGTTCCGATTTAACGGTTGGAACGAGTCTGGAACGAATCAGCGACGAATCGCTGACTCCGGATGATTCAGGTTTTGTTCACCCCAACATATTGAGGTGGGCAACACAAGCCGCACCACATGCAGATTCACTAAAGTGAACATTCCGCACATCGCCACCAGACTCCTTAACTTTTGCCGGCCGGTCGCGGCAGCGGAGCGCGCCCGCTGAATCAAAATAATGAAATCATTGACCTTTCCTACCTTGGCGTTAACGCCGGCCGGGCCCGCAACCGCCATTTCGTTAAGATTTGAACCAAATGCGGAACGAACTGGCGACGAATCGCTGACCGGGGAAGTTTCCCGGTTCGTTCTCCACTAGATATTGTGGGTGCAGCCACATATCCACCGATTATGCACAGACCATGCACAAGCTTGCCCACAATGCCGCACAAGGTTCGTTAACCTCTGCGTGCCAATCCGGCACAACCGTGGTCCAGCGAAAATATCTGTGATTGCATGACCTTACTGGAACCTCACCCGTTGCGCGACTGGTCAGGCCATGTCTCCATGCCGGCGTTGAGTCTGTGCGGCGGGGGTTGCCAGACGGGCCCCTCCGGAAAATGCGGCGCACCGCGCAGGCGCGCGACACTGGAGGGAATGACATCATGTCCAAACGTCTGCTCGCCGAGTTCCTCGGCACATTCTGGCTTGTCTTCGGCGGCTGCGGCAGCGCAGTCCTTGCGGCTGCGTTCCCCGACCTCGGCATCGGGTTTCTCGGCGTAGCGTTTGCATTCGGCCTGACCGTACTCACCATGGCCTATGCCGTGGGCGGCATTTCGGGGGGCCACTTCAATCCGGCCGTGTCGGTCGGCCTCCTGGTCGGCGGCCGTTTCGACGCCAAGGACCTGATCCCCTATGTGGTCGCCCAGGTGCTCGGCGCGATCCTGGCCTCGGCGGCGCTCTACCTAATCGTCAGCGGCAAGGCCGACTTCGCCGGCATCGGCGGCTTCGCCACCAACGGCTATGGCGATGCCTCGCCCGGCAAATACGGCCTGTCCTCGGCGCTGGTCATCGAGGTCGTGCTGACCTTCATGTTCCTGATGATCATCCTCGGCTCGACCCATGGCCGCGTACCCAAGGGTTTTGCGCCGATCGCCATCGGCCTGGCGCTGACGCTGATCCACCTGATCTCGATCCCGGTCACCAACACCTCGGTCAACCCGGCCCGCTCGACCGGCCCGGCGCTGTTCGTCGGCGGAGTGGCGCTGCAGCAGCTCTGGCTGTTCTGGGTCGCACCGATCGTCGGGGCGATCCTTGCCGGCATCACCCACAAGGCGCTGTTCGAAACGGAATGAGCGATCGCAGGCGGAATCGGCCCGAGGCCGCCCGCCGCTGACCTGTTGCCGCGCTGCCGCGTGTCGGCATCCGGCAATGAAAAAGGCCCGCAGTCTCGCGACTGCGGGCCTCTTTTTGTTCGCCAGCTTCGATTAGAACGCTGCGTCGAGACGCAGGAAGCCGCTGAACACGCCGTCGCCGTTGTTGAGGGCCTCGAAGGTGTCGCCGTCATTGTAGTTGATGGCGAGCTTGGCATCGAGGTTCTCGACGATGTTGTAGTCGACAACCGCACCGATGGCCCAGTCGTTGGCCTTGTCGCCGTCGACGGCAGTCCACGAATGCGCGTTGCCGAAGTACTGACCGCCGAAGCCGAGGGCCAGCTTCTGGTTGACCTGGTACTTCAGGTAAGCAGCAACCGACCATTCGTAGCCGAAGTAAGGCGTGCCCTCGATCTCGGGCAGGATGCCCGGAAGGCCGCTGACGCTCCAGTAGGTCGGGCCGGATTCGTAGAACGCAAGCATCTCGACGGAGAGTGCGTCGGTCGCCTTGATGGTGGCCATACCCTTGAGGGCGAACTCTTCGAAGGCGTTGTCATAGCCGGCGAACAGGGCGACCGAGCCCCAGCCCTGAGCAATCGACACCTTACCGACGACGAGCGGAACGTAGTCGTAGTTCTCCGACTCTTCTTCCAGGCTGAGCGAGACGGCAACGCCATTGCCGGCATCGTAGGTGTAGCGGATCTGGTTGATACGCTCACCGCCGCCGTTGTCGAACTCACCCGACAGGTCGCCGTCGAACAGCGTGTCGGTGTGACCGACGAGCAGGCCGCCGAGTTCGAAGAAGGCGTGACGCAGCGAGGTGCCGCTCTCGTCCGGGTTGTGGAAGACGCCGTCTTCATCGAAACCGCCGCCGCCGGCGCGGGCTTCGAATTCGATATAGCGACGGAACGTGCCGTACTCGGTTTCCGAACGGGCGTCGAACTGCAGACGAGCCTTGGCAACCTTGTTCCAGCCGTCGTCCAGATCGGTGAAGCCGATCTCGTAGCGAACGAGGCCGCCGACCTTCAGGCAGGTCTCGGTGCCGGGGATGTAGAAGAAGCCGGCGCCGTAGACGTCGCAGACGCGGACATATTCAGCGGGCTCCGGGTCAGCGACGACGACAGCGTCCGCTGCACGAGCGCCGGAGACGGCGACCAGGGCCGCAGCGGAGCCGAGAAGAAGGCTCTTAATGTTCATTTTCAATTCCTCATGTGATGCGCGGCGCCAGGCCGTTTAGATTTTCGCCATCAGAAATCTGATGCCGGAAAAAAATACATCGAAATGTATTAATTTCTAAATCGCCAATGCCTCATGAAGAGACGTCAATCAATGCAGAAATCGCATTCAGATTGGCCGCCTCATCCCACTTGATCGAGACCCGTGCCAAAAATGTCACAATTTTGAGTCGCTGAGCCAACTTTGTGCGACAGTCACGAATAGGACTTTCTAACAACATGTTTTGGCATAACTTTTTTGTGAGGTGACTTCGCGCGGCAAAAATGTTCCTGATCAAGACGACCGATTTTTGGTCTGACATCCAGTCATGTTTCCCTCAATGTAGATTGACTTCCCTGCCAATATGCATTGAGGGCGGCATGGATTCTTCCGCGCTCACGGAGCTCCCCTATGCGCCAACTCTCGTTTCTGGCTCAATGAGCCTGCATCAAGAGCCACAGGGATCATGACAAGAAGAGGATTCAGCGGCAGCGAGCGACCGCAACGCGGCCGGCACACCGCGTCAAACGTCGCCAGCCGCGACGACTGTTTCAAGACCATCTCAGATCAATCACGCGGCATCACGCGTCGAGGGCCGCTGCCCTCGCGCACTGGGCTGGGACGCCAGATGACGGTTGCCCGTATTTGCGGATGGATTGGCCGGATGAACAGGCCGAATTCAGCCTCGGCCGAGAATGGCCTTGAGGTCGACGCTGCCCGTGGCCACGGCGAAGCGCATCGACTTTCGCGCCCGCTCGATGGCGGCATTGACGGTCAGCAGGGCTTCTTCCTTCCTGCCGTCGAAGATCATCTGGTTGAGGGCAGCGGTATATTGCACGGTCGAGATGTTGCCCGTCACCCCCTGGTAGGCGGACAGCGCCAGCGCGAGCCGCGACGCCGCGCGCTCGAGTTGCGTTGCCAGCACCAGATTGCCGTAGATCAGGGCGAGCAGTATGGCGTGCTCCATGTGCAGGCGCCGGATGGTGTGAAGCTCTGCGGCCTCCGTTTCGGCCTGGACATGCAGCGCCAGTTTCCCTCGCTGCTCGGTGGTGATGATCTGCGGCTGGTCTGCCAGCTTGCCGACGATGTAGGTGCACGTCGAGCCCACCGCTTCGCACAGCTCAAGTGCATCGCGAGGCGACGGCAGGGCGACATAGGCACCACGGTTCAGGGGAAGCGAAACGGCACCTTCCTGTTCCATGATGACCAGGACTTTGCGAATGACGGTGCGGCTGACGCCGTAGATCTCGCTCATGGCGACTTCTTCGAGCTTGTCGCCCGGCCGCAGCGATTGGTTGATCACCGCATTCCACAAGTCGTTGTAGATGGTGGCTTCCGCTCCAACCAAAGGAACCACGACCAGGGCCAATGCATCCTGATCGCTGATGGCCGGGGATAGGTAGCGGGCAGGCATGCAGGCTCCTTTGGACAGCTCAGATGGAGCCTAGCCAGTAGCGGCGCGAGGGCCAAGCCTTTCCACACGTTGCCGGGCATCCGTCGTGCACCATTGCGAATGGCGCCGCCCTCACCCCGACCGCACACGTGCCCGACCTGTATTTCACGGGCCGCACGGCTTCTCCGCCTGCCCCTCCCCGTGAAGCCCACCTGCCGCCTGGAACTCCCCCCAAAGCGTCACTTGAATCGAATATCGTCCAATTCCACCAGCTATAGCGCAGAACTTGCGGCAAGCTTAAAATTTTGTTCGACACCTGCTGCGATGCAAAACGGCGCCTCACGGCGCCGTTTCACTTATTTCGCAAGCTCTGACCGGGCAATCAGACGAAATACTGCCCGCCATTGGCGGTCAGGGTCGCGCCGGTGACGAAGCCCGACTCGTCGGAGGCCAGGAACACCACGCAGCGCGCGATCTCCTCGGGTTCGCCGAGGCGGCCGACCGGGATCTGGGCGATGATCGATTCGCGCACCTTCTCGGGAACCGCCATCACCATTTCGGTGGCGATGTAGCCTGGGCAGATCACGTTGACGGTGATGCCGGCGCGCGCGCCTTCCTGCGCCAGCGCCTTGGTGAAGCCGATGTCGCCCGCCTTCGAGGCCGAATAGTTGGCCTGGCCGGCCTGGCCCTTCTGGCCGTTGATCGAGGAGATGGTGATGACGCGGCCGAACTTGCGGTCGCGCATGCCGCTCCACAGCGGATGGGTCATGTTGAAGACGCCGTGCAGGTTGGTGTCGATCACCTCGCGCCACTGCTCGCGCGTCATCTTGTGGAACATCGAGTCGCGCGTGATGCCGGCATTGTTGACCAGCACCGAGACCGGGCCGAGATCGGCCTCCACCTGCCTGATGCCGGCCTCGCACGCGTCGTAGTCGGCAACCGACCACTTGTAGACCGGAATACCGGTCTCCGCCTTGAACTTCTGCGCGGCCTCGTCGTTGCCGGCATAGTTGGCAGCGACCGAGTAGCCCGCGTTTTTCAGCGCGATCGAAATCGCGGCACCTATGCCGCGCGATCCGCCGGTGACGAGTGCGACCTTACCCATGCGTTTCCCCTTTCTGCTGCTTGGATGACTTGCCCTTGTGACGGGCACTTGAAGACGAAGAGGGCGGCACTTTGGCCGCCCTCTCGCATCTCTGATTTACATCGCCTCGACACACATCGCGACGCCCATGCCGCCGCCTATGCAGAGGGTCGCGAGACCCTTCCGCGCGCTGCGGCGGCGCATCTCGTAGACCAGCGTGTTGAAGATGCGGGCGCCCGAGGCGCCGACCGGGTGGCCGATGGCGATGGCGCCGCCGTTGACGTTCACGATCGACGGATCCCAGCCCATGTCCTTGTTGACCGCGCAGGCCTGCGCCGCGAAGGCCTCGTTGGCCTCGACCAGGTCGAGGTCGGCGACCGACCAGCCGGCCTTTTCCAGCGCCCTGCGCGAGGCCGGGATCGGGCCCGTGCCCATGATCTGCGGGTCGACGCCGGCGGTCGCCCACGAGACGATACGGACCAGCGGCGTGATGCCGCGACGGGCCGCCTCGGCTTCGGTCATCAGCACGACGGCGGCAGCACCGTCATTGATACCCGAGGCGTTGCCGGCGGTGACGGTGCCCTCCTTGTCGAAGGCCGGCCGTAGCTTGGCCACCGAATCGAGCGTGGCGCCATGGCGGATATATTCGTCCTGGTCGACGATGGTGTCGCCCTTCTTGCCCTTGATGGTGACGGGCACGATCTCGTCCTTGAACTTGCCGGCGACCTGGGCGGCTTCGGCCTTGTTCTGCGAGGCGACGGCGAACCTGTCCTGCTCTTCGCGGGTCAGCTGCCACTGGCGGGCGACGTTCTCGGCCGTGTTGCCCATGTGATAGCCGTAGAAGGCGTCGGTCAGGCCGTCCTTGATCATCGTGTCGATCATCTTGAAGTCGCCCATCTTGACGCCGCCGCGCAGATGCTGGCAGTGCGGCGCCATCGACATCGATTCCTGGCCGCCGGCGACGATGACCTTGGCGTCGCCCATGGCGATCTGCTGCATGCCGATGGCGATGGTGCGCAGGCCCGAACCGCAGAGCTGGTTGAGGCCCCAGGCGGTGGCTTCCTGCGGGATGCCGGCGGCCATGGCCGCCTGGCGGGCCGGGTTCTGGCCGGCACCTGCCGTCAGGATCTGACCGAGGATCACCTCGTCGACCTCCTTGGGATCGACGCCCGCGCGCGCCAGGGCCTCCTTGACGGCGATGGCACCGAGCTCGTGGGCCGGCGTATTGGCAAAGGCGCCATTGAACGAGCCGACCGCGGTGCGGGCCGCGCTGGCGACGACGATGGAGGACGAGGCGGACATGGTTCTCTCCAGACTTCGTGAATCGAATAGGCTTGTGAGCGTGGAAGACATTGCTCTCCCGACTTTTCTTGCCCGTTCCAGGACCCGAGTCAAACCGGAAAAAGGCGGCGCGAGGCGGATGCTGCGCTTGCGGTGCAGCAATGCTGCGCAGCAATTTTTGCCGGCATTGGCGCCGCTCGCGTTCTTGCACTGCACAAAGCGCTTGGAATTGCCGGCGCTTTGCGCTTATCCTGACACCCAGGCGAAAATGTTACCGGCTGCTTACATGGCATTCCGGTCTTCCGGGGGAGGATGCTGATGCCTGCCAAAGGCGAGCCGGTCGTTATCAAGAAATACGCCAACCGGCGTCTCTACAATACCGGCACGAGCACTTACGTGACGCTCGAAGACTTGGCCGAAATGGTCAAGAAGGGCGAGGAATTCACCGTGCAGGATGCCAAGACCGGCGAGGACATAACCCATCCGGTGCTCACCCAGATCATCTTCGAGCTGGAGAACAAGGATGGGCAGAACATGCTGCCGATCCCGTTCCTGCGGCAGCTGATCTCCTTCTATGGCGACCAGATGCAGATGGTGGTGCCGAGCTTTCTCGAGCAGTCGATGATCGCCTTCGCAAAGGAGCAGGAACGCTTCCGCGAGCAGATGAAGCAGACCTTCGGCAAGTCGCCCATGGACATGATGAAGGCGCCGCCCATGATGAAGGCGCTGGAAGAGCAGACGCGCCGCAACATGGAGCTGTTCCAGAACGCGATGCGCATGTTCACGCCCTTCCCGCCCCCCCCGGCCGGCGGCACTGCCGCCGAACCCGCCAAGAAGGAAGCGCCGGAGAAATCGGACGAGCTGAAAGAGCTCAAGGAGCAGATCGCCGCGATGCAGCGGAAGATCGATTCGATGGGATGAGCAGCCGGCCCGCCCTTCGGGCGGATCGCATTCTCCAGTCATTGCGAAGGAAGCAGGGCCGGGGTGCTGCCGGAGGCGACGGGGCCTCGTCGGGCTTACGTCGCAACTCGGTTGGTCCCGGAGTACCCGTCCCCGCCCTACCCTTTTAGGCGAGAGATATTCAACCTGACGCAGGGTTTTCCTGGGGCTGCAGAGCGTGTTTGCTGGGGCGGGCAAATCAGGAGGAACCCGCCATGACCGAACTGACGCTGGCCAAGGCCAACGCCATCATCGCCACCGCGCTCGAATTGGGCGCCCAGAAGGGCTTCAAGCCGCTGGGCGTCGCCGTTCTCGACGCCGGCGGCCATCTGCTCGCCTTCCAGCGGCAGGACGGCTCACCCTTCATCCGTGCCGAAGTCGCATCCGGCAAGGCCTATGGCGCCCTGGCCGTCGGCTCGAGTTCGCGCGCACTCGGCGCTGCGGCGGTCGAGCGGCCGCATTTCTTCCAGGGTCTGTCGGCGGTATCCGGGGGCAAGATCGTACCGGTGCCGGGCGGCGTGCTGATCCGCGACCGTGACGGCAATGTGCTCGGTGCGGTCGGCATCTCGGGCGACACGTCGGACAATGACGAGCTTGCCGCCATGGCCGGCATCGAGGCCGCCGGCTTCGTCGCCAAAGTCTAGCGTCGAAAGGGGGGCCTTCGCGCGCGCCACGAGCGCACGGCGCTTCAATCGCGGCCGAAGGTAACGTCCCGGCTGGCCGAACGGAGCGAGACCGAGAAGCCGGCCAGGACGTCGAGCAGCGAAATCACCATCAGCACGAAGAAGACCGAGTGCGCGGCTCCGCGCACCAGCAGGAACTCGACCAGGAAGGCGACGAAGACGAAGGTCGACAGGAGATGGTCGACCACCGACGCATTCGACGTGCGCGTCGCCTTGACGATTTCCACGAAGAACAGAAGCAGCGCGATGACGATCAAAAGGTCGCCGAGCGTCAGCCCGAAGACGCCGCCCGACATCATGCCCAGCGACAATATCTCCGTCGCCCAGGGATCGCCGGCGGGGCCCGTACCGAACAGCCCGGCGAGCCCGGCATTGAACAGGATGAACGGAATGATCAGGAGGGGGATGCCAGCGAGCATTGCTGCAAGGTCTCCGCGTTGCGCCGGCATCCTGTAGAATCCCGGTTCGCCCCGAGGTCAAGCGCTTTCGTCGCCCCCCGCATGCAATCGGCACGCATAAAGAAAGGACCGGCGCGTGCCGGTCCTTTCGCAATTGCGCTCGACGCGGAAAAGCTGGTCTCAGCTTTCCTTCGGCGTCAGAACCTGGCGGCCGCGATACATGCCGGTCTTCAGGTCGATGTGGTGCGGACGGCGCATTTCGCCCGAGTTCTTGTCCTCGACATAAGTCGGGGCCTTCAGGGCGTCGGCCGAGCGGCGCATGCCGCGCTTGGACGGGGAGGTTTTTCGTTTCGGAACAGCCATGGATACACTCCACTAATCGGTCAAGTGACCCTGTCCGCCCTCGTGAAAGGGCCGCATCCAAGGCCGGAATATGAGAAAGTCGGCGAGCCTATACACGGCGGAAGCCAGCTTGACCAGCCCGAACCGACTCTTTTTTCAGCCGGCGCACATGCGCCTCAGTCCAGGCACTGCACATAGGCGCCGGCGCGGGCGGCACGGCGTTCGATGACCGAGGCGAGCCGCCTGAGGCCGCCCCCCGGCCTGGCCGGGTTGCGTGCCGCGGGGTTGGGCAGCGTCACGGCGAGCAGGGCGGCCTGGCGGCGGGTGAGTTCCTTCGCCGAACGGCCGAAATAATACTGGGACGCGGCCTCGACCCCGTAGATGTTGGGCCCCCACTCGGCGATGTTGAGGTAGATTTCCATGATCCGGCGCTTCGGCATCAGCGCGTCGAAGTAGATCGCCAGCGGCAGTTCGACCACCTTCCTCAGGAACGAGCGGCCGTTCCACAGGTACAGGTTCTTCACGGTCTGCATGGGGATCGTCGAAGCGCCGCGGGTCGCCTCGCCTTCGAGCGCGTCGCTGATGACGCCCCTGAGTTCGCCGAGGTCCACGCCGCGATGTGCGCAAAACTGGCCGTCCTCCGACATGATGACCGAATGGGCCAGCACCGGGGCGATGTCGTCGAGCGGCACCCATTGCCGGTCGTATCCCTGCAGGGTGACGAGATCCTTGATCATCAGTGTCGAGATGGGACGCACGAATGGCGGCAAATAGAGGACCGTCAGGACGACGGGCAGCGCCGCCATCACGGCAACCGCCAGCGCGCCCAGCCGCACCAGGCGACGCAGGCCTCCACGCGCGAAGAACCCGCGTCGTGCTCCCATCTCCAGTCCTTCGGTTTCCGGCTCTGTGATCGGTTCCGCCAATCCGCCCGCCCCTGCCTGTCAGCCCTTTCGGCATAAAGGCGCTTGGCTTCTTGCGCAACGCCAGACTGTCCGCTACCGCTCGCCGCCATGACGATAGACGCCAATCTCATGTTCGAAACCGCGCTTCGCGAGCGTGCCGACGCCGTGGAAGGGATGCTCCGCCAGATTCTGGGCGAACGCCTCCTGCCGGGAGAGATCGACCGGCCCGAGCACCTGATGGCGGCGATGCGCCACGGCGCGCTCAACGGCGGCAAGCGGCTGCGCCCGTTCCTGGTGCTCGAAAGTGCGGCACTCTTCGATGCCGACGGCGATGCGGCGATGCGCGTCGCCACCGCGCTCGAATGCGTGCACTGCTACTCGCTGATCCATGACGACCTGCCCGCCATGGACGACGACGATGTCCGCCGCGGCCAGCCGACCGTCCACAGGGCCTTCGACGAGGCGACGGCCATTCTCGCCGGGGACGGCCTCCTGACCTATGCCTTCGACATCGTCGCCGACGAGGCGACGCAGCTTCCGCCGCAGCGCCGCGCGGCGCTGGTGCTGGCGCTCGCCCGCGCCGCCGGACCGGGCGGCATGGTGGGCGGCCAGGCGCTCGACCTCGACGCCGAGCGCAACAAGCCCGACGAGGCAGGCATCATCCGCCTGCAGGCCATGAAGACCGGCGCGCTGATCCGCTTCGCCTGCGAGGCCGGCGCGGTGATCGCCGGGGCGCCGGCCGGCGAGCGCGAACGCCTGGCGGAGTTCGGCTCGGCTGTCGGCCTCGCCTTCCAGCTGGCCGACGACCTGCTCGACCTCACCGCCGATGCCGGCACGATGGGAAAGGCAACCAACAAGGACGCCGCCGCCGGCAAGGCGACGCTGGTTGCCCTTCACGGCGCCGACTGGGCGCGCGCCCAGTTGGCGGGGCTGGTGGCGCAGGCGCACGCCCTGCTCGAGCCGTTCGGCGAACGCGCGGCGATGCTCAAGGCGGCCGCAAGTTTCGTCGCCGACCGCAACAGTTGAAACATTTCCGTCCGCCTGGACAACCTTCGCGGGTGCGCCGCGCGGGTCAGAAACTCTTAATGTTAATATTGTTTATTCCGACCCATAAAAAATGTGCGTATGTGTCAGGGGTCGCGCATGCCGGAACTATTCATCCGCTCCGTACGGATCAGATATCTTACTGGCCTTCTGATCTTCGCCCTCACATCCGCCGCCGTCATGTACGCCTTCAGCCAGGGCAATGCCTTCCGCCGCGAGGTCGACACCATTGCCGCTGACCTGCTGGCCTTTTCGCGCGAACTGCGCAACGCGACGGCCTTTGCCGAGACGACCACGACTGCCTGGCGCGCCGACACGCGTGACTCGCTGGCAAGCGCGGCACGCAACCATGCGGCACGGCTGAATTCCGGTATCGAGTCCCTGACCGGCGCGATCCTGAGGGTGCGCCCCAGCCTGTCGAAAAAATCCCTGACCGAACTCGACAGCGCATCTGTCAACGGCGACCTGTTCTGGTCGGCGCGCGACATCGTACGCAATCTGGGCGCGCTGGCCGCCGCCCAAAGCTCGGACGAATGGAGCTATCGCGAGATCCGCAACCAGAACGACCTTTTCGCCCAGCCCATGCTGGTGCGGGCGCGCGGCGCGATGGAAGCGGAACGTCGCACGGCCGAAGCCCGCAGCGACAAGCTGCTGATGACGGCGAGCGCCCTGATGATGCTGGTGATCGGCGGCGTTGCCGTCTGGATATTCCGGCCGATGGAGCACGCCATTCGCCGCGCCTTCGCCGAAAGCGCGGCATCGCTGGCCAAGGCCGAAGCCGCCGACCGCGCCAAGTCGGAATTCCTCGCCAATATGAGCCACGAGATCCGCACCCCGATGAACGGCGTGCTCGGCATGGCGGAGCTTCTGGCCCGGACCGAGCTTACGCCGCGCCAGAGGACCTTCACCGACGTCATCGTCAAGTCGGGCAACGCGCTTCTGACCATCATCAACGACGTGCTCGACTTCTCGAAGATCAATGCCGGGCAGCTGACGCTCGACGTCGCCCCGTTCCATATCGGCGAGGCGGTCGAGGACGTGGCCACGCTGATGTCGGCGCGCGTCGCCGAAAAGAACCTGGAGCTGATCGTCCGCATCGACCCGCGGCTGCCGACCCACGTCGTCGGCGACGCCGGCCGCTTCCGCCAGATCGTCACCAACATGGTGGGAAACGCGGTCAAGTTCACCGAGCGCGGCCATGTCCTGGTCGACGTCTCGGGCGAGCTGGTGGCCGACACGGTCGTGCTCAAGGTCCGCGTCGAGGACACCGGCATCGGCATCCCCGCCGACAAGCTGCAAAGCGTGTTCGAGAAGTTCGCCCAGGTCGACGGCAGCTCGACCAGGCGCCATGAGGGCACCGGCCTGGGACTCGCGATCGCGGCCCGCCTGGTGGACCTGATGGGCGGCCATATCGGCGTCGAGAGCGAACTCGGCAAGGGATCGGCGTTCTGGTTCACCGCCGTGCTGCCCGCCCATGCGGCGCAGGACAGCGGCGACGGCGTGCCGGTCGACGTCACCGGCGCACGCGTGCTGGTCATCGACGACAATCCGGTCAATCGCGAGATCCTGCTCGAGCAGCTCAGAAGCTGGAGCTTCGACTGTGCGGCCGCCGAAAGCGGCGCCATGGGGCTGGCCTTCCTCGACAGGGCGGCCCAGCTCGGCGCCAGCGTCGACTGCATCATCCTCGACTACCAGATGCCGGGCATGAACGGTGCCGACGTGGCCAAGGCGATCGCCTCCGACAGCAGGACTTCTTCGATCCCCGTCGTGCTTCTGACTTCGGTCGACCAGGTCGACTTCAGCCGAATGGTGCTCGATTTCGGCATCGCCGCCCACCTCACCAAGCCGGCGCGCTCGGCCGTGCTGCTCGGCACTGTCATCGCCGCCGTCCAGAAGGCACGCGCACGGACCGGGCGGACGTTGTTCCGGCGCGAACCCGCCAGGCAGGAACCGCAGCCGGCCTTCACCGTCATCCGCGGGCCGGTGCAGCCGCCGCTCGCCCCACCCGCGGTGGCCCCGCTGCAGGGCGGCACGCTCGACGTGCTGGTGGCCGAGGACAACGAGGTCAACCAACTGGTCTTCGGTCAGATCCTTTCCGGGCTCGGCCTCAGCCATCGCATCGCCGGCAACGGCCGCACGGCGGTCGAGATGTACCGCACGTTCAGGCCGAAACTGATCCTGATGGACGTCTCGATGCCCGAGATGAACGGCTACGAGGCGACACGCGCCATCCGCACCGAGGAATCAGCCGGCGGCACGCGCACGCCGATCATCGGCGTCACCGCCCATGCGCTCAAGGGCGACAGGGAGAAATGCCTCGACGCCGGCATGGACGACTACCTGCCCAAGCCCGTGTCCCCGGACAAGCTGGGCGCGAAGATCGGCACCTGGCTGAGCGAGAGCGCCGAACTGGTCCGCTCCGCCTGACAGGCCGGGGACCGGAACCCGGCAACGGCAGCCTGCCTGCCCCACCCTCGCCGGTGTGGCAGCACATATGACTTCCTTATTTCTTTGCCGTCCGGCCTGTCTCGAATCCTGATGCGCTCGCTTCTAGCTTCCCGGAGCGACTGGATGCGGCACGGCCGCCCGGCGCATAGCAAAGGAAGACTGCGATGCTGCGCACTCATCTGCCGCACCGGATGGCCGGTGCCGACATGCCCGAAACGACCACCCGTCCCGCCAGAAAACCGGCGAACGACCACGCGCCGATAGCCCAGACCGAGCCATTCATGTTCACGCGGCTCTTCTTCGTCACCGGCGTGCTGCTCGGCGGACTGGCGCTCGCCAGCATGCTGTCCACCTGACCATGGATATTTGCGACGTGATCTCGGTCGAGGACGTGGTCCTCGACCTTAGACCGGAAGGCAAGACGCGGCTGCTCAAGGATCTCGCCGTGCTTGCCTCTCGGCGCGTCGGCATTCAGGCCGGCGAGATCGTCTCGGTACTGTCGGCGCGCGAGAAGCTGGGCTCGACCGGGCTCGGCCTCGGCGTCGCCATTCCGCATGCCAAGATGCGCGGGCTCAAGCGGCCGTTCGGACTGTTCGCCCGGCTGGACGCGCCCTGCCCGTTCGAGGCGATCGACGGCCAGGCCGTCGACCTGGTCGTGCTGCTGCTGATGCCCGAGGCCTCGCCCCAGGAACATCTCAACGTGCTGGCAAGGATCGCTCGCCTGCTGCGCGACGGTGAAGCTGTCGCAGGGCTGCGCAAGGCAGCCGATGCCGAAAGCCTCTATCGCCTGCTCACGGAGGGGAAAATCCGGCAGGCCGCGGTGGCATGAGCGGGCTCAGCGGTTCCTGACGACGATGCAGGAACCGCCGCTGCCGCGCAGCTTCCGGCAGATGTCGCCCGCCTCGCCGCGATCGTCGGCGCCGATCCTCACCGCATAGACCCCGCGCCGGCCCATCGGCGTGCGGACGCGGCTGACCACGGGGTCGTAGTCGGCCAGCGCCGGGAATCGCCCCTTGAGCCGCTGCCATTGCTTGATCGCCGCGGCGCGGCGGAAATTGCCGGCGACCTGGATGCCCCAGGGCTTCACATGCACGCTGGCCATGGCGACGGTCGCCGCCATGATGACCGGCAGGTTGCGGCAGGCATCCATGAAGGGTGCCTTCGGATCGAGCGGCCGGTTGATGCCGGCATGGGCCCGGTCGGAAAAATTGTCGGCGGGCTCGCCCATGATGTCGAGCACGTAGTCCTCGGTCTCGAGCGGCAGGAAACCGCCGGAGGAAAGCCAGCGCGCGACGCGGTTCTCGCCGGCATTGTAGGCTGCCGCCGCCAGGCCGAGATTGCCGAAGCCGGCCTTGAGTTCGCCCAGATAGCGGGCCGACGCGGGGATGGCCTGCTCGATGTCGAAGGGGTCGGCCAGACCGCGCATGGCCGCGGTGCCGGGCATGAACTGGGCGATGCCCTCGGCGCCCGCCGGGCTGACCGCACCGGGGTCGAAGCGGCTCTCCTTCCAGATCAGTCGGGCGAAGAACTCGCTCGGCAGGCCTTGGCGCCGGGCGTGGGTATCGATCAGGTCGCAGACGCGGGCGACATGATCCCGCTTGCGGGAGCGCGGCGGATCGGCGAGTGCTGGCGCAGCAAGCGCCAGCGTGACGAGGCAAGCCAGCCCTGCCCCAGCCAGGCGCCGCATTGCTATTCGGCTGCGGCCCTGCCGCCGCGCCCGAAGCGCTGGTCGATGTAGTCGGCGACCATCTTCTCGAAATCGGCGGCGATCGAGGGGCCGCGCAGGGTGGCAGCCTTCTTGCCGTCGATGAAGACCGGCGCCGACGGCGTTTCGCCGGTACCGGGCAGCGAGATGCCGATGTCGGCATGCTTGGATTCGCCGGGGCCGTTGACGATGCAGCCCATGACCGCGACCTTCAGCTCTTCCACGCCCGGATATTTCTCGCGCCACACCGGCATGTTCTTGCGCAGGTCTTCCTGGATGGTCTGGGCCAGTTCCTGGAACACGGTCGACGTCGTCCGCCCGCAGCCGGGGCAGGCCGCCACGATCGGCACGAACTGGCGGAAGCCCATGGTCTGGAGCAGTTCCTGCGCCACCTGCACCTCGCGGGTGCGGTCGCCGTTGGGCTCCGGTGTCAGCGAGATGCGGATGGTGTCGCCGATGCCCTGCTGCAGGAGGATGCCCATGGCCGCCGAGGAGGCAACGATGCCCTTGGAGCCCATGCCTGCCTCGGTGAGGCCGAGATGCAAGGCATGGTCGGAGCGGGTGGCGAGCATGGTGTAGACCGCGATCAGGTCCTGCACCTGGCTGACCTTGGCCGACAGGATGATCTTGTCGCGCGAAAGCCCGATCTCTTCGGCGAGATCGGCCGAGAGCAGCGCCGACTGCACGATCGCCTCGCGCATCACCTGGTTGGCGGTGAGCGGCGAGCCGTTCTCCTGGTTCTGGTCCATCAGCCGGGTGAGCAGCTCCTGGTCGAGCGAGCCCCAGTTAACGCCGATGCGCACCGGCTTGTCGTGGCGGATCGCCATCTCGACGATGTCGGCGAACTGCTTGTCCTTCTTGTCCTTGAAGCCGACATTGCCCGGATTGATGCGGTATTTGGCCAGCGCTTCGGCGCAGGCCGGATGATCGGCGAGAAGCTTGTGGCCGATATAGTGGAAATCGCCGACGAGCGGCACGTTGATGCCGACCCGCGCCAGGCGGTCGCGGATGTGCGGCACGGCCGCCGCACTCTCGTCCCGATCGACGGTGATGCGCACGATCTCCGATCCGGCGCGATGCAGCGCCGCCACCTGGGCGACCGTCTTGTCGATGTCGGCGGTGTCGGTGTTGGTCATCGACTGCACCACGACGGGTGCGGAGCCGCCGACGCTCACGCCGCCGACATCGACGGCAACCGACTTGCGACGGGGAAAGGGGGAAGAAAAGTAGCCGGACATGGACGGCCTTTTATCTCGAGACATTCGCGACTGAGGTGGCGCGCGCGGTGCGCGATGTCAATATCGTAGCTGGTCGCGCCCGCCAAGTGACAAGCAACGCTAGCCGGCGACGACGATGAGTTCGGGGCTGGTCCGCAGCACGGGCGACCGGTCCCAGTCGCCGTACCACTCCACCCTGGCGAAGCCCGCTTCGGCGAGCAGCGCCGCCAGTTGGTCCCGCTCGACGAACCGCAGGACGCTCGGCGCCACGACCTTGTCGCCGCCGCCGAAGTCGAAATGGGTCTCGTAGCGGACGAGTTGGCCATGGACGGCGGTGACGTCATAGTGGACCTCGACCCGGCCGATGCCGGCCACTTCGACGGTCGAGGCGGTTTCGGCAGGCGTCCACCCTTCCCAGTCGCGGGCCGCGGGATTGCGCGTTTCGAAGACGAGGCGGCCGTTGGACGCAAGGTGCCGGCGCAGGTTGCGAAGGACCGCGACGATCGCTTCGTCGGCCAGGAAGACCTGGAAGACATGGCCGGTCATGAAGATCCGGTCGAAACGTGCCGGGACATCCAGGCTTGCAGCGTCGCTTTCGACCCAGTCGACCTCGTCGCCGCCGGCGCGGCTGCGGGCGACGGCCATCATGCCGGCGGCCGGGTCAGCCCCGGTAACCCGGTGGCCGCGCCGCGCCAGTTCGACGGCGAGCGCTCCGGTGCCGCAGCCCATGTCGAGAATGACCTTCGGCTCGCTTCCCGCCATATCGAGATAGAAGGCCGTGTCCGCGCCGGCGGGATTGAGCGCATCGTAGACGGCGGCAAGGCGGGGATCTGAGTAGCTGATGTCCGGCATGGCCGCGATGAGTGGCCAACCGCATCCTCGATGTCAATCGAGGCGCCCGGTCTGCGCAGCCTGCTTAACAGGCGCAACGGTTGCGCTATCATCAGGGTTCCAGGGGGGATGCCATGAACAAGTTTCGCAACTGCGCAGCCACGCTCGCCTTGCTGTCCGGCCTGTTCCAGGCCGCCGAATTGGCCGCCCAGCCCGTCGAGCCCGGCAAGGAAGGCGAACTCGCCAGCTTCGCGCCACCGACCGCCGGCGCGCGTGCCTGCTTCCGGCGGCAATATGACCAAGCTCATCTCGGCGCCCATCCGAGACAGCAGGTCACGGAGATGGAGTTCCGCATCGCCTACTACATCCACGAACCGGACGAGTTTTCGCCCAAGGGCCAGCGCAACTACTATTTTGAGATCCTGGCCAAGCTGCGCGGCCAGAAGCAGTCCCTGACGGCGATGGGCGAATGCACGAACGCCGAGGGCGGGGACATCTTCTGCGGCGTCGAATGCGACGGCGGCGGCGTCAACGTCAAACGTACGGACGGTGGCAAGGTTCTGGTCGATCTCGAAAGTTTGGGCCGCCTGCGCATGACGCTCGGCTGCGGCGAGGACGAGGCGGATTCAATCGAGCTGACGCCGGGCAAGGACGACAAGCGGCTCCTGCTGTCGCGCCTGCCGGATGCCGAGTGCCCGGCCTACGACAGCTGGTAGAAATTCGCGAACCCCCACGACGATTTCACGAAAGCGTGCGCCTGCGGTGCTTTTATTGCGCCGCACAGGACATATATGTTGCAGCGCAACATCAAACGACCTGGAAGGACTTCAAATGAGCACGCGCAAGACCGCCATCGTCACCGGCTCGACCTCGGGCATCGGCCTCGCCATCGCCGAGGCATTTGCGAGGCAAGGCCTGAACGTGGTCATCAACTCCTTCTCCGACACGCCCGCCGACCACGCGCTTGCCGAAAAGCTCTCCAGGGAGCACAAGGCCGAAGTCGTCTACATCCGGGCCGACATGTCCAAGGCCGCGGAATGCCGCGCACTGGTCGCCAAGGCAGAAAAGGAATTCGGATCGGTCGACGTCCTGGTCAACAACGCCGGCATCCAGCACGTCGCGCCGGTCGAGGAGTTCCCGATCGACAAGTGGGATGCGATCATCGCCATCAACCTGACCTCGGCCTTCCACACCATCGCCGCAGCCATCCCGCTGATGAAGAAGCGCGGCGGCGGCCGCATCATCAACGTCGCGTCGGCCCATGGCCTCGTCGCCTCGCCCTACAAGTCCGCCTATGTCTCGGCCAAGCATGGCATCATGGGCCTGACCAAGACCGTGGCGCTGGAAGTGGCGCGCGAGAACATCACCTGCAACGCGATCTGCCCGGGCTACGTGCTGACCCCGCTGGTCGAGGCGCAGATCCCCGACCAGATGAAGGCGCACGACATGGACCGCGACACCGTGGTTCGCGAGGTCATGCTGGACCGCCAGCCGACCAAGGAATTCGTGACGGTCGAGCAGGTCGCGGCCACCGCCGTCTTCCTCGCCTCGCCGGCTGCGGCACAGATCAACGGCACGAACATCTCGGTCGACGGCGGCTGGACCGCGCAATAATCGATCGGGCCAAAGACTGGACGAACGCATGAACGGCAACGGCAAGGCGGATCAAACCAAGCCGATCAACGTCGCGCTGCAGGGCGGAGGCTCGCACGGAGCCTTCTCCTGGGGCGTGCTCGATCGGCTGCTCGAGGACGGCAGGCTCGACATCAGGGCCGTGTCGGGGACCAGCGCGGGCGCGATGAACGCCGTCGCCCTCGCCGATGGCTGGGTACGCGGCGGGCGCGACGGCGCCCGCCAGAAGCTCGAGGATTTCTGGCGGGCGGTCGCGCGCAAGGGCCGCTTCAGCCCGGTCCAGCGCTCGCCCTGGGACGTGCTGTGGGGCAACTGGTCGATCGAGAACACGCCCGGCTACATCTGGTTCGACACCATGTCGCGGGTATTCTCGCCCTATCTCGCCAATCCGATGAATCTCAACCCGTTGCGCGACGTGGTGGCCGAGGAGATCGACTTCGGCAACGTCCGCGCCTGCACGGCGATCGACCTGTTCATCTCGGCGACCAATGTGGAGACGGGCCAGTTGCGCGTCTTCAGCGACGGCGAGATCGATCTCGACACGGTGATGGCCTCGGCCTGCCTGCCGCAGATATTCCAGGCGGTCGAGATCAAGGGCGTGCCCTATTGGGACGGGGGCTATGGCGGCAATCCGGCGATCTATCCCTTCTTCAAGGCCAATGACACCGAGGACGTGCTGCTCGTCCAGATCAACCCGGTGGTGCGCGAGCAGACGCCTCGAACCGCCAACGAGATCCAGAACCGCATCGACGAGATCACCTTCAATGCCGGCCTGCTGCGTGAATTCCGGGCGATCGCCTTCGTCAAGGAACTGATCGCCGTCGGGCGCCTGCCGCATGGCGAATTCCGCGACATCCGCATGCATCGCATCGATGCCGACGAAGCCTTCAAGGATCTTTCCGCCTCCTCGAAGATAAACGCCGAATGGGCGTTCCTCGAATACTTGCGCGATCTCGGCAGGGACGCTGCGAGCGACTGGCTCGAAGACAACTTTGATTCGGTGGGCAAGACGGCTACGCTCGATCTGTCGGGCGAGCTCGACGACGGCTACAAGCCGATGCGCGGCCCGACGATGGGGCGGCGGGTGCGCGAATTTTTGGCAACGCGACCCAAGCCGGCGGCGGCCTGACGGCACAACCAGACCGCGAAACCGCCGTTTCGCGCCAATCCGGCGGCCGCGCGCTGACAACTCCTGCCAGTTTTGTCAGCATGATCTTTCCATTACTTTTTCTGACTATTTTGCGTTGCACATTTGTTGTAGAAGACGGCGCTTCCGTCACTCTGCCCCCATGACGGATTGAACGCGGTGTGGCACGCCCCCATATCGGGTCGACGTGCCAAGCAAGATGGCGGTGAGCCGCAGCCGTCCCTAACGGATAGCGACGATGTCGAAGATTAGGTTCCATAAGCTTGCAGCCTTGGTCGTGCTCGTCGGCTTCGCGGCCTGGATGGGCACCGGCAAATTCTCCTCGGTGGGCAGCGCACAGACGGCGCCCGAACAGAAGCCGGCCCAGGCCGAGCAGCCCAAGGCTCCGCCGCGCCAGGTTGCGGTAATTGCGCCGCCGCGCGTCAATCACGCCCGTGCCATCCGCCTGTCGGGGCAGACCGAAGCGGACAAGCGGGCCACGCTCGCCACCCGCGCCGCCGGCATCATTGCCGAATTGCCCGTCAAACAGGGCGACCACATCAAGCAGGGCGACCTCATCCTGATGCTGGACGCGGAGGAGAAGGCCGCGGCCGTCGACACGGCGAAGGCCGTGCTCGACCAGCGCAAGGCCGAATGGGAAGCGGCGCAGAAGCTCACCAAGACCGGCTCGGTGGCCAAACTGCAGGCGGACAGCGCCTGGTCGAACTACCAGACCGCGCTTTCCCAGCAGCAGGCGGCCGAAGCCGAGCTCGCGCGCAACCAGGTCAAGGCGCCGTTCGACGGCGTCGTCGACCGCGTCAAGGTCGAGCTCGGAAGCTCGGTGATGCAGGGCGCCGAAATCGCCACCATCCTCAGCCTCGATCCGATCCTGGCCAAGGGCGAGATCAGCGAGCGCGACCTGCGCTACATCAAGATCGGCGACGAAGCCGAGGTGCAGCTGGTCAACGGCGACGTGGTGAAGGGCAAGCTGCGCTATGTCAGCCGCGACGCCACCGCCCAGACCCGCACCTTCCCGGTCGAGATCGCGATCCCCAACTCCGACGGCACGATCCCGGCCGGCATGACCGCCGAGATCACCATTCGCGCCAAGCCGGTCGATGCCGTGATGCTGCCGCGTTCGGTGGTGACATTGGGCGAGAACGGCGATCTCGGGATTCGCGCCGTCGACAGCGCCTCGAAGGTGGTGTTCTTCCCGATCGACCTCGTGGACGACACGCAGAAGGGCCTCTTGCTCGGCGGCATTCCGGCCGACGCACGGATCATCGTCGCCGGCCAGGACCTGGTCAGGGAAGGCGACGAGGTGCAGGCGCAGCCCGCCAACGAGGCGATGGTCAAGAAGCTCGTCGTAGACGCAACCGGGACCCAGTGACCCATGGATATCGTCAAGCTTGCGATCCGCAATTCGCGGCTGACCCTATCGGTACTGATATTCCTGGTGATCGCCGGTACGCTCGCGTACCGCGCGGTCCCCAAGGAAGCCGAGCCGGACGTCGCCATTCCGATCATGTATGTGAGCCTCGTCTATCAGGGCATCTCCCCTGAGGACGCCGAACGGCTGTTGCTGCGCCCCGTCGAATCCCAGCTCAAGAGCCTGAAAGGGCTCAAGGAGATGAAGTCGAACGCCTATCAGGGCGGCGCCAACGTCATCGTCGAGTTCGACCCGTCGGTGGACCTGGGCGACGCGCTGATCGACACGCGCAACAAGGTGCAGGACGCCAAGCGCGACCTGCCGGCCGGCGTCGAGGAACCGACCGTCAACGAGGTCAACCTCTCGGAGTTCCCGGTCCTCGTCGTCACGCTTTCCGGTGACGTGCCGGAACGCGCGCTGACTGCAGCGGCCAAGCAGCTGCGTGACCAGATCGAGGAAGTGCCCGGCGTGCTGGAAGGTACGCTGCAGGGCTCGCGCGACGAACTCGTCGAAGCGATCATCGACCCGGTCAAGCTGTCGTCCTACGGGCTGCAGCTCGACCAGATGATCCAGGGCATCGGGCAGTCCAACAGTCTCGTCGCCGCCGGCGCGATCGAGGGCAGCGAAGGCAAGTACGCAGTCAAGGTGCCGGCCCTGATCGAAACGCCCGAGGACGTGGCGCGGCTGCCCGTCGTCGCGACGCCGAACGCGGTTGTGCGCGTGCAGGACCTGGCGACCGTCCGCTCGACCTTCAAGGACGCCGAGACCATCACCCGTCTCGACGGCAAGCCGGCGATCGCGATCGAGGTCAAGAAGCGCATCGGCGCCAACATCGTCGAGACCATCGAAGGCGCCAAGGCGGTCGCGGATGCGTTCGTGAAGAACGCCCCGCCGGGGCTGAAGGTCACCTACACCCAGGACAAGTCGGTCTTCGTCAACCAGCTTCTATCCGACCTCCAGAACCACGTGCTGATCGCGGTCATCCTGGTCTTCATCGTCATCCTCTACGCGCTGTCGGGCAGGGCATCGCTGCTGATCGGCCTCGCCATCCCGTCATCGTTCCTGATGGGCATCCTGGCGCTGGCGCTGATGGGCTACACGATCAACATGATCGTGCTGTTCAGCCTGATCCTGGCGGTCGGCATGCTGGTGGACGACGCCATCATCGTGACCGAGTTCGCCGAACGCCGCATGTCCGAGGGCATGCCCAAGGAGGAAGCGTTCGAACTGGCCGCCAAGCGCATGGCCGGCCCGGTGATCGCCGCCACCATGACCCGCATCGCCGCCTTTTCGCCGCTGCTGTTCTGGCCCGGCATCATCGGCGACTTCATGAAGTACCTGCCGATCACGCTGATCGTCACGCTGGCGGCGTCGATGGCCTATGCGCTGATCTTCGCACCCACGCTCGGAGCGATCTTCGCCAAGGCTCCGGTCCATGAGGAGGAGCATCTCAAGGACGGCGCCTATATGGCCGTCGTCAAGAAGGCCGTGCACTATCCGATCACGGCGCTGGTGCTCACCCTCGCGCTGCTCGCCGGCGGCTTCTATTCCTACGTGAAGTTCGGCAACGGCGTGGAGTTCTTCCCGACGGTCGAGCCGGACTACGGCCTGCTCTACGTGCACGCACGCGGCAACCTCTCGCTCGACGAGATGGACGCCGCCACGCGCGAGGCCGAGAACCGGATCCTCGGCTGGCCAGGCATCAAGTCGGTCTATACCCGCTCCGGCAAGTCGCGCGGCGGCCAGGACATTCCCGAGGACGTCGTCGGCGTGATCCAGTACGAGTTCATCGACTGGCGCGAACGCAAGTCGGCGCATGTCATCCTCGACGAGCTGCGCACGGTGATGGCCGGCATCCCTGGCGTCGACGTCGAGGTGCGCGTGCCCGACGCGGGCCCGCCCAGCGGCAAGGCGATCCAGGTGCAGCTGTCGGCCGTCGACCCGACCGGGCTCAACGACTACGCCAAGAAGGTCGCGGCGGCCGTCACCAAGGTGCCCGGCGTCATCGACGTCTCCGACGGCCTGCCCCCTCCCGGCATCGACTGGGCGCTCGAGGTCGACCGCTCGAAGGCCGCGCAGTACGGGGTCAGCCCGACGGCGGTCGGCACTGTGGTCCAGCTGGTCACCACGGGCCTCAAGCTCACCGACTATCGTCCGGCCGGCGCCGACGACGCAGTCGACATCAGGCTGCGGCTGCCGGAAGACCGCCGCACGCTTTCGGCGCTCGACCAGCTGCGCATCGTCACCCCGCAAGGTTCGGTGCCGATCTCGAACTTCGTGTCGCGCAAGCCCGAGCCCACGGTCGGCGTGCTGAACCGCATCGACGGCAAGCGCACGATCACCATTTCGGGCAACGTCGCTTCCGGCTTCCAGGTCGCGGCAGTCCAGGGCGAGGTCAGCCAGGTCGTCAAGGACATGGCGCAGCCCGGCATCGACTGGAAGCTGGCCGGCTCCAACGAGGACAGCGCCGAAGCCAGCGCCTTCCTGAGCAACGCCTTCGGCGCGGCGATCTTCCTGATCTTCATCGTGCTGCTCGCGCAGTTCAACAAGTTCACCAGCGTGGTGCTGGTGCTGACCTGCGTGGTGATGGCAACCGTCGGCGCACTGCTCGGCATGCTGCTCACCGGCCAGGCCTTCGTGATCGTCATGTCGGGCATCGGCATGATCGCGCTGGCCGGCGTCGTGGTGAACAACAACATCGTGCTGATCGACACCTATGACCGCTTGCGCGATGAAGGCTGGAGCAAGCTCGACGCCGTGCTGCAGACCTGCCGCGAGCGTGCCCGGCCGGTGGTGCTGACGGCCCTGTCGGCGATCCTGGGCGTGGCGCCGATCGCCTTCGGCCTCGGCCTGGAGATATTCCACCAGGAAACGACCATCAACGCGCCCTCGACCCAGTGGTGGATCGCGCTGTCGTCGGCCATCGTGTTCGGCCTGTCCTTCGCCACCGTGCTGACGCTGGTGGTGACGCCGGCGATGCTGATGGTGTTCACGCGCGAAAAGCGCAAGCCGGGCCAGCGCGGCTGGATCAGCCGGCTGTTCCGCCGCGGCAAGAAGCAGGAAGAGCAGGCCGCACCGGCGGCAGGCGAACCCGCCACGGCATTTCCGAAGGCTGCCGAGTAGGCACGCCGACGGCCCCCCACAAGAAGGCCGCCCGGAACGCCCGGGCGGCCTTTTGCGTTCAACCCTCGACGCAATCACAAGACGAGGCAGGACGAGATGACCCTCACCACCCTGCTCCTCATCATCCTGATCGGCGCGGTGCCCGCCTGGCCGCACTCCCGCAACTGGGGCTACGGACCGTCGGGCATCGTCGGCATATTGCTCGTCGTGCTGCTGGTGTTGCTGCTGTTGGGAAGGATCTGACGGTTCGAGCCGGAGCAATTCCAGGAAAAGTCGCGCCGGAGCCTTACCGCGAGGAACCGAAGCTCTATTCGGCCGGAGCCGGTTGAGCCACCGCCCTGAAGTCGGCATGCCGCGCAAGGCTGGCCATCAGGCAGACGACGACCAGCAGCCCCGACAGGGTTACGAAGATCGGTGCGAAGCCGGTGAACTGGGCAACGAAGCCGATCGCCGAGGGTGCCACCAGGATGCCCGAATAGCCCATGGTCGTGACGACGCTCATGCCGATGCCGGGCGGTACGCCGGGCTGGTTGCCGGCGGCAGAAAAAGCGATCGGCACCATGTTGGCGACGCCAAGGCCGCAGATCGCGAAGGCGGCGATGGCAATCCACGGGTTCGGCGCGAAGCCTGCGGCCAGCATGCCGGTTGCCGCGAGCAGCGCGGAGACCCGCAGCGTGTTCACCGCGCCGAAGCGGTTGCGCACGCCGTCGCCGAGGAAACGCATCAGCGCCATGATCCCCGAGAAGGCGGCGAAGGCGAAGCCGGCCGTGGCGATGTCGGCGCCCAGTTCCTGCTTGAGGTAGAGCGCCGCCCAGTCGAGGACGGCGCCTTCCGGGACCATGGAAAACAGCGCCATGATGCCGACGAGATAGATGGTCGGCATCCGCGGCAGCCGGAAATGCTGGTGCTCGTGCGCCACCGGCTTGTCTTCCGCGATCAGGCCGCGCAGCGCGACCGCCGTCATGGCCGCGGCCGCGGCCGTGACCATGCCGGCATGGACGAGATGGCCGAAATTCTGGATCACGATGCCGCCGAGCGCGCCGCCGACGAAGCCGCCGAGGCTCCAGAAACCGTGCGACGACGACATGATCGCCCGCGACAGCTTCTTCTCGACCGCGACTGCATTGGCGTTCATGGCGACGTCCATGGCGCCGATCGACCCGCCGAAGATGAACATCGTTGCCGCGGCCAGCCAGACGTTGGGCGCCAGCGCCACGAGCAGCAGCGCGAACGCCACGACCCAGGCGAAGCCGATGACCACCGGCCGCGACCCCCGCTTGGACATCAGGTAGCCCGAGAAGGGCATCGCCGTCAGCGCGCCGAGCCCGAATACGAGGATCAGCAGGCCGAGCACGAACTCGGAGATGCCGAGACGGGACAAGAGCAGCGGGATCTGCGGCGCCCAGCTTCCGGTGACGAAACCGTTGATGAAGAAGGCCGCAGCGACGGCCCAGCGGGCCCAGGCGGGTTTGGCATCGGCATTCAAGGCATTCATGGAGCGCGCTCCTAGCACATGCACATGGCGACCGAAATCGTCTTCAGCCGGCGGCCCGTGCCTGGGTTCGAAGGTGATAGGGATCGAGCGATCCCCGGGCGAGTTGCATCGCCATCGGAGACAATCCTTAAATCGATTTAATTCCCGGTCAAGGCAAGCGTCCCCGCAACCATTGGGCCAGACCGGTAACAAAAGTTAACGACTGCCCGAATTCCGTCGAATAGCGCATGTAGGCGAACGTCTGAGGAACTGCGGCGGGGACAGGCAACACCATCCGCTTGCGCGTTCAGCACCTTGCATGCCGTTACGGGTTGGGGGGTCGATGCCGGCTGGTGGCCGGGTCGCACCAGTGTGGAGTCCTGTGCCATGAATACCCCCGCACTCCGGCTTGCCGGAATTTCAGACCAGCTCGGCGGTCACGTCCGCCGTGCCCGCCGGCTTGTGCCTCAGTTCGGCATGTCGCCCCTTCTTGCCAAGATCGTCGCCGGTGGCGGCGTGGCGGCGCTTGCAATCGTCGTAGCCGGCGCGGTGATCGGGAGCGATCCCACGCCGGACCCGACCCAGACCGCTGCCGTGCCCCACCCCAAATTGCCGCAGACAACCGGCTCGAAGGCATCGGTATCCGTTGCAAAGCCCGCGCCCGCACCCTCGCCAGCCCCAACTGCCTCGGGCGGCACGGCTGCGGCCGGCAAGCAGTTCGACCCGGCTCGGCTTGCGGCGGCCCCGGTGTCCGCGGTGACGGCGCGTTTCGAGAGCGTGGACGCAGCCGCAACGGCCGGACCGGACGAGCGCGGATCGAGCGCAGCCGAGCCGTTGCTCGAAACCAGCCAGCCGTCCGAGGCTACCGCGATGGCGCCCGAAGGGCTGCGCGGCTCCATCGACGTCGACGTGGCCGAGACCGAGGCGGAAGTGGCCATGCTCGAGCAGACCACGGGCATGATCGGCACGCAGTCTGCAGAGGCAGAGGCCAATCCTGCAGATGGACCGTTGCCTGACCTGCAGCCGGCCAAGGTCGTCAAATATGCCAATCTGCGCGACGGACCTGTCGACGAGGCCAAGGTGATCGCCGTCGTGCCGGCAAATGCGGCGATCGAGGCCGAGACCGGCTGCAACTGGTGCACGGTCGTCTACAAGGACCAGCGCGGCTACATGTACAAAAGTCTCATCCGCCGCAGCGTGGCCGAAGAGGCGAAGGCCGGCCAGGGACTGTTCTGAGCCCCTGGAAGCTGGATGCAGTTCGCCCCGAGCCTGTCGAAGGGGCGAACCAGTGAGGGGATGCTAACAGCCGGCCGAACGCAACCGCGCATCAGCCGTAACCGCGCATCAGCCGTAGACGACGAGCAGATCCTTGGCGTCGATCTGGTCGCCGGCGCGCACCAGCACTTCGGCGATCGTGCCGTCGCGCTCGGCATGCAGCGCCGTTTCCATCTTCATCGCCTCGATGGACAAAAGCACGTCGCCGGCCTTGACCGGCTGGCCGGCCGAGACCGCGAGCGTCGAGACCACGCCCGGCATCGGCGCACCGACATGGGCGTCGTTGCCGGCCTCGGCCTTGCGGCGCGCCTTGGAGGCGGACGCGCCATGCGCCCGGTCCGGCACCTTGACGCGGCGCGGCTGGCCGTTGAGCTCGAAGAACACGGTGACCATGCCCTTCTCGTCGACATCGCCGACGGCGAGGCAGCGGATGACCAGCGTCTTGCCTTTCTCGATGTCGACGAAGACCTCGTCCTCCGGCTTCATGCCGTAGAAATAGGTCGGCGTCGGCAGCACGCTGACCGGGCCGTAGGTTTCCTGGGCGCCGGCGAAGTCGGTGAACACCTTGGGATACATCAGCCACGAGGCGAACTCGTCCTCCGAGAGCTTGCGCCCCAGCTTGGCCTCGATGTCCTTGCGACCGGCCTTGAGGTCGGCCTGCTTCAGCAGCGAGCCGGGGCGCACGGCGATCGGCGTCTCGCCCTTCAGCGCCTTCTTCTGCAGCGCCGCCGGCCAGCCGCCGGGCGACTGGCCGAGATCGCCGCGCAGCATCGACACGACGGAGTCCGGGAACGCGATGTCCTTGGCCGGATTCTCGACGTCGGCGACGGTGAGTTCCTGGCTCACCATCATCAGCGCCATGTCGCCCACCACCTTCGACGAAGGCGTGACCTTGACGATGTCGCCGAACATCAGGTTGACGTCGTGATAGGCCTGCGCCACCTCGTGCCAGCGGGTTTCGAGGCCGAGCGAGCGCGCCTGCTCCTTGAGGTTGGTGAACTGGCCGCCCGGCATCTCGTGGAGATAGACTTCCGAGGCAGGCCCCTTCAGGTCGCTCTCGAACGCAGCATACTGGTTGCGCACGGCCTCCCAATAGAACGAGATGCGGCGGATCCATTCGGGATCGAGGCCGGGGTCGCGGTCCGAACCGCGCAGCGCCTCGACGATCGAGCCCAGGCATGGCTGCGAGGTGTTGCCGGAGAAGGCGTCCATCGCCGCATCGACGGCATCGACGCCGCTTTCGACCGCCGCCAGCACCGTGGCACCCGAGAGGCCCGAGGTATCGTGCGTATGGAAGTGGATCGGCAGATCGGTGGCTTCCCGCAGCGCCTTGAACAGCGCCCGCGCCGCTGCCGGCTTGAGCAGCCCGGCCATATCCTTGACGGCGATGATATGGGCGCCGGCCGCCTCGAGTTCCTTGGCGAGCCCGACGTAATATTTCAGGTCGTACTTGGCGCGGTTCGGGTCGAGGATGTCGCCGGTATAGCACATAGCCGCTTCGCAGAGCTTGCCCTCGGCGCCCACGGCGTCCATCGAAACGCGCATGTTCTCGACCCAGTTCAGGCAGTCGAAGACGCGGAAGAGGTCGATTCCCCCGGCCGCCGCCTGGCGGACGAAGTGCTGGACGACGTTGTCCGGATAGTTGGTGTAGCCGACGCCGTTGGCCCCGCGCAGCAGCATCTGCAGCAGGATGTTGGGCGCGGCGCGGCGCACCTTGTCCAGCCGCTCCCACGGATCCTCGGTGAGGAAGCGCATGGCGACGTCGAAGGTGGCGCCGCCCCAGCATTCGAGCGACAGCAGTTGCGGCAATGCCCGCGCATAGGTGCCGGCGATCTTGGCTATGTCATGCGTGCGCATGCGGGTGGCCAGCAGCGACTGGTGGCCGTCGCGCATCGTCGTGTCGGTAATCAGCACCTGCTTCTGCGCGCGCATCCAGGCCGCGAACTTCTCGGGCCCGAGATCGTCGAGCTTCTGCATGGTGCCATCGGGGATCGCGCCGGTGAACCAAGGCACGACGGGTGCCGCGGCCTCCGGGTTGGGCACCGCGCGACCGCGCGTCTCGGGGTGGCCGTTGACGGTCACGTCGGCGAGATAGTTGAGCAGCTTGGTGGCGCGGTCCTGGCGCTTGACCTGGGCGAACAGCTCCGGCGTCGAGTCGATGAACCGGGTCGTGTAGGAATTGTCGTGGAAGGCCGGATGCGTGATGATCGCTTCGAGGAAGGTGAGGTTCGTCGCCACGCCGCGGATGCGGAACTCGCGCAGCGCCCGGTGCATGCGGGCGATCGCCTCGTCGGCGGTCGGCGCCCAGGCGGTGACCTTCTCGAGCAGCGGATCGTAGAAGCGGGTGATGACCGCACCCGAATAGGCCGTGCCGCCGTCGAGGCGGATACCGAAGCCGGTGGCGCCGCGATAGGCGGTGATGCGGCCGTAATCCGGGATGAAGTTCTGCTCCGGATCCTCGGTGGTGATGCGGCACTGCAGCGCGTGGCCATTGAGCCTGATGTCGGCCTGAGCCGGCACGCCCGATGCCGGCGTGCCGATGGCAAAGCCGTCGAGGATGTGGATCTGCGCCTTGACGATGTCGATGCCGGTCACCTGCTCGGTGACGGTGTGCTCGACCTGGATGCGCGGATTGACCTCGATGAAATAGAACTTGCCGGTGTCGGCGTCCTGCAGGAACTCGACCGTGCCGGCGCCGATATAGCTGGTTTCGCGCGCGATCTTCAGCGCATAGCCGCACAGCTCCTGGCGGAGCGCGTCGGACAGGTAGGGCGCCGGAGCGCGCTCGACGACCTTCTGGTTGCGGCGCTGGATCGAGCAATCGCGCTCGAACAGATGCACGGCGTTGCCGTGAGTGTCGCCGAGGATCTGCACCTCGACGTGGCGGGCGCGCTCGATCAGCTTCTCGAGATAGACCTCGTCCTTGCCGAACGCGGCCTTGGCCTCGCGCTTGCCTTCCATCACCTCGCGGACGAGGTCGGCCTCGCTGCGGATGGCGCGCATGCCGCGGCCGCCGCCGCCCCAGGATGCCTTGAGCATGACGGGGTAGCCGATCGCGGCGGCGAGCTTCTTCACCGCCTCCATGTCGTCGGGCAACGGGTCGGTGGCAGGCACCACCGGCACGCCGACCTCGATGGCGAGGTTGCGCGCCGCGACCTTGTTGCCGAGGCGGCGCATCGTCTCCGGCTTCGGCCCGATGAAGGTGATGCCGTTGGCAGCGCAGGCCTCGGCGAATTCAGGGCTTTCCGACAGAAGCCCGTAGCCGGGGTGGATGGCGTCGGCTCCCGACAGCTTGGCAACGCGCATGATCTCGTCGATCGACAGATAGCTCTCGATCGGCCCCATGTCCTTGGAAAGCCAGGGGCCGCGGCCGACCTGATAGCTTTCGTCGGCCTTGAAGCGATGCAGCGAATATTTGTCCTCTTCCGCCCAGATCGCCACGGTTTTGAGCCCCAGTTCGTTTGCCGCGCGGAACACGCGGATGGCGATTTCGGATCGGTTGGCGACGAGGATCTTGCTGATCGGCACGTAAACTCTCCAGGCTCCGGAATTTCAGGGGCGGCGAATGATTAGCGCGATTATGCTGCAGCGCAACCAAAAATACGCACCATTAAACCGATTTAAATTCCCCAGGGTCAGGGTGCCTGATCTTGCCCGCCGGCAAATAAAAAATGCCCGGCGCAGAGCGCCGGGCATTGTCGCATTCAGGGAAGCAGGAGCTTACTGCTGCTGGACGTAGGTGTACTTGCCGTCCTCGCCCTTCTTCCACTCGTACATGACGTAGCCGGGCAGCTTCGGATCGCCCTTTTCGTCATAGGAGATGTCGCCGAGAGCGGTCTTGAACGGACCCTTCTCCTTCATCGCCTTCGCCACTTCCTGCGGATCAACCGAGTTGGCGGCCTTCGCCGCACCGGCGATCACCTGCATGGCAGCGTAGGAATAGAGCGTGTAGGCTTCAGGCTCGAAGCCCTGCGAGCGGAACTTCTCGACCAGGTCCTTGTTCTCGGGGATCAGGCGCGGGTCCGGACCGAAGGTGTTGAGCGTGCCTTCGACGGCGTCACCGGCGATCGAGGCGAGCTCGTTGGAGACGATACCGTCGCCCGAAACCAGCTTGGCCTTGAGGCCCTGGTCAGCCGACTGGCGGATGATCAGGCCGGCTTCGGTGTGGAGGCCGCCCCAGTAGATGATCGAGACGCCGGCTTCCTTCATCTTGGCGATCAGCGCCGAGAAGTCCTTGTCGCCGACGTTGACGCCTTCATACATGACTTCGGTGACGCCTGCAGCGTTCATCGCCTTCTTGGTCTCGTCGGCGAGGCCCTGGCCGTAAGGTGTCTTGTCATGGATGACGGCGATCTTGGCGTCCTTGAACTTCGAAGCCAGATAGGCGCCGGCGATGCCACCCTGCTGGTCGTCACGGCCGCAGGTGCGGAAGGTGTTCCACAGGCCGCGCTCGGTGAACTTCGGGTTGGTCGCAGCCGGAGTGATCTCGAGGATGCCGTTCTCGGCGTAGACTTCCGAGGCCGGGATCGAAACGCCCGAGTTGAAGTGGCCGACCACGAACTTCACGCCATCGGCGACGAACTTGTTGGCCACCGAGATGCCCTGCTTCGGGTCGGAGACGTCGTCGCCGACGACGACCTTGACCTGCTCGCCATTGATGCCACCGGCCGCATTGATGTCCGCCGCGGCCTGCTCAGCGCCCTTCTGGAGTTGCGCTCCGAAAGCGGCGTTGGGACCGGTGATCGGACCAGCGACGCCGATGATGATTTCGGCCCATGCGCTGCCGCTGAACGCCACGAGCGCGGTCAGCGCAACTGCCGACAAAAGTGATTTTTTCATTGAAACACTCCCATTTTTGAGTGGGCGTGGATGTTCTTTCATGCGATGCCCACCCATATCGCAGAAAGGTGAGTTTGCCGATTTTCCGGCAGTTGTCACGCCGATTCATGGCGAATCGGCGTGTGGTGACCCCTCAGGACTTTGGCCTCCAAGAAAGAGGCGAGGCCTTTTCATAAAGCCAATGGTATTGCTTCACCATCTGGTTGGTGCGCGTATATTTATAGCCAAGCGTTGCGAAAATGAGCAGCACGATGGTGTCGACCACGTAGTATTGCAGCGAGAACATCGTGCCGCCGAACAGCGCATGGTGAATGAAGCGGATGCCGATGCCCAATCCGAGGATGTAGAGCACCAGCTTGCCGAAGGTCCGCCAGGTCTGGGCGCAGGCGCGGCCGGTCATCCAGGCCGCCCAACCGCCCAGCAGGCAGGTGACGAAGAAGAACTGCCAGATCGAGGCTTCCTCGTAGAGAATGCCCTGCATGATGCTCACTCCTAGTGGCGGCCGCCTTCGAGATAGGCGGCGCGAACTTCGGGATCGGCGAGAAGGTCCTTGCCGGTGCCGCTCATGGTGACGACGCCGTTGACCATGACATAGCCGCGCGTGGCGAGCTTGAGCGCGCCGAAGGCGTTCTGCTCGACGAGGAACACGGTGAGCCCCTGCGTGCGGTTGAGCTCGCGGATGGCGTCGAAGATCTGCTTGACGATCAGCGGCGCGAGACCCAGCGAAGGCTCGTCCAGCAAGAGCAGCTTCGGTCGCGCCATCAGTGCGCGGCCGATCGACAGCATCTGCTGCTCGCCGCCCGACAGCGTGCCGCCGCGCTGGCCGATGCGCTCCTTGAGCCGCGGGAACAGGGCGAACACCTTCTCGACGTCCTCGTTGTAATATTTGAGGTTGTCGAGGCTCGCGCCCATCTGCAGGTTTTCCATCACCGTCATGCGCGGGAAGATGCGCCGGCCTTCCGGCGACTGCGCGATGCGCAGCCTGGCGATCTCGTGCGTCGGCATTTCGGTGATGTCGGTGCCGGCGAAGTTGATGGTGCCGCGGCGCGCCCTGGGACTGCCGAAGATGGTCATCATCAGGGTCGACTTGCCGGCGCCGTTGGCACCGATGAGCGCGACGATCTCACCCTCGTTGACCGACACGTTGACGCCGTTGAGCGCGCGGATATTGCCGTAGTAGGTCTCGACGCCCCTGATGTCGAGCAAGGTCTTCGCCGTCACTTGCCACCTCCGCGCTTGGCTTTCGCCGGCTTGGCCGCTTCACGCGCCAGCGCCTTGGCCTGCCCCACCCAGTCTTCCCGCTCGATGCGGCCGTCGAAGGCCAGATAGGCCTCGGCCGCCGCGATGTCGGCCTTCTTCCACGCCCCGATCTGGTCGAAATGGAAGATGCCGTGCTCGTTGAGCTTCTTCTCGTTGACCGGCCCGATGCCCTTGATGTCGATCAGCCGGTCGGCGACGCCGCCGCGCGGCGCGGACAGCGTGTTGGCAATCGTCCTGGGCGCGGCAGGCTTGGCTGCCGCCGGCTTGGCTGCCGCCGGTTTGGCCGCTGCCTTCGCAGGCTTCGCCGCTGGCACTGCAGCGGCCTTGGCAGGCTTGGCTGCCGGCTTCGCGGGCGCAGTCGCAGGCTTGGCTGACGAAGCGGCCTTCGCTGGCGCCTTTGCCACAGCCTTGGGCGCGGGAGCGGCCTTCGCCGCTTCGGCCTTGGCAGCTTGCTTCTTCGGAGCCTGAACCGGTGCGGCCTTGGCAGCTGGCTTGACCGGCTCCTTGGCGACAGCCGGCTTGGCCGCCGCAGGTTTTGCCGCCTTGGCTGCAACTGCCTTGGGAGCAGCTTTCGTAGGCTTCGCGGCCGGCGCCGACATCAGTCCGACGGCCGGAGCTTTTTCCGCCTTGGCCGCGGCAGGCTTTGCCGATTTGGTGGCCAGTGCCTCTACCTGCGCCGCTTTCGAGGCAGCCCTGGAGACCGGCACGATCTCGCCATGGCCGTCGGTATGAACGACGGTCTCGCTGACCGGGCCGGCCATCATCGAGGCGGATGTGTTGGGACCATGGGCCGGATCCGGCACGCCCTCGAGTTCCTCGATGACCTGCTCGTCGCCGACCTCGACCAGCACCTCGCCGACCTCCTCGTCGTCGACGCCGAGATAGGCGGCGATGACCTTGGGGTCGGTCCTGACGGAAAGCGGATCGCCGTCCGAGATCTTGCGGCCGTACTCCAGCACCACCACGTGGTCGGAGATCTGCATGACCACCGACATGTCGTGCTCGATGAGCAGGATCGACGTGCCCGTATTGTCCCTGATGTCGTTGAGCAGCGTGTTGAGCGCCAGCGACTCCTTGGGGTTGAGGCCCGCCGCCGGCTCGTCGAGGCAGAGCAGTTCGGGGCCCGTGCACATGGCTCGCGCGATCTCGAGCCGGCGCTGCGCGCCATAGGGCAGATCACCGGCCGGGTCGTCTGCACGATCGATCAGGTCGGCCTTCTCCAGCCAGTGCTTGGCAAGGTCGATCGACTCGGCCGAGGCCTTGCGATAGCCGCCGAGGCCGAGCAGCCCCATCACCGTGTAGCCCGAGGCCTTCATCAGCTTGTTGTGCTGCGCCACCAAGAGGTTTTCGAGCAGGGTCATGCCCGAGAACAGGCGGATGTTCTGGAACGTGCGCGCCACCTTGGCCTTGGCCGTGATCTGAAAGTCCGGCATGCGCTCGAGCAGGAATTCCCCGCCCTCGCGGCCGTTGAAGCGGATCATGCCCTCGGTCGGCTTGTAGAAGCCGGTGATGCAGTTGAAGACGGTGGTCTTGCCGGCGCCGTTCGGCCCGATCAGCGCGGTGATCTCGCCGCGCTTGGCTTCGAAGGACAGGTCGCCGATGGCGACCAGGCCGCCGAATTTCATCGACAGATGTTCGACCTCGAGGATCGGCTTGTTCATGGAAACGCTCGCGTTCATCAGCCGTGACCTTCCTTGGTGAAGGCGCCGGAAACGGCCTTTCGCTCATGCAGGAAGGCGCTGGGTTCTCGACTGCCGACGAAACCTCGCGGCTTCCACAGCATCACGACCACCATGGCCATGCCGAACAGCAGCATGCGGTAGAGCTCGGGCGTGAAGTCCGAACCGAAGACGAGCTTCAGGAACTCCATCTCGCGCAGGATTTCGGTGCCGCCGATCATCACCGCCGCGGCGACCGCGATGCCCACCAGCGAGCCCATGCCGCCGAGCACGACGATGGCCAGGATGATGGCCGACTCGATGAAGACGAAGGACTCGGGGCTGACGAAGCCCTGGCGGGCGGCGAAGAACGAGCCGGCGAACCCGCCGAACATGGCGCCCGTGGCAAAGGCCGTCAGCTTGGTCGTCGTGGTGTTGATGCCGAGCGAGCGGCAGGCGATCTCGTCCTCGCGCAGCGCCTCCCAGGCACGCCCCACCGGCATGCGGCGCAGGCGGATGGTGACGAAGGCCGTCAGCAGCGCAAGTCCAAGGATCAGGTAGTAGAGGAAGATCTTGTAGTAGGCGCCGGACTGGGCGATGCCGAGCACCTTGGCGATGTAGTTCGGGTCGGAGACGTTGAACGACATCAGGCCGAAGAAGCTGACCTTCGGGATGCCGGAGACGCCGGCGGCGCCGTTGGTCACTTCACGCCAGTTGATCAGCACCAGGCGGATGATCTCGCCGAAGGCCAGCGTCACGATGGCCAGGTAGTCGCCGCGCAGGCGCAGCACCGGGAAGCCCAGCATGACGCCCCAGAAGGCGGACATGATGCCGGCAACCGGCAGCAGGATCCAGAACGACCAGCCGAGCTGGGTGGCGAGCAGCGCATAGGCATAGGCGCCCACTGCATAGAAAGCCACGTAACCCAGATCGAGCAGGCCGGCGAGACCGACGACGATGTTCAGCCCCCAGGCCAGCATCACGTAGATCAGGATCTGGATGCCGAAATTGTCGACCCACTTGAGCGAGCCCTGGAAACCTCCGGCAAGCGAGCCGTTGATCAACGTAAGCAAGAGGACGACGACGATCGGGTAGACCAGCAGCACGCCGATACCGATCTTGGAAAAGTTCTTGCGAACGAAGCCCGCCTCCTCGGCCACCGGTGCCGCCTTGGCGCGCTCGGCCTTGCGACGCTCGATGGCCGGCCGGACGAAGGCCGTCATGACGAAGCGGCCAAGCATCACCAGCCCGACGATGATGGCGAGCGTGCCCCAGCGCTGGACCAGGATCAGCTCGTTGCGGATGTTCTGGTCGGTCTTGAGGCCGATGAAGAGGAAGAACAGGCCGAAGGATATGGCGCCGGCAAGGAGCGCCTCGCGAAGGCCGCGCTGGATCGGGGTGGCGGTATCTTCGCGTGTGGCTTGGGCGATATTGGCCATGTTTCTCAGACCTTCTCGACTTCAGGCCGGCCGAGGATGCCGGAGGGGAGGAAGATGAGCACGATGGCAAGGATCGAGAACGCCGCGACGTCCTTGTAGTCGATGGAGAAATAGGCCGACCACATGCTTTCGATGAAGCCGATCATCAGACCGCCAAGCATGGCGCCCGGCAACGACCCGATGCCGCCCAGAACTGCTGCGGTGAAGGCTTTGACGCCCGGCACGAAGCCGTCGGAGAAGGCGACGACGCCATAATACATCAGGAACAGCGTGCCTGCGACGGCGGCAAGGGCAGCGCCCATGATGAAGGTGATGGAAATGGTGCGGTCGACGTCGATGCCGAGGAGTGCCGCCATCTTGCGGTCCTGCTCGCAGGCGCGCTGGGCGCGGCCGAGCGAGGTCTTGTTGACCAGGTACCAGAACAGCGCCAGCAGCGAGACGGTGACGATGACGATGATGATCTGCTTCAGCGAGATCGAGATGCCGCCGACATTGTAGACCTGGCTGACCATCGGCGGGATCGGCTTGTTGCGCGGCCCTTGCGTCACCTGCACGAAGTTCGACAGCGCGATCGACATGCCGATGGCAGTGATCAGCGGCGCCAGCCGGAACGACCCGCGCAGCGGCCGGTAGGCCACCTTCTCGATGGTCCAGTTGTAGAGGCTGGTCATCAGCATCGCCACGACCATCATGATGAGCAGGGCCACGACCACGGGCACCGAATAGAACATCGCGGTGAGGATCAGGAACACGATCAGGGCGACGAAGGCCCCGAGCATGAAGATGTCGCCATGGGCGAAATTGATCATGCCGATGATGCCGTAGACCATCGTGTAGCCGATGGCGATGAGGCCATAGATGGACCCCAGCGTCAGCCCATTGACCATCTGCTGGACGAAATATTGCATATGAATGCAGCTCCCCTGGAACGTCGCGCCATGCCCGCGTTCCTTTTCGTATTTCCCCTAGTCCTAAAGTTTCGAGCCTGGATTGCAACGTGATTTTTCAGCACCGTTGCGCCTTGTCGGACGGCCTTTGCGGCCACCCATGTTTTTATGCTGTCCAGGCCCTGGACCATCGCGAACCTAACATTGGCTCAACGCAATGTCCTTGCCGATTCCGGCAACTTTGCGCGCCACTGTCGAAGAATGTAGCGCCGAACTGCCCAACCGCAACAACTCCTTGCGTCGCTTTGCCGATATCCCTCCTAAGATTGTCTAGACATAACGGCCGCTCCCGATGCCCAGAATTCGACTATTTTACTATGACCCAAGGGCAGGCAGATCGCGGCTTGTCGATCAAGGCCGTGCTCGGTCCGCCATGCATGCCCAGCCTCCGAGCGACGGCATGCCTCCGGCCCGGCAGCCAGCTCGACCTCGCTTCGAGCCGCCCTTGGACAGCCTGCCAACGACAGATGAAGGCACTGCCGGCGCGGAGCACTTCCACCAGCGTGATGCCCTGGACACGATGGGGCGACGTCGAGCGGACACTGTCCGCCGGTGATCTCTACCGTCGTCTTCATCAGCCCGATTCCCGGGCATCCGCCAGCATCGGTCCGTGCCGATCGAACGGTACCAGGCCGCCTCGTCCGGCCTCGATCGGCGGGGCGCGCAGCGCTCCATTTGACTGTGTAGGCTTGATATATTTGTAATATATCATTCCAAAGCCAATGCTATCCCTCCGGATTCTATTCTGATATATCAAAAATATATCATTTTTCTTTCAATGGATTCGATCATGGCGGCTGAGAAACTGGAACCGGCCGCGACACGCGCCCACCGCGAGCTGGAACGGCTGATCGTGACCCTCGAGCTGGCCCCCGGCAGCATCGCCACCGAAGGCACGCTGATCGAGCGGCTGGGCCTCGGCCGCACGCCGGTGCGCGAGGCGATCCAGCGCCTTGCCTGGGAGGGGCTGGTCGAGATCAGGCCACGGGCCGGACTGGCGATCGTGCCCCTGCACCCCGGCGACTGGCTTCGGGTGCTCGATGCGCGCCGCGGCGTCGAGGTGGTGCTGGCGCGCTCGGCCGCACGTTTCGTCACCCGCGACGCCGCCAGCCAGTTCCATGAAGCGGCGCTCGCCATGCAGAAGGCGGTGATCGCAGCCGATGTGCTTGCCTTCCTCGCCGCGGACAAGGCGATCGACGAGGCGCTGGCGCTGGCCGCCGACAACGGCTTCGCGGCGCGCCTCGCCGCCCCGCTGCAGACCCACAGCCGCCGATTCTGGTTCCGCTACCAGCGCGAGGCCGGCCTCGCCGCCTCGGCCGAACACCATGTGGCGCTCATCCGGTCGATCCTCGAGCACGACGAGGACGGCGCCGCCGCCGAGGCCGAGCGGCTGATGTCGCTGCTGCGCGGCCATGCCGAGGCGGCCGCGACACGCTAAAGCAATTCCAGGAAAAGTGCGCAGCGGTTTTCCGTCCGGAATTGCGTCAAAACAAAGAGATAGAGCGTTTCCGCGATTCGAAGAAAAGCGGAAGCGCTCTAGGCCAGACTTATGGCTTGAGCATCGCCGCCAACAGCGGATTCGGTTGGTCCGCGAACGGATTGACCACCGTCACCCCTGCCCATGTGAAGCCGTCCTGCATGTCCTCGGACAGCAGCAGCCGGCAGCCGGCGCTGGAAGCGGCGCCAAGCATGACGGCATCCCAGATGCTCAGGCGGTGATCGGTGGCCACTTCCGCTGCCTTGAGCAGAACTTCAGCCGTGGTGTCCGCGACGGTAAACGTATCACGCCACTGCAGGATCGCATCGCGGGCCTCGGATGGGCTTCTGCCTGCCTTGCGCACCAGCACGGTGAAGAGTTCGCCCAGGGCCTGGACCGGCACCACGGTTTCATCTTCCGGGACGCGTGCAAGGAGGCCGACTGCCCTGGCCGCATGCGCGGCGCCGTTGACACCTTCGGCATAGGCCAGGATGTTGGTGTCCAGTGCGAGCCGCATCAGCCGTCGTAAAGCTCTTCACGCTTCCAGCGCCCGGCGTTGACGGCAGGCTGTCGACGCAATCGATCCAGCAGAAGCTGCTTGGCAGTGTTCTGAAAGGGGCCGGGTTGTGTGGCGGGCACCATGCGCGCGACCGGGCGCCCATGGCTGGTCACCAGGAAGCTGTTGCCGTCGCGAACTTCGCGCAGGAGGCGGGAGAATTCACGGTTTGCATCGGCGGCCGAAATCGTCTCGTCCATTCCAGCACCATATTGTAGTAAATTACACTACTTTATCTCGGCAGCCTCCGATGTTCAAGGCCGACCAATCCGACACGCCACTGCACAGGTCGCAGTGGCGCCGAAGATGCCGGGGCCGATCCAGCTATGCCCCACGCCCAGTGACTGTCACAGCCCCGATGCTCTCCCAGCCATCGCCGGCCGCGACAATGCAGCTCCGACCCCTGACGTCGGTCATCAGCATCGTCCAGGTGCCGCTCGCCGACACGAAGACTTCGATGATCGCCGCGTCGCCGGCCAGGCCGTAGCCGATGCGCTTCTCCTGAAACGCTTCGGCCAGCCGCGCCACCAGGTCGTCGTGGTCGCTGCAGACGAATTGCGCCTGTGCCGTGTTCGCACCCACCATCGCCACGAGGGCGACGGCGGCAATCCTCATCCATCGAAACGAAAAATAGCGTGCCATGTGGCACCTCCTTCGCCTTCGCGATCCGGCAAAGGGAGGCATATGGGCAGCCTCAAGGTGCCGGAGCGCTCCAGGCCGGGCCCGACGTCTTCATCGCGTCGCTCCTTTCTGGTTTCCGGTCTGTCGTCCGGGAACGCGCCATCGCGTTCCTACATGAATCGATATGGTGAGTTCGCGAACGCGCCACAAGCCCCACGCAAAAACGGCCCGGACGATCGTCCGGGCCGTTGTCTCTTGAAGACCTCGTGGCAGGTCTCGGTTCGTGGCGGGTCTCAGTTCATCGTCGGGATGACGAACTCGGCGCCGTCCTTGATGCCCCGCCGCGCGCCCGCAGCCGCATCGCGGCGAGGACGCGCAAACAGGGAACCGTCGGCCTAGTTCATCGTCGGGATGACGAACTCCGCACCGTCCTTGACGCCCGACGGCCAGCGCGAGGTGACCGTCTTGGTCTTGGTGTAGAAGCGGAATGCATCCGGGCCGTGCTGGTTGAGGTCGCCGAAGGACGACGCCTTCCAGCCGCCGAAGGTGTAGTAGGCGATCGGCACCGGGATCGGCACGTTGACGCCGACCATGCCGACCTGGACGCGCGAGGCGAAGTCGCGGGCCGCATCGCCGTCGCGGGTGAAGATGGCGACGCCGTTGCCCATCTCGTGGTCGTTGGCGAGCTTGATGGCGTTCTCGTAGGTCGGCGCACGCACCACCGACAGGACCGGCCCGAAAATCTCTTCCTTGTAGATGCGCATTTCCGGCGTCACGTTGTCGAACAGGCAGCCGCCCATGTAGAAGCCGTTCTCGTAGCCCTGCATCTTGAAGCCGCGGCCGTCGACGACGAGCTTGGCGCCTTCCTTCACGCCGATGTCGACGTAACCCTTGATGCGCTCCAGCGCCTCGCGGGTGACGACGGGGCCGAAGTCGGCCGAGGAGTCGGTCGACGGGCCGACCTTCAGGCTTTCGACGCGCGGGATCAGCTTGTCCATCAGCCGGTTGGCAGTGTCGTTGCCGACCGGAACCGCGACCGAGATCGCCATGCAGCGCTCGCCCGCCGAGCCGTAGCCGGCGCCGATGAGCGCGTCGACGGTCTGGTCCATGTCGGCGTCGGGCATGATGATCATGTGGTTCTTGGCGCCGCCGAAGCACTGCACGCGCTTACCGGACGCGGTGCCGCGCGAGTAGATGTAATGCGCGATCGGGGTCGAGCCGACGAAGCCGATGGCCTTGATGTCCGGATCGTCGAGGATGGCGTCGACCACTTCCTTGTCGCCGTTGACGACATTGAGGATGCCGGCGGGAAGGCCGGCTTCGATGAACAGTTCGGCGATGCGCAGCGGCACGCCCGGATCGCGCTCGGACGGCTTCAGGATGAAGGCGTTGCCGCAGGCGATTGCCGGCGCGATCTTCCACAGCGGGATCATGGCCGGGAAGTTGAACGGGGTGATGCCGGCGACGACGCCGAGCGGCTGGCGCATCGAGTAGACGTCGATGCCGGGGCCGGCGCCGTCGGTGAACTCGCCCTTCATCATGTGCGGGGCGCCGATGCAGACCTCGACCACTTCGAGGCCGCGCTGGATGTCGCCCTTGGCGTCGGCGATGGTCTTGCCGTGCTCGCGGGCCAGCAGTTCGGCGAGGGCGTCGTATTCCTTGTTGACCAGTTCGAGGAAGCGCATCAGCACGCGCACGCGGCGCTGCGGATTGGTTGCCGCCCAGGCCGGCTGTGCCGCCTTGGCGTTCTCGACGGCGGCGCGCAGTTCCTGCGCCGAGGCGAGTGCGACGGTGGCGCGCACCGTGCCGTCCATCGGCTGCATCACGTCCTGCTTGCGCCCGCTGGTTCCGGCGACACGCTTGCCGCCGATGAAATGACCGTAATCGACCATCTGCTCTCTCCCATTTCCTTGTTGGTGGCCCATTGTCCCGCTTTGCGACGGCCTTTGCAACGCGAGGGCAAACGCAACCGTTGTGCATGAATTATAGCCCTAAGTCGCATTGAATGCGATTTCGTGCATAGTAGAATTTGCCGACCCATGCCGGAGGAGAAGCATCCATGTCGACGGAGGCCGCATGAACTGGGATGACGTCCGCATCTTCCTCGCCGTCGCGCGCACCGGCCAGATCCTCGGCGCGGCGCGGCGGCTTGAGCTCAACCACGCCACGGTTTCGCGCCGGGTCGCGGCCCTCGAGGACGCGCTGAAGACCAAGCTCTTCCGGCGCCTGACCACCGGCAGCGAACTGACGCCCGCGGGCGAGCGGTTCCTCGAGATCGCCGAACGCATGGAAGCCGACATGCTGACCGCCCGCGCCGAGATCGCCGGCGAGGGCGACGAGGTGGCCGGCACGGTACGCATCGGCGCGCCCGACGGCTTCGGCGTCGCCTTCCTGGCGCAGCGGCTCGGCGCCCTCACCACCCAGCACGCCGACCTCAAGATCCAGCTCGTGCCGGTGCCCCGCACATTCTCGCTGTCGCGCCGCGAAGCCGACATCGCCATCACCACCGAGCGCCCGAGCGAGGGGCGCCTCGTGGCGGTGAAGCTGGTCGACTATTCGCTGGGGCTGTTCGCCTCGCGCGCCTATGTCGAGCAGAACGGCCTGCCTACGGGACGGATCGACCTGTCCAATCACCGCCTGATCGGCTACGTGCCCGATCTGGTCGTCAGCCCTTCGCTCGATTACGCGGCGGAGTTCAGCCCGACCTGGGAATCGGCCTTCTCGATCTCGTCGGCCCTCGGCCAGGTCGAGGCCGTACGCTCGGGGGCAGGCATCGGCATCCTCCACACCTTCATCGCCCGCACCGTCCCGGAGGTCGTGCCGGTGACGGCGATCGCGCCCATCCGGCGCGCCTACTGGCTGGTCTATCACGAGTCCGTCCGGCCGCTGCGCCGCATCCAGACCGTGGCGGGCTTCATCACCAAGGCGGTGGAGCGCGAGCGGGCGCTGTTCGTCTGAGGCTCTTCCGACAATCTCACGCATCCGCTAACTTTGCCGCGCCGATGTGAGGAGGTTGGCTTGCTGCCCCGCCCCTGTACCGAACTGCTGCGCCAGGCCAGGCGCGCCTCGCGCCGAGCCGACGAGGCGGAGGACCTGCTGCAGACCGTGCTCGTCGCAGCCGTTGAGGCCGGCCGAACCGACCTCAACAAGCCCGAGAACCGGCGCTGGCTGGAAGGAGCCTTGCGGCACGGGGCCGCCTTCGATGCGCGAACAGCCATTCGGCGGCGCCGGCGCGAGCAGCCTTTCGCGGTCTCGACCTGCGAAGCTGCGGACAGGCAAGGACTGCCGCACCGCTTCGTCTACGAACTTCCGGGCGGCTGGTCGGCCGACATTGCCGATCCCGATGGCCACACCATCTCGATGTACCAGTCGGCGGAAGCGCCGCGGTCGCTGAGGAAGGTGGCCTGATCCTCAGGACCAGTAGCGCTGCGGCCCCAGCCCGCTCGCGTCGATCTCCGGCTCGCGGCCGGAGATCAGGTCGGCCATGACCTTGGCCGAGCCGCAGGCCATGGTCCAGCCCAGCATGCCGTGGCCGGCATTGACGTAGACGTTCGGGATTTTCGTCCTGCCGATGACCGGCGGCCCGTCGGGCGTCATCGGCCTCAGCCCGCACCAATAGCTCGCCTCGCGCAGGTCGCCGACCCCGAACAGTTCGCGCAGCGACCGCTCCAGCTGCGCCCGGGCCTGTTCGCGAAGGGTCAGGTCGAAACCCGACAATTCCGCCAGCCCGCCGACCCGGATGCGGCGGCCGAGCCGGGTGATTGCGACCTTGTAGGTTTCGTCGATCACCGTCGACGCAGGCGCGGCACCTTCGTCGGCGATCGGAACCGTCAGCGAATACCCTTTCAGCGGATAGATCGGCACGCGCTGCTTCAGCTTGCGCATGAAGCGCTCGGTGTAGCTGCCGGTCGCGAGAACGAAGGCATCGGCATCGCCCATTCCGCCGGAGGCGGCGGCCCGCACCACCTTGCCGCCCTCCATGTCGAAGTGAAAAATCCGGCTGTTGAACCTGAAGGTGACGCCGCGCTTCGCCGCGAGGTCCACCAGCCGTTCCGTGAACAGCCGGCAATCGCCGGTCTCGTCGTCGGGCAGGCGCAGGCCGCCGGCGATCCTGTCGCGCGCGCCGGCCAATCCCGGCTCGGCGGCGATGCAGCCCTCGGCATCGAGAATTTCGTAAGGCACCTGGAACCTGTCGAGCATCGCAACGTCGGCGGCGGCGCGATCGAACTGTTCCTGGGCACGAAACAGCTGCAGCGTGCCGTGGCTGCCCTCGTCGTAGGAAATGCCGGTCGCCTCGCGCAGCACGCGCAGCATGTCGCGGCTGTATTCGGCCAGCGGCATCATCAGCGCCTTGTTGGCCGCGTAGCGCTCTGCCGTGCAGTTGCCCAGCATCCTGGCCAGCCAGAGCCAATATTTGGGATCGAATTTCGGGCGGAAGACGAACGGGCCGTCCTTGGTGAACAGCCATTTGAGTGCCTTGAGCGGCACGCCGGGCGCGGCCAGTGGCGATGCATAACCGGACGAAATCTCGCCCGCATTGGCGTAGCTGGTCTCCTGGGCCGGGCCTTTCTGACGGTCGAAGACGACCACCTCATGCCCGGCCTCGGCGAGGTAGTAGGCGGTCGTGACCCCGATCACGCCGCCGCCGATAACCACAACCCTCATTGCGCCCCCAGTAGGCGCATGGCATCGGTCTCCATGCGCATGTCCGAACCCCGCAAGCCGACGCCGCGGTTGGCGCGGCCTCAGGCGGCGGAAGGCCCGGGATCGTCGCCACTGTCCGAGATGTGCCGGATTTTTTGCCGCACGCCAAGTGGCTGCCGCTCGTCGGCGCTGAACACCAGCACCGGGAAGCGGCGACCCGCCATCGCAGCACTGGGTTCGTGTGTGGCCGTCTCAGGCCGCGCCGCCTCTGGCTGGTAGAGGATGTCGGCGACATGGATGGTCTCGGCGGCACCACGGCCGCAGTCGACGACGATCGACTGCCCCTTGCGCAATCCGAGCAGCGCCAGCCCGCGCGGCACCGTGATCGGCATGGTCAGGCCTACCATCCCGTCCGTAGCGCCCTGCGTGACGACGCGCGTATGGCGCGCGCCACCATCGACGGTGAAGATCACGCGGCTGTTCAGCGTCACCACGTCGGGATCGGCTTCATTCGAAAACACCACCTGTGCCGAAGCGAGCTTGCGGCGCAACAGGTCGACGAGCGGACCGCCGGACCAGGCCAGGCGGTCGAGCATCGTCTTGACGATGGCAAAGTCCTTGGTCGTCAGCTGACATCGGGTCATGACGCATCTCCACGGGCGCGGCCATCGGCTCTGCGCCTGCAACGTTCGGGAAATCGGGAAGCTTCTCAGTTGGCGTCGTCGCGCGGCGCCTCGACGGAGACGATCTCGAACTCGAGCCGGCGACCGTCGCGCGACGTCCAGGCGACCGACTGGCCTTCACGCAGGCCGATGAGGGCCGCGCCGACGGGGGTGAGGATCGAAATCTTGCCTTCGGCGATGTCGGCCTTGCCGGGATAGACCAGCGTCACCGTCTTGACCTCGCCGTCGCCGCTGCGGAACGTCACCTTCGAACCCATGCGGATGACGGTGGCCGGGATGCGGCTGAGCGGCGTCACCTTGGCGCGGTCCATTTCGGACAACAGTTCTTCGGCGATCTCGGGCAGGCGGTCGAGGCTCGATTCGGCAAGGCCGGTCAGCCGGGCGTAGTCGTTTTCGCTCACCACGATATTGTGCTCGCGGCGCTGCTTGATGTTCTGGCGCAATGCAGACCTCATGAATTTCGTCCGGCCAGCGCTGCTTGCGGGAATGCGCGCGACCAGTCATCCGCCAACGCGGATGTGTGTGTGTTCAGACCGGACCGCGAAGCGGTCAGGTGCAAATGATCTTATGCGTTGGAGAAAATGCCCCTAAGGCCCGGACGTCGCATGGCGACCGAGCCGGGGCTAGGATCCCGCGATGGGGCAGACCCGAAACAGGGCAAAGCTGCCGATGTGAGCGAAATTGCACATCGCCAAAGGGTTGCCGACCGGGCATCGCTTGTCAAGGGTGGCGCTTGGTCGCCGGCCCAGACGCTGAAAGAACGATTGTCCGTCAAATGGTTATACGAACGACGCGCGAGAAGCCCGTCATGGAACGAGGTGCCTGAACGCGGAGACCACCTCCTCGTAGACCTTGCGCTTGAAAGGCACGATCAGCTCCGGCAGTTCGCGCATCGGCTTCCATGCCCAGCGGTCGAACTCGGCCGAATGCCCACCGGGAGGCGGGTCGATGGCGATCTCGTTCTCGTCGCCGTCGAAGCGGAACGCGAACCATTTCTGCGTCTGGCCGCGGTACTTGCCCTTGAGCGCGACCCCGATCAGATGTTCCGGCAGATCGTAGTTGATCCAGTCGGGCGCTTCGGCGAGCAGCGACACGCTGCGCATGCCGGTCTCCTCGTAGAGTTCGCGCATGGCTGCCGGATAGGGCTCCTCGCCCTTGTCGATGCCGCCCTGGGGCATCTGCCAGAGCTGGTCGGTGTTCGACAGCTCGCTGTCGGGCTCGGCGATGCGCCGGCCGGCCCAGACAAGCCCCCGGACATTCAGCACCATGATCCCGACACAGGGACGGTAGGGCAGGTCCCGCGGGTCGACCTTGTTCTTCGGCATGTATTGCTATCCTCGTTCGGGGTCGCTGGCGACGGCGGAGATCGGCACGATCTCGATGCCGCGCCTGCGCACTTCGCTGGCCCACGCTGCCACGGCGTCGACGGTAAGCCCAAAGGCATTGCCGGTGCCGACGGCGAACCCCTTGGCGCGCGCCGTCCGCTCCAGTTCGTCGAGCCTGTCCAGGATCGCGCCGCGCTCCTGCACGGCGTCGATGATCGCATCGCCCGCGGCGAACGGCACACCGTTCTTGAGCGCCGTCTCGGGCGCCAGGCTGCGCGCCGAGGAGCCGTCGTCGAGATAGCCTATGCCGCGCTTGCCGAGTTCCGCCATCATCACGCCCATCGCCTCTGGACTCGTCGAGAACCGCGCGCCCATGTAGTTCATGACCGCAGTGTAGTTGGTCGTGCGCGACAGCACCCAGCGCAGGTTCTTCAGGTTTTCGTCCGTGCTGGCATCAACCTTGAGCGTGTTGCGGCCGGGATTGACGTTCGGAAAATCGAAAGGCTCGAGCGGAACCTGCATGACGATCTCGTGGCCCTCGCGCCGCGCCGCCTGCATCCAGCGACCGAGGCTGTTGCCCTGCGGCGCGAAGCCAAGCGTGATCTCGGGCGGCAGCTTGCCGATCGCTTCCTGCGTTCCGGTCTGCGACAGGCCGAGCCCGCCGATGACGATCGCGATCCTGGCGCCGCGCGCGCCCGACCAGGCCCGCGCGTAGACGTCAAAGGGGCGGCGGCCGTCGGCAGCACGAACCGGCAGCGGTCCCGTCGGGCTGTCCTCGACCAGGGCCTGGTCGGGCAGATGCGCGACCCTGAGGTTCTGCCCGACCGCAGACGGATCGCGGATGACGACGACGCCGCTTTCGCCTGCCGGCGGGTTCACCTTGATGATGGCCGGACCGTCGCCGCGACCGGTGGCCGGCGGCTTGGATTCCACTTCGGGTTTCGCGGCGATGGGCGCGGGCTCGGGCTGGACGACGGCCGCGGTCTCGGGAATGCGAAACGGCTGCTCGCGCAGCGCTATCATGACCGACACGGCGGCGACCGCGGCGGCACACAGGCCGGCGACAACCGCTCCCTTGCGCAGCACGGGCGCGCGCCGCGTGTCCGAAGGCGGACGCAGCCCCTGCCCGAGCGGACGGTCGATGTCCTTGTCGATCTGCACCACGCCGTATCCTGCGGCCGAAGCCGGCCCCCGAATCAAACTGCCGGAACCTTGCGGTCCCGGCAGCATTGCATTGCCTGGTCGAGCAGGCCAGCCTTTCGCCGGCGGGCCCTACTGGTTGTTCATCACTGCCTTCTCGGGATTGGGCGGGAAGGACGGATCGGTCTTGATGCCGCGAAGCAGGTCCAGCGCGTAGTTGAGCTGGATGTCGTCCTTGGGCTCCGGCGGCACGTAGGCTGCCGAACCCGAACCCTGGTCGCTCTCTTCCGCGCCCTTGATGTGGCCCTTGAGTGCCGACTCGCCGCGGGTCACGTCGCGTCCCTGCAGGTCCGCCGGCAGCGGCTGGTCGACCTTGACGTCGGGCGTGATGCCCTTGCCCTGGATCGATTTGCCCGACGGCGTGTAGTAGAGCGCCGTGGTCAGGCGCAGCGCGCCGTTCTCGGCCAGCGGGATGATGGTCTGCACCGAGCCCTTGCCGAAGGATTGCGTGCCCACGACGGTCGCGCGGCGATGATCCTGCAGCGCACCCGCGACGATCTCCGAGGCGCTCGCCGAACCGCCGTTGACCAGGACGATCAGCGGCTTGCCGCCGATGTCGTCGCCGCTGCGTGCATCGAACCGGGTGATGTCCTTCGGGTCGCGGCCGCGGGTCGAGACGATCTCGCCACGGTCGAGGAAGGTGTCGGACACGCTCACCGCCTGGTCGAGCAGGCCGCCGGGGTTGAGGCGCAGGTCGAGCACGAAGCCCTTGAGCTTATCCGCGGGGATCTGCTTCTCGATCTGCTTGATGGCATCCTGCAGGTCGTCATAGGTCTTTTCGGTGAAGGACGTGATCTTCATGTAGCCGACGTCGTTCTCGACGCGGAACTTGACCGCCTTGACCTTGATGATGTCGCGCTTGATCGACAGCTCGATCGGCTTGTCGGCGCCCTCGCGCAGGATCGTCAGCTTGATCGAGGTGTTGACCAGGCCGCGCATCTTCTCGACCGCGTCGTTCAGCGTCATGCCGCGAACTTCCACGTCGTCGATCTTGGAGATGTAGTCGCCCGCAAGCACGCCGGCCTTGGCGGCGGGCGTGTCGTCGATCGGGGTGATGACCTTGACCAGCTCGTTCTCCATGGTCACCTCGATGCCGAGGCCGCCGAACTCACCCTTGGTCTGGACGCGCATATCCTTGGCGGCTTCGGCGTTGAGATAGGACGAGTGCGGGTCGAGCGAGGTCAGCATGCCGTTGATGGCATTCTCGATCAGCGCCTTCTCGTCCGGCGGGGTCACGTACTGGCCGCGCACGCGTTCGAAGATGTCGCCGAAGATGGCGAGTTGGCGGTAGGTTTCGGAGCCTGCAGCGTTCGCCGTCGAACCGGGCGCGCCGTAAACGAGGCTCATCGCTGAGGCACCCATCAGCGCTCCGGCAAGCAGAAGCGACAGTTTACGCATCATTTCACGTCCTTCCAGAGGTGCGGTCCGCCCACCACGGGGCCGGATCGACGGGTTTTCCATCCTTGCGGAACTCTACATACAGCTCCGGCGTCGCATTCGCATTTCCCGAGGCAGAGGTGCTCGCCACCCTCGCCTCTCCCATCGCACCGATCGGCTCGCCTGCAAGAACGGACTGACCCGGCGCGACGCTGATTCTGCTCATCCCCGCCAGAACGACATGATAGCCGTCGCCGGCATTGAGGATCAAGAGTTGACCATAGGAGCGGAAAGGCCCCGCATAAAGAACACTTCCATCCGCCGGAGCCGTCACGATGGCGCCCGATTGTGTCGCAACCATGTCCCCGTACATGGTTCCGCCGCTACCGTCGTCCGTCCCGAACCGGCGCTTTATGCGTCCCGTGACCGGCAGCGCGATCTGTCCCTGCAGCACGGAAAACGGAGCGGAAGCAACGAGTTGGTTGGCTTCCGGCACCTCAGGCACGACCGGCTCGTTGGTCTTTCCTGCTGTCGCCTCTGCAGCCTTGCGCCCGGCCTCGGCGGTGGCCGCCTTCTTCGATGCCTGCTTGTCGAGGGCGGCGATCAAATCTTTGAGACTTTCCGACCGCGCGGCCAGTTCGGCAGCCTTCTTCGTCTCCTCGGCGAGAGCGGTCTCGGATTCACCCCGCAGCCGCTCCTTGGCGGCCAGGAGCAGGTCGAGGCGCTCCTTCTCGCCCGCCTGCGCGGTCATCGCCGTCTTGAGGCGGTCGCGCTCGGCCTCGATCGAGGTGACCACCCGCGTCAGCTCCTTGAGGTCGGCCATGAGGATTTCGGTCTCGGAGCGCAGTTCCGGCACCACAGCCCCGAGCAGGATCGCGCTGCGCACTGACGACAGTGCGTCCTCCGGCTTGACCAGGATCGCCGGCGGCGGGTTGAGCCCCATGCGCTGCAGCGCGCCCAGCACCTCGGCCAGCACGCCGCGGCGCAGGGTGAGCGAGTTGCGGATGCCCGACTCCTGCTCCTTCAGGCCATCGACCTTGCCGGCGATGTCCTCGATATCCTGCGCGAGCTTGCGCTCGGTCTTGGCCGACTGGATGAGTGCTGCCGTGATCGAAGCATAGTCCTTCTTCATCTGGGCGATCTCGGCCGACAGCTTCTCGCGCCGGTCGGCAGACACCTGGATGTCGCGGGCAACCGCCTCGAGTTCGGACCGCGTCCGGTCGGGGTCCGGCAGGGGTGGACCGACCTGCGCCCATGCGGCGCCCGAGGCGAGCGCGATCAGCGCCGCGGCGAGCACGCCGCGGCATGGCCTGCGCCACGCCTTCAGGGGAAATTTCCGCGCCATCAGATGATCCGGTTTTAAGCTCGCGACCTTAGCGGCGGCATCGTTAACGAACCATCAACCATAACGCCGGGCATTGCCGCGAGAGGCGACGATTGGCCGGCCATTTTGTCGAATTTGCGGGCGCTCGGGAGCCTGTCGCAAGCGATCATGCGCGGTGGTAGGGGTGTCCCGAAAGTATGGTCGAGGCGCGGTAGAGCTGCTCGCCAAGCATGATGCGCACCATCTGGTGCGGCCAGGTGGCGGCGCCAAACGAGATCAGCAGGCGGGCATCGTTGCGCAGCGCCTCGTCATGGCCGTCCGGGCCGCCGATGGCGATCATCAGCCCGCGCTGGCCGCTGTCGCGGAGCGCGGCGATCTGGTCGGAAAATTGCTGGGACGACAGGTTCTTGCCGCGCTCGTCGAGGAGGATCAGCGCCGTGCCCGCGGCAAGTTGCGACCTCAGCCTGTCGGCTTCCTCGCGGCGGCGTTCGTCGACGTCGCGCGCCCGGCTCTCGGCAATCTCGGTCACGCCCCCGAAATCGAGGCCAAGCGACCCGCCGCTCTTGGCAAAGCGGTCGAGATAGCGGTCGGCGAGTTCCTTCTCGGGGCCGGCTTTCATCCGGCCCACGGCATGTATCCAGACCTTCATCCCCGACGTGACGGCTCAGTGAACCGTTTCTTCCTCGAGATCCGGCGCCTGCCACATCTTTTCGATGTTGTAGAACTCGCGGATTTCGGGACGGAAGACGTGGACGATCACATCGCCTGTGTCGACGAGCACCCAGTCGGCGCCGGACAAGCCCTCGACGCGCGCATTGCCGAAGCCGGCATCCTTGAGCGCCTTGAGCAGGTGGTCGGAGACCGCCGCGACGTGACGGTGCGACCGGCCCGAGGCAACGACCATGTAGTCGCCCAGGCTGGACTTGCCCTGAATGTCGATGGAGACGATGTTTTCGGCCTTGGAGTCTTCCAGACTGTCAAGGACCGTCTTGAGGGCGCGGGAGACAGCGTCAATCTCGCTTATCCCGGCCGGCGAAGGCAGGATTTCCGCCTTCTTCCGCAGTGCTGTTCTCAGTGTCTTTCCTTTCCGACAAGAACAACCAAATCACCCCAAACTCAGAGTGACACCATTTAGATAGGCAGAGTTGGGCGACAGTTTCAAGACAAAGGCCGACATGCGGCCTGATTGCGCGACATCGGATCCGGCCCGCAACGTCGGCTAAGGGTCGATGGACGGGGGCACCTGCGCCGCCATGGGCGAAAACGTGCCCGCCTCGCCCGCAGGCACTGCACGGCTGGTACGCAGGCGCCAGAGCACGAAGGCGGAGTAGGCGGCGGCAATAACGATCGCCACATACATGAACGCCTGGGTTCCGTAGGCCGCCGTCAGGAGCGTGCCGATGCCGGGCACTACGAAACCCGAAAGCGACCAGGCAAACAGCATGCTGCTCGACAGCGCCACGAGATCGTCCTTGCTGGCGCGGTCGGAGGCATGCGCATTGGCAAGCGAGTAGATCGACTCGCTCGCACCGCTCCAGACGATGTAGATCGCGACCATGATCGGCAGGGCACTGCCGTCGAAGCGGCTTGCCGCGAGGCCTGCGACGACCACGAGCAGGCTGGCCGCCACCAGCACGAACCGCCGGTCGGTGCGGTCGGAAATCCAGCCGAAGGGGATCTGGAACAGAAGCGTGCCCAGCGGCATGGCAAACAGGAGCGTCGCCACCTCCTGCTGGTCGAGCCCGATCGCCGTCGCATGGATGGGGGCAAAGCCGGCGATCATCATCGATAGCCCGCCCACCGCCAGCATGCCGGCGACGCCGACGGGCGAAATGCGCCAGGCACGCGCCAGCGCCACCGAGGCGGCCCGCGGCGCAGGCGGCTGGCGCAGGCGCGTGAGCCCGACGGGCAGGATCGAGATCGCATTGAAGGCGATGCCGAGCAGCGGCGCTTCGGCATTGGAGATGTCGACGAAACGCAAGAGGAACGAGCCGCCGCCCAGGCCGACGACATAGGCGACGTAGAAGATCGCCATGACCCGCCCGCGTATGTCGTTGCCGACGGCATCGTTGAGCCAGCTCTGGGCGACGATGAACATGCCGCATATGGCGAAGCCGTAGAGCGCCCGCGCGCCGATCCAGACGAGCGGATAGATGCCGGCGCCGATCACCGCGTTGGACAGCACGATGAGCGCCGAGAACACCAGATAGGCGCGGGCATGGCCGACCCGGCGCACCAGCGTGCCGGTGAGCAGGCAACCGGCGAGCCCGCCGGCGGAGAGGCCGGTGAGGATCGAGCCGGCCCAGGTCGGGGCATAGCCCGCGGCGCCAAGGCTGACGGGGATGTAGCCGAACATCAGGCCGTTGCCGACGGCGACCAGCGCCATCGCCGCAATCACGCCGGCGACGGCGATTGCCGGCGTCCGCTCGCCCCCCTCGTCCGCAGCTGTCACGTCGTCGCGCTGATCCATCCGGCGAGTTTCGCCTGCCAGCAGCCCTTGCGCAGCCGCAATTGCGACATGGGCCGTGCTGGCTTGGCCAATAGAGCGGGCTGGATCAAAAGCGGGCGGATAGCGTTTTCGCCATCGACAGCGGCGCAAAAAAGCGCTGAGCAGCAAGCACGATCAAACGGGACGTCCCGCCAGCAGGCATATCGGGGGCGTCCTCATGCCGGAAACGCCAATGACCCCCGTTCAGAAAGCCATCTGGTTCATCGAAAGCCACTATGCCGGGGACATCGGGCTCGACGAGGTCGCCGCCATAGGCGGGGTCTCGCGCTTCCATATGTCCCGTGCCTTCGGTGCCGCCACCGGCCGCTCGGTCATGGGTTATGTCCGCGCCCGCCGCCTGACGCAGGCGGCCGGCATACTGGCCGACGGCGCGCCCGACATCCTGGCGGTCGCGCTCGACGCCGGCTACGGCTCGCATGAGGCATTCACCCGGGCCTTCCGCGACCGCTTCGGGATCACACCCGAGCAGGTGCGCGCGAACGGCACCGTGCCCCAGCCTCAAATCGTGGAGCCCATCAAGATGGACGAATCCTTTGTCGACAATCTCGCCCAGCCGCGCTTCGTCGACCGCGACGCGCTGCTCGTGGCCGGCTTCGGCGAGCGCTACACCTGCGAGACGAGCCACGCCATCCCCTCGCTCTGGCAGCGCTTCGGACCGCATTTCGGCAACGTGCCGGGCCAGAAGGGCATGACCGGCTATGGCGTCTGCTGCAACTTCGACGACGACAGCTTCGAGTTCATAGCCGGTGTCGAGGTCTCCGATTTCTCGGAGTTGACGCCGGAATTCAGCCGCCTGCGCATCCCGCCGCAGCGCTATGCCGTGTTCGCCACCACCGACCACATCTCGATGATCCGCCGCATCACCAACACGGTGTGGAACAAGTGGCTGCCGACATCGGGACATCAGGCCGCCGACGGCCCCAATTTCGAGCTCTATCCCAAGAGCTTCGACCCGGTGACCGGTTATGGCGGCTACAAGCTCTGGATTCCGGTCAAGAGCTAGCGCAATTCCAAGGAAGTGTGCCGCGGTTTTCCGTCTGGAGTTGCGCAAATCACTAGGATTTTTCCTTGGCCGTCCCGTTCCTCAGCGCCGTCGACGACAGCAGCGAACGCGGCCCGTGGATGAAGGTCCAGGCCGGGGCCTTCATCCGCGCCAGCCGCGGCGCGTCGCCCTCGTCGACGCGGGCATGGTCGAAGGTCTTGGCGACGACCGACGACAGGAACGACAGCGTCGCCCCGGGCCGGTCGATGACCGCGATCGGGAAGGTCATGACGATCTGGCGCCAGCGCTGCCAGCGGTGGAAGTCGCGCAGGTTGTCGGCGCCCATGATCCAGACGAAATCGACGCCCGGATTGCGCGCCTTGATCAGCGCCAGAGTGTCGGCGGTGTAGCGCACGTGATGGCTCGCCTCGAAGGCCGTGACCTTGACGCGCGGATCCTTGGCCACCTGCTCCGACAACTCGATGCGCCTGGCGAGCGGCGCGAGCTCCCGCGTGCTCTTCAGCGGGTTGCCGGGGGTGACCATCCACCACAGCTGGTCGAGCTGCAGCCGACGCATGGCGATCTCGGCGACGAGGCCGTGGCCCGCATGCGGCGGATTGAACGACCCGCCGAACAGCCCGACCTGCATGCCCTTCATCGCATGCGGCATGCGCAGGTATTTCTGGGGAACTGGTGGACTGGAAGGGGAGAGCATAGTGCTAGGCACCCCCGCCCCTAACCCCTCCCCACAAGGGGGAGGGGAACCTCACGACACGACCGTCCAGCGCCAATCTTCGATCATCTTGGCCAACACGATGGCGAACTCGTCCCCCTCCCCCTTGTGGGGAGGGGTTAGGGGTGGGGGTACACGGCCACCGCAGCCTATCCAAACATCCATAGCCGATTGCCCTCCCCTTGAGGGGGGGATGCCCGGTTGGGCAGAGGGGGGTGATTGCGCGCAAAGCCGTCACACCGACCCGATGCTTGTCGTCACGGCCTGAGCTGGCCGCTGCCGCGCACGCGGTACTTGAACGAGGTCAGTTGCTCGACCCCGACCGGCCCGCGCGCATGCATCTTGCCGGTGGCGATGCCGATCTCGGCACCCATGCCGAACTCGCCGCCGTCGGCGAACTGCGTCGAGGCGTTGTGCAAGAGGATCGCCGAGTCGATCTCGTTGAAGAAGCGCTCCACCGCCTTGGCGTCCTCGGCGACGATCGCCTCGGTGTGGTGCGAGGAAAACGTCTCGATATGCTCGATGGCGCCCGAAATGCCATCGACCAGCTTGGCCGAGATGATGGCGTCGAGATATTCGGTCGACCAGTCGGCCTCGGTAGCGGGCTTTGCGTCGGCAAAGGCCGCCAGCACGTCCTCGTCGGCGTGGATTTCGCACCCTGCCGCACGCAGCGCTTCCAGCACCGGCACCAGATGGGACGAGGCAACCGCACGGTCGATCAGCAGCGTCTCCGCCGCGCCGCAGATGCCGGTCCGGCGCATCTTGGCGTTGACGGCGATGGCCACCGCCATGTCGAGCTTGGCCGACTTGTCGATGTAGAGATGGCAGATGCCCTCGAGATGGGCGAACACCGGCACCCGCGCCTCGTTCTGCACGCGCTCGACCAGGCTCTTGCCGCCGCGCGGCACGATCACGTCGATGTTGCCTGCCAGGCCCTTTAGCATCTCGCCGACGGCGGCGCGGTCGGCCACCGGCACCAGCTGGATCGCATCCTTGGGCAGGTTTGCCGACTTCAGGCCCTCGACCAGGCAGGAATGGATCGCAAGCGACGAATTGAGCGAATCCGAACCACCGCGCAGGATCACCGCGTTGCCGGCCTTCAGGCACAGCGCACCGGCATCCGCCGTCACGTTGGGACGGCTCTCGTAGATCACGCCGATGACGCCGAGCGGGGTGCGCACGCGCTCGATGTGCAGGCCGTTGGGGCGGTCCCACTCGGCGATGATCTCGCCGACGGGATCCCTGAGATCGGCGATCGCCCGGATGCCGTCGGCCATGTCGCGGATGCGGCCGGGCGTCAGCTTCAGCCGGTCCATGAACGAGCCGCTCAGCCCCGCCTCCTCGCCGTTCTTCACGTCGATGGCGTTGGCGTCGAGGATCTCGTGCTCACGGCGCAGGATCGCGTCGGCCATGCCGATCAGGGCGGCATGCTTGCGCTCGGCGCTGGCGACTGCGAGTGGGCGCGCGGCGGCCCGGGCCCTGCGGCCGATCTCGGCCATCAGCCGCGCCGTGTCCTGGCTCTCGTGCGCCTTCAGCATATCCTCACCCTTCCGCCTGCGCCGGCACCGCGTCCGCGTGGCTGACGACCAGGTCGTCGCGGTGGATCATCGCCGAACGCGCCTCGTAGCCGAGCACTGTCTCGATCTCCGTCGACTTCAGCCCTGCGATCCTTACGGCATCCGCTGCGTCATAGGCAACCAGCCCGCGCGCGATCTCGCGGCCCTCGGGCGACAGGATCGCCACCGTGTCACCGCGCGAGAAATTGCCGCTGACCAGCCTGACGCCGGCGGGCAGCAGCGACTTGCCGGACAGCAGCGCGCCCACCGCACCGGCATCGACGGTCAGTCGCCCGGCCGGCTCCAACTGGCCGGCGATCCAGGTCTTGTAGCCCTTCACCGGATTGCCGCTCGGGCGGAAGTAGGTGGCGCGTTCGCCGCGCTCGATCGCCATCAGCGGCGACAGCCGCGTGCCGGCGGTGATGATCATAGCCGTGCCCGATGCGGTCGCGATCTTGCCGGCGTCGAGCTTGGTGCGCATGCCGCCGCGCGACAGCTCGGAAGCCGCAGCCCCGGCCATCGCCTCGATGTCGGGCGTGATGCGGTCGACGACGGGAATGAACTTCGCGTTCGGGTCGTGTGCCGGCGGGGCGGTGTAGAGCCCGTCGATGTCGGAGAGCAGCACCAGGAGGTCGGCCCCCATCATCGTCGCCATGCGGGCGGCCAGACGGTCGTTGTCGCCGTAGCGGATTTCGGTGGTGGCTACCGTGTCGTTCTCGTTGATGACCGGCACTGCCTTCATCTTGAGCAGCGTCGAGATGGTCGCCCGCGCATTGAGGTAGCGCCGGCGCTCCTCGGTATCGCCGAGCGTCACCAGGATCTGGCCCGACTTGAGCCCCTTGCGGCCGAGCGCATCCGACCAGGCGCCGGCGAGCTCGATCTGGCCGACGGCGGCGGCTGCCTGGCTCTCCTCGAGCTTCAGCGCCCGCTTGCCGAGGCCGAGGATGGTGCGGCCGAGCGCGATGGCACCCGACGAGACGACCAGCACGTCCGCGCCAGTCTCGGTTAGGGTGGCGATATCGTCGGCCATCGAGGCCAGCCAGTCACGCTTGAGGCCGGTCGAACGGTCGACCAGCAACGCCGAGCCGATCTTGACGGTGATGCGCTTGTAGGTCCGAAGCGAAGGAATGGTCATGTCCGTCGGGCCTACTTCATCCAGCGCGCATCGGCGGGGGCGACGTCGCCGCTTGGCTGGCGCGCTTCCTCGACCACGCTCATCAGCGCGCGCAGGGTCTCTTCGACGCCCTCGCGGGTAACGGCCGAAAGCAGGATCGGGGCGCGGCCGGCGGCGCGCTTCAGCGAAGCGACCTTCTTCTTGCGCGTGTCCGGGTCGAGCGTGTCGACCTGGCTGAGCGCCACGACCTCGATCTTCTCGGCCAGGCCGTGGCCATAGGCCTCGAGCTCGCCGCGTACGACCTTGTAGGCCTTGCCCGGGTTCTCTTCCTGCGCCGAAACGAGATGCAACAGCACGCGCGTGCGCTCGACATGGCCGAGGAAACGGTCGCCGATGCCGACGCCCTCATGGGCGCCCTCGATCAGGCCGGGAATGTCGGCGATGACGAACTCGCGCGCATCGATGCGGGCGACGCCCAGGCCCGGATGCAGCGTGGTGAACGGATAGTCGGCGATCTTGGGCTTGGCCGCGGTGACGGAAGCGAGGAAGGTCGACTTGCCGGCGTTGGGCAGGCCGACCAGGCCGGCGTCGGCGATCAGCTTGAGCCTGAGCCAGATCCACATCTCCTGGCCCTCGAGGCCGGGATTGGCGCGCCGCGGCGCCTGGTTGGTCGAGGTCTTGAAATGCTGGTTGCCGAAGCCGCCGTTGCCGCCCTTGGCGAGCAGGAAACGCTGCCCGACCTGGGTCAGGTCGCAGATCAGCGTCTCGTTGTCTTCCTCATAGACCTGGGTGCCCACGGGCACCTTCAGCGTAATGTCGGCGCCCTTGGCGCCGGTCATGTTGCGGCCCATGCCGTGGATGCCGGTCTGCGCCTTGAAATGCTGCTGGTAGCGATAGTCGATCAGCGTGTTCAGCCCGTCGACCACCTCCAGCCAGACGTCGCCGCCGCGGCCGCCGTCGCCACCATCGGGGCCTCCGAACTCGATGAATTTTTCGCGCCGGAACGACACCGCGCCCGCACCGCCGTTGCCGGAGCGGATGTAAACCTTGGCCTGATCGAGAAATTTCATCGGACTGTTCGTCTTCTGCTGCTATCTGGTTGTTTCAGCGCACCTGCCATAGCGCAAGGCGCGGCGAAGGGCGAGAGCGGATTGGGCGCGGACAGCTTTGCCGCGCATTGAGGGGAAGTCGATGAAGCTGGTCACCTACAACACCCAATATGGCGTCGGCCGCGACGGGCGCTACGACCTCGAGCGCATCGCGCGCGCCGTCCATGGTGCCGACATCGTCGCGCTGCAGGAGGTGACCCGCAACTTCATGCGCAACAACATGGCCGACATGGTCGAAGGGCTGGCACGGCTGCTGCCCGACTATTTCCATGTCTACGGCGTCGCCATGGATATCGACTTCGGCATGGTCGGCGACGATGGCAAGCCGGCAAACAAGCGCCTGCAGTTCGGCAACATGGTCCTGTCGCGCTGGCCGATCGTGGCGTCGCGCAACCTGCTTCTGCCGCGCAGCCGGCGGATCGGCCGCGGCAACCTGCAGCGCTCGGCACTCGAGGCGCTCATCATGGCCCCTTCCGGTCCGTTGCGCGTCTATTCGGTACATGTCGACCACGTCAGTCAGGAGGAGCGGATTCTGCAGATCCGCCACCTCAAGGAGCGGGTCTACGCCTTTGCGATGGAAGGCGGCGCCATCACCGGTGCTGCCGAATACGGCTTCCCCGAGCTCCCCTGCCCCGAGGAATTCGTGCTCATGGGCGACTTCAACATGGTGCCGGGCTCGCCCGAGCACCTCGTCATGACCGGCGTTCCCGACCCGGTGGAAGGTGCACAGATCGTCGCCCATCACCCCGTCGACGCCTTTGCGCTGGCAGGCGGCGTTCCGGACGGATCGGTCTCCTGGAGCGACACGAACCATCCGGAAAAGACCCGCCTCATCGACTACGCCTTCGTCCAGGCCGACCTTGCGGCGAAGGTCAAATCCGTCCGCATCGACACCGATGCGGACGGCTCCGACCACCAGCCGGTATGGGTCGAACTCGCCTGAACGAACGTCACCTTAGAAGCGCGCCCACGACCTGAGGCTCGCCCAGGTCTTGCGGTCGAGGCGATAGCGCTCGACCGGCACCTGGCCGGCGACGATCGAATTCAGCATGCCCTGGCCGGCATACTGGAAGCCGCACTTGTGGATAACGCGCCGCGAAGCCGGATTGATGACCCGGCACGAGACGTTGAGCACGTTGGCGTCGGTCGCCCGGAAGGCGAGATCGACCAGCGCATGCGCAGCCTCGGTGGCATAGCCGCGCTTCCAGTAGGGCTCGCCGATCCAGTAGCCGAGTTCGAGGCCACGGTCGGTGGCGTTGAGCCCGGCGGAGCCGACGAAGGCACCGCTGTCGGCAAGTGTCAGTGCGTAGACGGCGCCGCCGCGCCGCGCCCGCGCCATCGACAGGAAGGCGCGCGCCTCGGCCTCGCCATAGGGGTGCGGCATGCGCGACAGCATTTCGGCGACGTGGCGGTTGTCGGCGAGCTGCACCAGTTCGGGGATGTCGTCCTCGTGCGGCGGACGCAGGACGAGCCGCTCCGTCAGCAATATGGGGCAGTCTATCGACAGCCTTTCGTCTTCGAAATCTTCCTTCTCGGCAACCATTTCAGTCCTCCAGGCAAAAGAAAAAGGGGAGATGGCGGCCCATCTCCCCTGATCCTTTTCCTGGCTTGGCCAGACACCGGTTCCCGAGATGGGGCGCCGGTGTTGTAGTGCGGAACCGGCTACTCCGCGGCCTTCGGCATCGGGTTTACCGACACGTAGGTTCGGCCGTTGGCTTTCTTGGCGAACGACACGGCACCGGCTTCGAGAGCAAAAAGGGTATGATCCTTGCCCATGCCGACGTTGACGCCGGGATGCCAGGTGGTGCCGCGTTGACGAATGATGATGTTGCCCGCAATCACGGCTTCGCCGCCGAACTTCTTCACGCCAAGGCGCTTCGACTCAGAATCGCGACCGTTGCGCGACGAACCGCCAGCTTTCTTATGTGCCATTGGTGTACTCCTTCAGTCGCTCTATTACTCTGATTCCGCGACGGCTGCAGCCTTTTTCGGCGCTGCCTTCTTCGCGGGCTTCTCGGCGGCTTCTTCAGCTGCCGCTTCGGTCTTCGCCGCCGCCTTCTTCGAAGGCTTGGCACCGCCCGTCAGGATCTCGGCGATCCGGACCGCCGTGTAATGCTGGCGGTTGCCGCGAGCACGGCGCGAGTTCTGGCGACGACGCTTCTTGAAGGCGATGACCGTCGGGGCGCGGCCCTGCTCGACCACTTCCGCCGTAACCACGGCGCCGGCCACGAAGGGCGCGCCGATCTCGGCCTTGTCGCCCTCGCCGACGGCGAGCACTTCGACGAATTCCACGGTCTCACCGGCGACGCCGGCGACCTTCTCGATCTTGATCACATCATTGGCGGCGACGCGGTACTGCTTGCCGCCCGTTTTGATGACTGCGAACATTTTATGCCTTTCGCTGTTCGGTCGGCCTTGTTGGATCACTGTGTGGTCCGGGCCGTCTTTTTGTCAGTCGTTGCGGGTTCAAAAAACAAGCGGCGCAGAGAACCCTCCACGCCGAATGCAGGCGTCCCGTAACCGATGGTTGTCGCGAAGTCAAGGCAAGCGGCGGCAAAAGCGCGCTCGCATGCCAGGCCGCCCCGACTGTGGCGCCTCCAGCATGTTCGGTGTGATCCGCATGCAACGGGCCGTCGATCAAGGCGAGCGCGCTCGCCCCATGGAGCACACAGCGTAAGTGGAGGCAATGAAATGGCTTCCGCCGTACAACTCTTCGAGGCGGCAAAAGATGCCGCGACGAAACGCAGATTTGGCCTTGTGCGATCGGCGATCAGCCGTTATCTAGTGCGCCGCGCCGGCAAGGCCGACCACGCTGCGGAGAAGTGGCTGAGTGGTTGAAAGCACCGCACTCGAAATGCGGCATACTCGCAAGGGTATCGGGGGTTCGAATCCCTCCTTCTCCGCCATCTCTCCCAGAAACCGCATCTGACCCGAAACGGGCCGCGTTCATCCACATGCGCGGACAGGCTTTTGGCTCGACCGAAGCGCACCCGGTCGAACCACGGCACGAAACGAGCTCAGGGCGGGGACGCCTAGATGCCGAGCAACTTCTTGGCTTCGTTGAGAGCAGCTTCCGAGCCGGCGTGATCGCCGGACTGGTGCAGGGATTCGCCCTGGGCGCGCAACTCCTTGACCTTCGTCATGTCGGCCTCGGAAAGTTTTGCCGACGGCAGCGCCGCATCGATTGCGGCCATGATGGTCGGACAGGAATTGGCGAAGGCGGTAGCGGGGAAAATTGACAAGGCAAATGCAAGCGTAATTGCACGTAACATGGCCGTTTCCTCCAGGCCGGGCCGCGGCATGCGGCGTTCGACAACCGGCGGTCGAAATGATACACGGGCGCTCGCTCGGCTACAATCGCGCCTCGTGGCCCACCATTTGGCCAGGCACGCGGGGGGATGTATGCCCCGAACAATGGCTGCTACTTGGCGTAGTCCCTGATGGCGGATGCGCAGGCATCGAGATAGGCGTAGCCGTATCGCAGGTCGGGCTCCAGATAGGCCCCCTCGCCCCATTCGTTCCAGGCATTGACGAAAACCAGCCTTTCACCGGCGGGGTTCGCAGCTGCGCGACGCATGGCATGGGCGAGCCAGCCCTCGAATAGGTCTGGGGTCGACCCGTCATAGATCTGGGCCGAGGTCGGGCGCCGCGCGCTGTTGTCCCAGGCAGGCATGACGCCCGGATGGATCACGCCAGCCGGCGTCCGCTTGGCAGTCTCCGCCGCCACCACGTCGCCATAGCTGCGGATGCGGCCGCCTGTCCGGGAAGGCGAGACGGCAAGCTGCCCCTCTATGTTGGGCGTGCTGACGCCATGCGGCGGAAATTCCGACAAGGCATCCAAGCCGTGACCCGCGTGACCGGAGAAATCAAACGCGTTGGTCGCAACCAGATAGATGCCGGGGTAGCCCATCCGCTCCATTTCGGCCCGCCATCGCGCAACGGTGCCCCCAAGATCCGGAAACAGCCCGGCCCGGTAGATCGTCAGGACCGGCTTTCCGTCGATCCTGAGATAGCGGGGGTCGCGGAAATATTTGTCTAGGTCGCGGATGACGGCGATGTCGTCTTCCGGTGAATGCCGCTGGGCCATGAGCACGTCCTGCTCGCGGCCCGTCCACCTGCGCGACCAGCTTTCATTGGCCCAGCACAGGCAAAACGGCAGATCGAGCTCGGAAGCCTGAAGGAAATGATCCAGCGGCTTTTCGAGCAGCCGCTTTCCACCGAACCAGTAGAAATGGAAGCAGAAGGCCGAAATGCCGTAGAGCTTGGCAAGCTCCACCTGCCGGCGCATCACCTCCGGCAAGCGCAGGTCATAGTAGCCCAGTTCTCCGGGAAACCGAGGCTGGTAATGCCCTTTGTAGACGGGAAAGGCGCGGGCAACGTTGCGCCACTCGGTGAAGCCTTTGCCCCACCATTCATCGTTCTCCAGGATAGGGTGGAACTGCGGCAGATAGTAGGCGACCAGTCGAACGTCGGTGGGCGGCGGAGGTACCGAGGCTATCGGCACGAAATCCTTCGCCGGATACCGGCCCAGCGCGTTGTCGACGTGCCAATCATGCAGGCCGCGAGTAGCCGTACGTGCCGATCGCCAGCCACCAGGGCGCGCAATGCGGCGCAACGCCGCCCACAGCCAGCGGGACAGCGAATATTGCTCGCGCCAAGGTGCGCCGGACTGCGGCTTCATGGCTATTTCCCGATCTGGTCCATCGGGCCGCCCCCCAGTCCGTGCAGGAAGCCGAGCAGTTTCTCGCGGCGCGCGCCGTTGAGCAGCACATGCGGCGCCAGTAGTTTCAGCCATGCCTTGTGGCGCTCGGCCGGCACATCGAGCCGCAGATGATGCTTGTTCATGACATAGACCAAGGATCGCCCCATGGCCTCGCCCTTGATACGGCCCGAACGAGACGACCGCAGGCTCGAATTGCCCTCGGCGTGGTCGACCATGGCGCCTGCGGCGAGGCGCAGTTCGACACCAGCCTCCCGCAGCCTCAGGCTGAGATCGTCATCTTCGTGGAACAGGAAGATCCTCGGGTCAAAGCCGCCCACCATCTCGAAATGATCGCGACGCATGAAGATGCACGAACCGTGCAACACCGGAATCACGCAGTCGCCATCCGGCGGAGAGCCGCGCCAGCATTGTGATGCCGGCAGCAGTCGCGACCACTTCCGGAACCTCCGCCGTGAGCCCGAATAGATGCGCGGATTGAAGGCGGCGTTGGGAAATGCCGCCGCGGCTGCGACAAAAGCCTCGATCGCGCCTGGTTCGAAGCGCATGTCGGGATTGGCGAACATGAGGAAGGTAGCGTCGCTGGCAGCCGCCCCGATGTTGCACGCACAGCCATAGCCGACATTCTCACCGATCTCGACGACCTTCGCCCCCGCGGCGCGCGCCACCGCAACGGTGTCGTCCGTACTCGCATTGTCGGCGACGATGACGCTGACGACGTCGGGAACGCTGCCCAGGAACGCCTGCAGCACCGCCCCGCTGTCATGGGTGACGACGATGATGTCGAGGTCAAATTTCATGGCGCCTCGTTGCCTTGGACCGGCAAGGCTTGGCCGGCCAAACTTGGATCGCTCTCATCTCCGTCTCTTGTAACACTCACCTGATCAACGGTCGTCCCCGCCGGCCGCCTGCCGCGTATCATGTGACGCACTTTTCTTTCCAGCTTTCGACCCTGTTCCCTGACTTGGGCCAGGAACCTCGGTTGCGAAGCCCCTTCAAAGAGCGTCCCAGCAAATTCTGCCGCCGAGTTGAACCGAGCAGTCGCAGTCGGGTTTGAAGTGACGGCCACCCGCATCGAATTTCGAACAGTTCCTAGGGTCATGCAACGCTCCAACGCATGCGCCAGTGTTCCGTCAACTTGACCCGCTTCCTGCTCGAACTCCTGATCGTCAAATTTGAGGCGCAGCAAAGGATCCAGCGCGGAGACTCGCGCAGCAAACATCGTTCCCGCACAGAACCCCTGTTGATGGACCTCGCTTCTGGTCAGCCCGAGACGGGAGGCGATTGAAAGAACGCGATCCTCGTTGGGACCAAGATGCGCCTCGATTGGCAGATAGAAGCCCTCAGGGCAAATTATTCCTAATCCAGCATCGTCCTTGAAGGCAATAAAATTTGCAAGAAATGCTTCCGGCGAAATCAAATTCGCCAATATAGAATCACGCCACTTACTTCCATTTTTCAAATGAGGAGATTTCTTAGTATGAACTTTTATGATATATTCAAAATTCTCGGTACGAATTCCCGGATAGATCCTCCAAAAGGGCAGGACATCGCGCCCGCGATTTGTCACGATGTCCAGCTGAAAAGGCTGGCCGGAAGCCTGAAGAGCCCTGCGGATTCGATATTCATGCTCGGCGACAGTTGTAACAAAATACTTCTTGTTCAGCGGAAGATCGGCCAGATAGGATAGTATTTCTTCAAAAACATCAGGATAGTAGGCGTGGATCGCGAACGCCACCTTCACACCGAGGCGTGATAGATCAGACCCGATCTCATTCAAGGCAACCACTGCTTAAATGCCTCCAGCTAGCACGAGGAGACCAAGAGTCAGTACCCTCACCACTCCTTCGACCCTCTCCCGCCACTCGCCCGCACGATAGCCGAAGTCGCGATGGAAGGCGTCTGAACTGAGTTCCGAATTGGCCGGTCGCGGCGCCTTCGCCGGCCACGCGTCGCTGCCGATCGGCTCGACCTCGGCCCAGGGGCCGCCAAGAGCCTTGCTCGTCGCCATCACGTGCCGCGCCAATTCGTACCAGCTTGCGCGCCCCTGCCCCGCGAGATGGTAGAGGCCCTGCGGAAAGCGGCCTTCGCGGCGCCGGACCAGGGCCGCGGCAAGCAGACCGTCGGCGATGTCGTGCGCCTCCGTGGGATTGCCGAACTGGTCGGCCACCACCTGCAGCCTTTCGCGGGTCTGTCCAAGGCGCAACATCGTCTTGACGAAATTGTGGCCATAGGGGCTCACCACCCATGCCGTCCGGACCACCATGTGATCCGGGTTGCCGGCCCGGACGGCGTCTTCTCCCGCTAGCTTGCTGCGGCCGTAGACCGTTTGCGGATTGGTCGGGTCGGCCTCGACATAAGGACGCGGGGAACTGCCGTCATAGACGTAATCGGTAGAGACCTGGACGAGAGGGATGCGCCGCAAATGCGTCAGCCGCGCCAATTCGGCAGGCGCCTCGGCATTGATCCTGAACGCACGATCGGGCTCGCCCTCCTGCTGGTCGACCGCCGTGTGTGCGGCAGCATTGATGACGAGGTCGGGGCCAACCGACTGCAGGACTGGCGCGAAGCTTGCCGGGTCTTCGAGATCGAGATCGGGCCGGCCGACACAAACGATCTCGGCGCCGGCCGGCGCGGCACGGGCCGCGAGAGCGCGCGCGAGTTGGCCGGATGTCCCCGTGACGAGTATCTTCACTGGGCGCCAACCAGTCCCTGACGCGCCCCGTCGAAACGCTGCTCGCGGATCGGCCGCCACCACCAGCCGTTTTCGAGATACCAGTCCACCGTGTGGGCAAGGCCGGATTCGAAAGTCTCCTGCGGTCGCCAGCCGAGCTCGCGCTCCGACTTGGTGGGATCGATGGCATAGCGCCTGTCATGGCCCGGACGGTCGGTGACGAAGGCTATGAGTTCGAGATGGGATTTGCCGTTGCTCCGAGGCCGGCGCGCATCGAGCAGCGTGCAGATGGTCTCCACTACCTCCAGATTGGTGCGTTCCGCACGCCCGCCGATATTGTAGCTCTCGCCGACCTGGCCCTTGGTCATGACGGCCTCGAGCGCCCGTGCATGGTCTTCGACGAACAGCCAGTCGCGCACATTGGCGCCCTTGCCGTAGACGGGCAGCGGCCGTTCGTCGAGGGCATTGGCGATGACCAGCGGGATCAGCTTCTCCGGGAAATGGTAGGGACCGTAGTTGTTGGAGCAATTGGAGAGCACCACCGGCAGGCCGTAGGTCTCGTGCCAGGCACGGACGAAATGGTCGGAGGCCGCCTTCGACGCCGAATAGGGCGACGACGGCCGATAGGGCGACTCCTCGCTGAACACCCCGGAATCGAACGGCAGGTCGCCGAACACCTCGTCGGTCGAGACATGGTGGAAGCGGAAGTTCTCCCGCCGCCCGGCATCCAGCCCGCGCCAATGATCGAGCGCCGCCGACAAAAGGCTGACCGTGCCCACGACATTGGTGGACACGAACTCCATCGGCCCGTCGATCGACCGGTCGACATGGCTCTCGGCCGCCAGGTGCATGATCCTGTCGACCTTCTCGGTCGCGAGGATATGCCTGATCGCATCGGCGTCGCAGATGTCGGCCCGATGGAAGGCGTAGTTCGGATGACCTTCGATGTCGCGCAGCGAGGCCAGGTTGCCCGCATAGGTCAGCTTGTCGAGATTGACGACCCGGTAGCCGCCGCCGGCAACCAGATGCCGGCACACGGCCGAGCCGATGAAGCCTGCGCCGCCTGTGACGAGAACCGTTTGAACTTCTTGCTTCACGGGTAGACGAATCCGGTTTCGATTTCGGAGAGGCGGGGCGCCGCGCCGTCTTTCGCCGACACGGTCATCTCCGCGGCGGGAACCGGCCAGTCGATCGCAATATCCGGATCGTCGAAACGGACCGAGCGGTCGTTCGGCTGCGAATAGGGCGCGGATACCTTGTAGACCACCTCGGTGTCGGGCTCGAGCGTGACGAAGCCGTGGGCAAACCCTTTCGGCACAAGGATCTGGTTCCATTTCTTTTCGGAGAGGGTAACGCCCACCCATCGGCCGAAGCTCGGCGAACCTTTGCGGATGTCCACCGCCACGTCGAAGACGGACCCGCGCAGCACGCGCACCAGCTTGTCCTGCGCGAAGGGCGGCGTCTGGAAGTGCAATCCGCGCAGCACGCCGCGTGGGGCCGAATACGAATGATTGTCCTGCACGAAGTCGATTTCAACGCCGGCTTGCGCCAGCTTTTCGGCATTCCAGGTCTCGGAGAAGAAACCCCGTTCATCCTGGAACTTGGGCGGCACTATTTCGAGGACCCCGTCGAGGCCGAGGCTGCGCACCTCAACCATGCGTGATCTCCCGCACCCGACGTTCGAGATAGCGCGCGTAGTCCGTCTTGCCCAGCACGGCGGCCCGCTGCATGACCTCGGCTTCGGTCAGCCAGCCGAGTTCGAACCCGATCTCCTCGGGACACATGATCTTGATCCCCTGGCGGTGCTCGATGGTGCGGACGAAGGACGACGCCTCGTGCAGGCTGTCGTGGGTGCCTGTGTCGAGCCACGCATAGCCGCGACCCAGGCGGACGACGTGCAGTTGGCCCCTGTCGAGATAGGCCCGATTGACGTCGGTGATCTCCAGCTCGCCGCGCGCCGACGGCCTGATCGACGAAGCGATGTCGACCACCGAATTGTCGTAGAAATAAAGGCCCGTCACTGCCCAGTTGGAGCGTGGCTCGGCCGGCTTCTCCTCGATGGACAGGGCTTGCCGGCTGGTGCGGTCGAATGCAACCACGCCGTAACGCTGGGGATCGTCGACCTGGTAGGCGAAAACCGAGGCGCCGCGTTCGCGGGCGACCGCCTCGCGGCACCGTTCCGACAGCCCGTCGCCATAGAAGATGTTATCGCCCAGGATCAGCGCGACCGAACTGTCGCCGATGAAGTCGCGCCCGATGACAAAGGCTTCGGCAAGGCCGTTGGGCGCAGCCTGCTCGGCATAGGAAAACGCCACGCCGAAGGCCGAACCGTCGCCAAGCAGTTGCTTGAACTGCGGCAGGTCGCGTGGCGTCGAGATGATCAATATGTCCCTGATACCCGCCAGCATCAGGACGCCGAGCGGATAGTAGATCATCGGTTTGTCGTAGATGGGCAATATCTGCTTCGATACCGCCAACGTTGCCGGATACAGCCGGGTTCCGCTTCCGCCGGCCAGGATTATGCCCTTCACCACCGAGTTCCGTATGTCGAGTTGCCGCTGACCCCCGCCCGGCTGAGATTCGCGCGACTGTATGTCAAACGCTGAGGCGGCGCCATGCATCGTCGCGTGTGCCCGTACAGATTTGATTTCACGTCGTAATATGACGAGAAAGCCAGCTTTTCGGCCTCCACCGCCCGGATCATTGCACGTTATGATTGCGGTGTCATGCCAACCTGTGGGCGGCCTGCCATTTTGGGACGAAGGCGCCCGCGGTGACGACTCCACCGATCGGGTATCGGGAAGCCCCCCAGACCTTCCCCCCGGCACCCTGTGCTCTCAGGTCACCACGCGACCCGCTGAAGCCGCCGCCATCGATCGGCACCAAGAGGCCCGAGATCATCGGAAAGACATTCAGATTCCAAATATATCTCATCGGGACATTTAATTTTGAAATGGCCATGCCGCTCCCTATTTGGCTTGAAGGTCGTTGCCAGGCTCTGGCCGCCAGCAGGCGAAGCGACCTCGCAGCCGGCATGGCCGGCGTTTGTGCAGCCGCCGTCATGGCAAGCGTCGACAGCGGCAGTTGGAGTCAGGAAGGACAAAGATGCCTAAGACACTATCTACATTCCTTTACGCATTGATCGTCATCCTGACGTGGTTTTCACCGGCATCGGCAGGAGGGGATATGCTCGAGCGCGAACTGTATCAGGCGGCAGAAAAAGGCGACGCCGCTTCCATTCAGCAACTTCTGGCCAAGGGTGCCAAGATCGATACCAAGGACGACGCAGGCCGCACGGCGCTGCTGATCGCCACCCACGCCAACCAGGTCGAGGCCGCAAAGGTGCTGATCGAGGCCGGGGCCAATGTCAACGCCAAGGACAACATCAACGACAGCCCCTATCTCTATGCAGGCGCGCGCGGCCACCTGGAAATCCTGCGCATGACGCTGGCCAACGGCGCGGACCTCAAGAGCACCAACCGCTACGGCGGCACCGCGCTCATTCCGGCTTCCGAGCGGGGACATGTCGAGACCGTGCAGACGCTGATCGAGGCGGGGGTCGACGTCGACCACAGCAACAATCTCAACTGGACGGCCCTGATGGAGGCCATCGTGCTTTCCGACGGCGGCCCGCGGCACGTTGCGATCGTCAAGCTGCTGGTCGACGCCGGCGCCGACGTCAACATCCCCGACGGCGACGGCCTCACGCCGCTTCAGAATGCCCGCAACCGCGGCTATTCGGAGATCGAGAAGATACTGGTCGCCGCCGGCGCACGCTGAGGAGGATCGCAATGGACAAGGTGGAGCGCTTTCTCTGCGAGGCGGTCGAACTCGCGCGCGCAAACATCGCAAGGGGCGGCCGTCCGTTCGGGGCCGTGGTCGTCAAGGACGGTGAGGTCATTGCCAGCGGCGTCAACGAGGTGCCTTCGACCAACGACCCGACCGCACATGCGGAGATGTCCGCGGTGCGGGCGGCGAGCCAGGTGCTGGGCTCGCCACGGCTCGACGGCTGCGCGGTCTATGCCAGCGGCAATCCCTGCCCGATGTGCATGGCCGCGATGCGCATGGCCGGCATCGCCGAGGTGGCCTATGCCTACTCGAACGATGACGGCGAGCCTTTCGGCCTGTCCACCGCCGCCATCTATGCCGATCTGGCGAAACCTGTGGCCGAGCAGTCGATGAAGATCGCCTATGTCCCCGTGCGGCCGGACGAGGGATTGCATCTCTATGCCGAGTGGAAGACCGCATCTTCGCAAACCTAGGCATGCAATCCGCTTGATATCCCCGCGGCAGGCTTCACAGGTTCCCTCGCGAACCGCTAGCCTCTGCCGCAGGGAGTAGCGAAGATGTCGAGACCAGCCAAGGGGCCGCTCGTCGGCCTGCGCATCGTGGAGTTCGTCGGGCTTGGGCCGGCGCCGTTCGCGGCGATGCAATTCGCCGACATGGGCGCCGAAGTCATCCGCATCGCCCGACCGGGCGCCGAGGCCGCTCCGCCAGACCCGATCTGCGGTCGCGGCCGCCCGACGGTGGAAGCCGACCTGAAGGATCCCGACGATGCGGAAATGGTGCGAAGGCTGATCGACGAGGCCGATGCCCTCATCGAAGGCTTCCGGCCCGGAGTAATGGAGCGCCTCGGCCTCGGGCCGGACGCGCTGCTCGATCGCAATCCGCGCCTGGTCTACGGGCGAATGACCGGCTGGGGCCAGACCGGCCCGCTCGCGCCCCATGCCGGCCACGACATCAACTACATTGCCATCACCGGTGCGCTCGCGGCGATCGGCCCTGCCGAACGGCCGCTGCCGCCGCTCAATCTCGTCGGCGACTTCGGCGGCGGCTCGATGTTCCTCGTTGCCGGCATGCTGGCGGCACTCTGGTCGGCGCAACGCACCGGCGCGGGCCAGGTCGTCGACTGCGCCATCTGCGACGGTGCGATCCAATTGATGGCGATGATGCACGACATGGCCGCGGCCGGCTGGTGGCAACCGGGGCGGGCCTCCAACCTCCTGGATGGCGCAGCGCCCTACTACGGCGCCTATGAATGCTCAGACGGCGCCTTCATTGCCGTGGGGCCGATCGAACCGCAGTTCTTCGAGCTGTTCCGCGCTGCAATCGGACTGGAGGAGGAGACGCACGCCCTGCGCGCCGATCCGCGCAACTGGCCGGCGCTCAGGGAGAGGATCGCGGCACGCCTCCGCACCCGGCCGAGAGCGGAGTGGCTGGCCTTGCTCGAACATTCCGACGCCTGCGTGTCGCCGGTACTCGACATGAGGGAAGCGGCCGAACATCCGCACCTCGTTGCGCGCAAGAGCTTGGTCGAACTCGACGGCCTGGTGCAACCGGCGCCTGCCCCGCGATTTTCCGCCACGCCGACCGAGGCGCGCGCCCGGCCGCGCACGACAATTGCGCTTGCCGACGCCCTGTCGAAGTGGGGAGGCAAGTCCGCGTGACCGTGATTGCGTCTCTTCACCGCCCTGCGGCCAACTTTTGGCGAGCGGTATAGTCGTTTCCAAGCACGTTCCAGAATATTCGATCTGCCCTGCCTCGGAGATAGTCGAACGGAACCGTGCCTAACTCGAACCGGCTGTCGGCAGAAAGGTCCCTGTTGTCGCCAAGCATGAAATATTGGCCCGCCGGGACTTTTACCGGCGCCGTATCATCCCCCATCGAGTCATCGGAGATGTTCAAGACCTTGTAGGAAACGCCATTGGGCAACGTCTCGCGCTGGCGGACAATCGGCCGATCCAACATCTCGGCGTTCTCGTAGGTCCCGTCAGGCTCGAGGGCGGCGGGTACGTTGTCTATATGCAGAACCCCGTCGATCATCTGAATGGTTTCGCCCGGCAGCCCCACCACCCTCATGATGTAGTCCGCCTCGAGATTGAGCGGAGACCTGAAAATAACGACATCGCCACGTTGCGGCTGCTCGGCCAACCAACGCTCTTCTGCAGGCCAGCTGTCAACCAGCTCGATAAAGAGGCCGTAGCCATAGGCATTTTTGGTCGCAAGCAGATAGTCGCCCTGCTCCACGTTCGGAGCCATGCTCATCGCTGCCATTGACAGTGGCTGAAACAGGAATGTCCGCACCCCAAGGGCAACGCCCAAGCCCACTGCACCAGCCAGCAATAGAACCGACGCGCCATGGGAATACCACTTGTCCGGTATCGAGCGCCCGGCAAATGGCACGACAAGCCCGCTCCAGAGAAGGCCCGCAAGGAGAGAAGAGTAGCTCGCCAGAGCTTCGTTCAATCGCGTACCCGGAAATACCGGGAAGCCAATGTACAACAGCACAACGCCCAGCCCGCTGATCAGCAGGAGGCAGGATATGGCCGCCAAGCCGCGCCCTATCCAAAGAAATCCGGCGAATGGGCCGCCAACGAACGAAATCAGTGCAGTTGTCCACACTGATCGCGAAGCAATGCTGTCTGCCATCTATGCCCCCAAGGATGACTTGGACCTAGATAGCAAAAAAGCGAGGCAACGCCCCGCTTTTTCTTTCGATGAACTTCGAAAAGCTTTAGATCGCCAATTCCAGCGTCGAAAGGTGGTTCAGATAGGCTTCCGCCTTCGAACGAGCGCCGTCGTCCTTGGCGTCGGTAACATCCTCGCGGGCGTTCTGGATGCGGCGCAGCAGTTCGGCGCGGTCGATGTCCTTCACCGCCGTCGCCGATTCGGCGAGCAGCGTGCAGCCGGCCGGCACGATGTCGGCGAAGCCGCCGAACACCACGTAGCGCTCTTCCTTGCCGCCGGCGGTCTTGACCGTCACGACGCCCGGCTTGACCGTGGTCATCAGCGGCGCATGATTGGCCATGACCGTCATCTCGCCTTCCGAACCGGGGATGACGACAGACTCGACCTGCTCCGAAACGAGCAGACGCTCGGGCGAGACCAGTTCGAATTTGAATGATTCGGCCATTATTGCCGCGCCTCTTTGGCTAGAGCTTCCACGTCCTGAATGTGGGTACCGCAGAATGGGCAGTACGCCACTGCTTGATCCATGAAGCCCAGACCTTCCTCGGTCTCGACGAGCCCCACAGCCATCATCAGAACTTCATCTTCTGACACATAAATGGTCGGAGATGCCGGCTCGGGAAGCTCCGCCGTGGCCGCTCGTAGAGCGTCGCAGCAGAAATCGGAGTCGGCATCTTCATCCATCTTACGCCGCTTCCGCAGCCAGGCGCTGGGCCTTCTCGATCGCCATGTCGATGCCGCCGACCATGTAGAAGGCAGCTTCCGGCAGGTGGTCGTACTCGCCTTCGACCAGGCCCTTGAAGCTCTTGATCGTGTCTTCGAGCGGAACCAGCTGGCCCGGCGAACCGGTGAACACCTCGGCGACGAAGAACGGCTGCGACAGGAAGCGCTCGACCTTGCGGGCGCGGGCAACCGTGACCTTGTCCTCTTCCGACAGCTCGTCCATGCCCAGGATGGCGATGATGTCCTGCAGCGACTTGTAGCGCTGGAGGATTTCCTGGACGCGGCGGGCGACCGAGTAGTGCTCTTCGCCGACGATCAGCGGGTCGAGCATGCGCGAGGTCGAGTCGAGCGGGTCGACGGCCGGGTAGATACCCTTTTCCGAGATCGCGCGGTTGAGAACGGTCGTCGCGTCGAGGTGCGCGAACGACGTTGCCGGCGCCGGGTCGGTCAAGTCGTCGGCGGGCACGTAGATGGCCTGCACCGAGGTGATCGAGCCCTTGGTGGTGGTGGTGATGCGCTCCTGCATGGCGCCCATGTCGGTCGCCAGCGTCGGCTGATAGCCCACGGCCGAAGGAATGCGGCCGAGCAGAGCCGACACTTCCGAGCCCGCCTGGGTGAAGCGGAAGATGTTGTCGACGAAGAACAGAACGTCCTGGCCCTGGTCGCGGAAATGCTCGGCGATGGTCAGGCCCGAGAGGGCGACGCGAGCGCGGGCGCCCGGCGGCTCGTTCATCTGGCCGAACACCAGGGCGCACTTCGAACCTTCGGTCGAGCCGTTGTTCTCGTGCGGGTCCTTGTTGACGCCCGACTCGATCATTTCGTGATAGAGGTCGTTGCCCTCGCGGGTGCGCTCGCCAACGCCGGCGAACACCGAGTAACCGCCGTGCGCCTTGGCGACGTTGTTGATCAGTTCCTGGATCAGAACGGTCTTGCCGACGCCGGCGCCGCCGAACAGGCCGATCTTGCCGCCGCGTGCGTAGGGAGCGAGCAGGTCGACGACCTTGATGCCGGTGACCAGGATCTGGGCTTCCGTCGACTGCTCGACATAGGCCGGCGCGTCCTGGTGGATGGCGCGGCGCGACTTGGTCTTGACCGGGCCGGCTTCGTCGACCGGCTCGCCGATGACGTTCATGATGCGGCCGAGCGTCTCGTCGCCGACAGGAACGGTGATCGGCGAACCCGTGTTGGCGACGGGCTGGCCGCGGACCAGACCTTCGGTGGTGTCCATGGCGATGCAGCGCACGGTGTTTTCGCCGAGGTGCTGGGCAACCTCGAGCACCAGGCGGTTGCCGCTGTTGTCGGTCTCGAGCGCGGTCAGGATGGCCGGCAGCTCGCCGTCGAAAGCGACGTCGACGACGGCGCCGATGACCTGCGTGACGCGGCCATTGGCACCCGCGGCGATTGCCGTCTTCTCGACCTTGGCAGCGGCTGCCTTCGCAGGCGCCGCCTTCTTTGCTGCGGGGGCCTTTTCCGCCGCCGCTTTCGGAGTAGCTGCTTTAGCCATCGATGTAACCTCTGTGTCCGTTCCTTGTTTCACGCAAACCCTGCCCTAGGGGTCGCGTGCCTAGAGCGCCTCGGCGCCCGAAATAATCTCGATCAGTTCCTTGGTGATCTGGGCCTGACGCTGGCGGTTGTAGGTGATCGTCAGCCTGTTGATCATGTCGCCGGCGTTGCGCGTGGCGTTGTCCATCGCGCTCATCTTGGCACCCATTTCGCCCGCCGCGTTCTCCAGCAGCGCCCGGAAGATCTGCACCGAGATATTGCGCGGAATGAGGTCGCCGAGGATTTCGCTCGGCTCCGGCTCGTATTCGTAGATGGCGCCGCCTGCGGACGATTCATCCGCCGTGGCCGAAGCGGCCGCCGCCGGGATGAGCTGCTGCGCGGTCGGGATCTGGCTGATCACCGACTTGAACTCGGAGTAGAACAGCGTGCAGACGTCGAAACCGCCTTCGTTGAACAGCGTGATCACCTTCTTGGCGATCATGTCGGCGTGCACGAAACCGACCTGCTTTGCATCGCGCAGTTCGACGCGATCGATGATCAGCGACGCGAAGTCGCGGCGCAGCACGTCGTAGCCCTTCTTGCCGACGGTGATGATCTTGACCGTCTTGCCCTGGCCCTGAAGCTTGCGGACGTGGTCGCGGGCCAGACGCGAGATCTGGCTGTTGAAACCGCCACAAAGGCCGCGTTCGGCCGTGCAGACGACGAGCAGGTGCACGTCGTCCTTGCCGGTTCCGGTCATCAGTGCCGGAGCGTCGCCGTCGCCCCCGACCGCCTGGGCGATGTTCGCGAGAACGGCACCCATGCGCTGCGAGTAGGGACGCGCAGCCTCGGCGGCCTCCTGGGCACGACGCAGCTTCGCCGCAGCGACCATCTGCATCGCCTTGGTGATCTTCTGCGTCGCCTTGACCGAGGCGATGCGGTTGCGGAGGTCTTTTAGCGAGGCCATGCCTTATCCGTCAGTGTCAGGCGAAGTTTTTCGCGAAAGCGTCGATGTGAGCCTTGAGCTTGCCGCGCAGGTCGTCGCTGAGCGCCTTCTCGGTACGGATACCGTCGAGGACGTCCTTGCCTTCCGAATGCAGGTGCGCCAGCAGGCCCTGCTCGAACTTGCCGACCTGCTTCAGGGCGAGCTTGTCGAGATAGCCGTTGACGCCGGCGAAGATCACCGCGACCTGCTCTTCCGTCTTGAGCGGCGAGAACTGCGGCTGCTTGAGCAGCTCGGTCAGGCGCGCACCGCGGTTGAGCAGACGCTGGGTGGCGGCGTCGAGATCCGAACCGAACTGCGCGAAGGCCGCCATTTCGCGGTACTGCGCGAGCTCGCCCTTGATCGAGCCGGCGACCTGCTTCATCGCCTTGACCTGGGCCGACGAACCGACGCGCGACACCGACAGACCGACGTTCACGGCTGGACGGATGCCCTGGAAGAACAGGTTGGTCTCGAGGAAGATCTGGCCGTCGGTGATCGAGATCACGTTGGTCGGGATGTAGGCCGACACGTCGTTGGCCTGCGTCTCGATGACGGGGAGCGCGGTCAGCGAACCGGCGCCGTTCTCGTCGTTGAGCTTCGCCGCGCGCTCGAGCAGGCGGGAGTGCAGGTAGAAGACGTCGCCCGGGTAGGCTTCGCGGCCCGGCGGGCGGCGCAGCAGCAGCGACATCTGGCGGTAGGCGACGGCCTGCTTGGACAGGTCGTCATAGGCGATCAGGGCATGCTTGCCGTTGTCGCGGAAATATTCGCCCATGGCGCAGCCTGCGAACGGCGCCAGGAACTGCATCGGCGCAGCGTCCGAAGCGGTCGCGGCGATGACGATCGAATATTCGAGCGCGCCGCGCTCTTCGAGCACCTTCACGAACTGCGCGACGGTCGAGCGCTTCTGGCCCACGGCGACGTAGACGCAGTAGAGCTTTTCCTTTTCCGGGCCGGCGACGTGGATCGCCTTCTGGTTCAGGATGGTGTCGAGGATGATGGCGGTCTTGCCGGTCTGGCGGTCGCCGATGACCAGCTCGCGCTGGCCGCGGCCGACGGGGATGAGCGCGTCGATGGCCTTGAGACCGGTCGACATCGGCTCGTGCACCGACTTGCGGGGGATGATGCCGGGAGCCTTGACGTCGACGCGGCGGCGCTCCTTGGCCTTGATCGGGCCCTTGCCGTCGATCGGATTGCCGAGAGCGTCGACGACGCGGCCGAGCAGCTCCGGACCGACCGGAACGTCGACGATGGCGCCGGTGCGCTTGACGGTGTCGCCTTCCTTGATGTCGCGGTCGCTGCCGAAGATGACGACGCCGACATTGTCGCTTTCGAGGTTCAGCGCCATGCCGCGGATGCCGCCCGGGAACTCGACCATCTCGCCCGCCTGGACGTTGTCGAGACCATAGACGCGGGCGATGCCGTCACCCACCGACAGGACCTGACCGACTTCGGAAACTTCGGCTTCCTTGCCGAAATTCTTGATCTGGTCTTTCAGAATTGCGGAGATTTCCGCGGCGCGGATGTCCATCAGCCGACCTCTTTCAGTGCAAGCTTGAGCGAATTGAGTTTGGTTTTGAGCGACGTATCGATCTGGCGCGAACCCATCTTCACGACGAGACCGCCGAGCAGCGAGGGATCGACCGAAACGGTGATCGCAACATCTTTGCCAGCTACGCCCTTCAGCGCCGTCTTGAGTTCGGCAAGTTGGGCGGCCGTCAGGTCATGGGCCGAAGTCACCTCGGCCGCCACCTCGCCACGATGCTCGGCGGCGACGCGGCGGAACGCGGCGATCATGCCCGGCAGGACGAACAGGCGGCGGTTGCGCGCGACCAGACGCAGGAAATTGCCGGTGAGGCCGACGATCTTGGCCTTGTCGGCGATCGCCGCAATGGCCTTTTCCTGCTCTTCGCCGGAGAAGACCGGGCTCTTGATCAGGCGCTCCAGGTCGGGGCTGCCCGCGAGCAGCTCGGCGAAACGGCCGAGGTCGGCTTCGACCTTGGCGACGGCGCCAGCTTCGAGCGCGAGATCGAAGAGCGAACCCGCATAGCGCTCAGCAACACCGGAGATTGGCGAGGAAGATTGGGTCACGGACCGTCTTTTCTCTTGTCTGACAGGCCGCAAGATTCTTGGCGCGAGTGTGATATACCCAGCTAAATCTTTGACCTTACTGCGTTTTTTGACCCCGGAGCTCGCGTCAGCCGCATCCCCCCGGCCGAAAGTCGATTGCCGTCTAGCACAGGCTTTTGAGGACCGCAACACGTCCTCTAACAGGCTTTCTGGCGCTATTGTCGCATCTTGACGGGGAAGACGTCGGGTAGGCGCCGATTCAGGGCCAGAAGCCGAAAACAAACCCAAGGGGTAGGGCCGCCAGCGCCAGTTCGATGACCATCGCTACCCAGTTGTATGGGGTGTTGGCGCCGTCCGACATCATGGCCACGATGCGCCCGAAGGCCGTGAGCAGCCAGGACACGCCAAGCGCCATGTAGAGCCATGGCTGGGCGAGCAGGATCGCGCAGAGGCCGACGCCGAGGAAGAACCCCGCCATGGTGGCGCGCCCCTGGGCGATCGCCTCCGGATGGTCGGGACGAGGCTGGAGCCTGAGCAGACGAAAGGCGATGCGCGGCGCGAAGAATAGGATCACACCGAACAGCAGCGTGACGGCCGCCGAACCCCAGGCCAGCCATTCGCCCTGGCTCATCGGCCACGGAAATGCGAACTCCATATTTCCCCCTCCGGCTTCCGCATCGCCGACGCGCCGCGAATCCCGGTGGATCATAGCCGACCCGGCACGCAGTACCAGAGGAGTAGCTGGCGAAATGCCGGCGATCGGCTATGCTCCCCGCGGGGAACGCCGGGAGAGGGACATGGCGATACCGGAGAGGATCAGCTGGTCGATCGGCCACCTGGAAATCGGCCCAGGCGAGCGCATTCTGGAAATCGGCTGTGGCCGCGGTGTCGCCTTGGCCGAGATATCCCGATTGCTGGTCGATGGCCGCATCGTTGGGCTCGACCGCTCCGACAGCGCCGTCGGCGCAGCCATCGAGCGAAACGCGGAAGCGATCGCCGCAGGCAAGGCCGAGATCGTACAGTCCACCCTGGCCGACTACTCGGCCCCGAACGGAACCTTCGGCAAGATCTTCGCCATCAACGTCAACCTGTTCTGGCTGGAGGCGATGCGCGAGTTGGCCGTGCTGAAACCTCTTCTTGCTGCCGGCGGCAGGCTGTTCCTGTTCTTCGAGCCGCCGAGCGCTGGCCAGATCGACACCATCAGGCGCGCCATAGAGGTTCGGCTGAAGGCAGCCGGCTATTCGGTGGACAAAGTCGTCTACGGGCCCACGTCCAAGCCGCCGCTGCTGGGGATAATCACGAGGCCCAGCACGTAGGTCACAGGAAGCTCTGCGGGTCGATGTCGACCTGCACGCGCACCGAACCGCGCACCTTGGGACCCTCGGCCAGCATCGCGCGGATGTATGCTTGAATATCGGCACGGCGGTCGGCCTGCACCAGCAGGCGGAAGCGGTGGCGCCCGCCGACCAGCGCCAGCGGCGCCTCGGCGGGACCGAGCACGTGAACGTCCTGAGCGGCCTTGGCGGCCCGGCGCAGCCCCCGCGCATGGCTCTCCGCCTCGGCGCGCGTCGCGGCGCTGACGATGATGCCCGCTAGCCGGCCGAAGGGCGGCAACGCGGCGCGCTCGCGCTCGACGATCTCGCGTTCGTAGAACGCCTCCGAATCGCCGGAGACGATCGCCCGCATCACCGGATGGTCGGGCTGGAACGTCTGCAACAGGCCAAGGCTCTTCTTGCCGGTGCGCCCGGCGCGGCCGGTCACCTGCGACAACAGCTGGTAGGTGCGCTCGGCGGCACGCGGGTCGCCATTGGCGAGGCCGAGATCGGCATCGACCACCCCCACCAGCGTCATGTTCGGGAAGTTATGGCCCTTGGCGACCAGCTGCGTGCCGATGACGATGTCGGCCTCGCCGTTGGCGATGGCCTCGAGTTCGAGCCTGAGCCGCTTCACCCCGCCCAGCATGTCCGACGACAGCACGATGGTGCGGGCATCGGGGAAATGCTGCACCACCTCCTCGGCGATGCGCTCGACGCCCGGGCCGCAGGCGACCAGGTGATCGAAGGTGCCGCATTCCGGGCAGGCTTCGGGGCGCTTCTCGTTGTGGCCGCAATGGTGGCAGACGAGCTGGCCGCGGAAACGATGCTCGACCAGCCAGGCCGAGCAGACCGGGCAGCCGAAGCGATGGCCGCAGACACGGCACAGCGTCAATGGCGCGTAACCCCGGCGGTTGAGGAACAGCAGCGACTGCTCCTGCCGGCCGAGATTTTCCCGCATCTTTCCGAGCAGCACCGGCGACAGGAACCCGCCGCGTGCCGGCGGAGAACGTCGCATGTCGATGGTGGCGAGATGCGGCAGCGCCGCCTCCGCGAAGCGTGCCGAAAGCACCGTGCGGCGATACTTGCCCTGCTCCGCATTGACCCGGCTCTCGACTGACGGCGTGGCGGATGCCAGCACCACCGGGAAGCCGCCGATATGGCCGCGCACCACGGCCATGTCGCGGGCGTTATAAAAGACGCGGTCCTCCTGCTTGTAGGCAGGGTCGTGCTCCTCGTCGACGACGATCAGGCCGAGTTCCTTGAACGGCAGGAACAGCGCCGAGCGCGCCCCGGCGACGACCCGGACACCGCCTTCGGCCACCTGGCGCCAGACACGCTCGCGCATGCGCGGCGGCAGGTCCGAATGCCATTCGGCCGGCTTGGTGCCAAAGCGGTTCTGGAAGCGTTCGAGGAAAGCCTGGGTCAGCGCGATTTCCGGCAACAGGATCAGCACCTGCTCGCCCTTGTCGAGCGCCGCCGCCACTGCCTCGAAATAGACCTCGGTCTTGCCCGATCCGGTGACGCCGTCGATCAGGCTGACGCCGAAGCGGTCGGCTGCCACCAGTTCGCGCAGATCCTTGGCCGCCGCTTGCTGCTCGCCGACGAGCTCGGCCGCCGAGTAGGACGTATCCGGCGGCGCCACCACCGGCCGGGGCGGGATCATCACGGTCTCGAACACGCCCTGCGCCTTGAGCCCGTCGATCACGGTGGACGAGACGCCGGCGGCGTGCGCCAGGCCCGAGCGCGTCCACGCCATGCCGTCGCTCGCCATCTCCAGCACGCGCTCGCGCGCCGCAGTCATCCGGTCCGGGCTCGCCTCGGTGCGCACGATGCCTTCCGTCCACGGCTCGGGATCGAAGGCCTCGGGCGCGCGCAGGATCATGCGCGCCACCATGCCGGGCGGCGAGAGCGTGTATTGCGCCACCCAATCGACCAGGCGCCGCATGTCGGCGTTGACGGGCGGACAGTCGAAGACATGCGAGATCGGACGGAGCTTCTTCGGATCGACGCTCTCGACCGGTCCGTCCCAGACGATGCCCGCCACTTCGCGTGGCCCGAGCGGCACGCGCACGATCGAACCGGGCACGACGTCCATGCCTTCCGGCACCGCATAGGAGTACGCCCGCTCGGCCGGCATCGGCACGAGCACGGGTGCGGCCCTTCTTGTTGGCGAATCGGCGGTCATGACGCGTGACCTTGCCCCGAACTTGGTTTAGAGCAAAGGCCGACCCGTTGGGTGCCCCCCCCAGCCCCGCCACGAAGGAGACTGAAATGAAGTTTTTCGTCGACACCGCCGACGTCAAGGAAATCCGCGAGCTCAACGAGCTCGGCCTGCTTGACGGCGTCACCACCAACCCGTCGCTGATCCTCAAGTCGGGCCGCAACATCGCCGAAGTGACCAAGGAAATCTGCGACATCGTCGATGGTCCGGTTTCGGCGGAAGTCGCTGCCACCGAATATTCCGAGATGATGAAGGAAGCGGCGGTGCTGTCGAAGATCGCCGACAACATCTGCATCAAGGTGCCGCTGACGCTCGACGGCCTCAAGGCCTGCCGCGCGCTGACCTCGGACGGCCGCCTGGTCAACGTCACGCTGTGCTTCTCGGCCAACCAGGCGCTGCTCGCCGCCAAGGCCGGCGCCACCTTCATCTCGCCCTTCATCGGCCGTCTCGACGACATGGCCGTCGACGGCATGGAGCTGATCGCCGAGATCCGCCACATCTACGACAACTACGGCTTCGACACCGAGATCCTTGCCGCCTCGATCCGTTCGACCGAGCACGTCAAGCGCGCCGCCCTCATCGGTGCCGACGTCGCCACCATCCCGCCGGCAACGCTGAAGGCGCTGGTCAAGCACCCGCTGACCGACAAGGGCCTCGAGATGTTCCTCGCCGACTGGGCCAAGACCGGCCAGAAGATCGGCTGATCCTTCCAGCCAAGACAGCAAGAAGCCGGCGCCATCAGCGCCGGCTTTTTTGTGCCCGCTTTTCAGCGAAGCGGCGGCAACCGCCGTTTCACCGGCTGCGCCTTGACGATCGAACTGTTGGTTTCAGCCTTGTCGGTGATCTGGTCGAGGATCTTGTCCAGCTCGTCGATCGAGCGGATGTGCAGCCGGGCGATAAAGCAGTCGTCGCCCGTCACCTTGTCGCATTCGGAGAATTGCGGGATCTGCTGAATCAGGTCCTGCACCACATGCAGCTTGCCAGGCAGCGGCCGGATGCGGACGATGGCCTGCAGCGTGTAGCCAAGCGCTGTCGGGTCCACCTCTATGGTGAAGCCGCGGATGACCCCGCGCTCCTCCAGCCGCTTCAGCCTTTCCGATGCGCTCGGCGACGACAGGCCGACCCGCTGGGCCAGCTCTTTCAGCGAAATCCTGGCATCCTCGACCAGGATTTCGACGATGCGCCGGTCGATATCATCAAGCATGCCACGCTCCGAAGGCAAAACCCCGAAACAACCTTACATTATCAGGCATACCTGGGTAAACAGCTCCCCCACGCCATGGTTTTCAGCTCTACCCCCGCGGATAATGCACATGACGTAGCAAGGAGCAGGCCATGACGGATACGACGCGCGGTACGGTCGAGATGACCGCGGCAATGGTGATCTCGGGCACGATCGGACTGTTCGTCGTCCTCTCCGGCCAACCTGTCATGTCGGTGGTGTTCTGGCGCTGCGCCTTCGGCGCGGCGACGCTGCTCGTGATCTGCGCCGCGCTCGGCCTGTTCCGCAAGGACATCATCTCCCGCACCCAGATCGCCTATGCGGCGTTGGGCGGCGTGGCCATCGTCGCCAACTGGATGCTGCTCTTCGCCGCCTTCCCGCGCGCCTCGATCTCCATCGCGACCGCCGTCTACAACACCCAGCCCTTCATGCTGGTGGCGCTCGGCGCCCTGCTGTTCGGCGAACGCATCACGCTTGCCAAGCTCGGCTGGCTGCTGGTGGCGTTCACAGGCATGCTGCTGATCGTACAGGGCAAGTCGGGCGTTGCCCATGACGGTACCGACTATATCGGGGGCATCCTGCTCGCGCTTGGGGCCGCCTTCTTCTACGCCATCGCCGCGATCGTCGCGAAGAAGCTCAAAGGCGTGCCACCGCACCTGATCGCGCTGATCCAGGTCGTGGTCGGCGTCGTCATGCTGGCGCCCTTCGCCGGCCTCGACCACCCGCCGGCCGACGCGCGCAGCTGGGCGCTGCTCGCGGCCATCGGCGTCATCCACACCGGGCTGATGTACATCCTGCTCTACGGTGCGATCCAGAAACTGCCGACCAACCTCGTCGGCGCGCTATCCTTCATCTACCCGCTGGTGGCGATTGCAGCGGATTACATCGCCTTCGGCCAGCGCCTGCAGGTCCTGCAGTTCGCGGGTGCCGCCACCATCCTGCTCGCTGCAGCGGCCATGACGCTGGGCTGGACATTTTCCCGACGGCAAGCGACCTGCTCGGAAGCCGGCTAGTCGTCGTCGGGCATCTCGCCGGTGATGCGCATGCCCTCGATGCTGGTCGCGCCATCGTTGCGTACCACCGTCATCGAACGGGCGCCCGAGCGATTGCGCACGAGGTCCGCCAGTTCGCGCGAGTGGGTGACGATCCAGACCTGCGTCCGCTCGGCCGCCGCCGCGATCATGTCGGCCAGCGCCGGCATCATGCGCGGATGCAGGCTCGCCTCCGGCTCGTTGAGCGCGATGAGCTTCGGCAGGCGGTAGGACATCAGCGCCCCGGCGAGCGCCAGGAACCTGATCTGCCCGTCGGAAAGCTCCTGCGGGCGGAAGATGCGCTGCGGGAATTCGGGCAGCACCAGCCCGAAGGTCGCCGTCTCGGCCGGCACCGGCACGTCGAGCTGCGCCCCGCCCATCGCCTCGGCGATGCAGCGGTCGAGTTCGACCGTGTCGCCACGGATGTGCTTGAGCGTGGCGAACACAGCAGCCAGATTGGCGCCGTCCTCGTCCAGCACCGGCGATGTGGTCGCGAGCGCCGCCCGCCGCGCCGGCGACTCCGCGTCGGTGCGGAAGCCGTGATAGAAGCGCCAGCCGCCGACGGCGGCACGCATGTCGCCGACCTCCGGATAGCGCCCTGCCCCGCCGAGCAGCGCCAGCGCCGTCTCGGAATTCAGCACGCGCTCGGGATGCTCGACCCGGCGGCCGTCGGCGTCGCGGGCGAAGACTGCCTGGCCCTTGCGCGACATCATCTCGACCGGGCGCCTGCCCGCATCGACGCTCAGGGACTCCTCCTTGACGTGGGGTTCGAAGGCGAAGCCGGCGGAGACCGGGGGCGGCAGGCCGATCTCGACCTTGTAGGCGTAGCGCGCAGCCGTTTCGTCATCGAGCAACTCGGCGTCGATGACCACACGGACCTGCTGGCCGGTCCGCCGCCGGCCCGACCATAGCGCCGAACTCATGCCACCCTCGCCGGCGATCTCGCGGGCAAGCGTGCCTTCGGCCGAAGCCTTGATGAGCTGCAGGGCGCGATAGAGGTTGGACTTGCCGACGCCGTTCTCGCCGACGAAGACCGAGACCTGGCCGATGTCGAGCCTGATGGACCGCAGCGAGCGGTAGCCGGCAGCCGAAAATGACGTCAACCGCATCGAGCGATCCCGCCCTTCGCCCGTCTCAGCCCCTGGACATGTCCTGGGCTATGGCCAGCCTCAGCAACTCGGCCAGTTCGCGCGCCGCCCGGTTGGAAGCGTCGCGTTGCGCCCGCATGTTGGCGAACTCCTGGCGCGGCCGGTCGTAGGATGCCGAGACGTTGCGCTTGCCGGCAGCCATGCGCTTGCCGGTGCGGTTCTCGGTGACGACATAGGTACCGGTCAGCGTGACCGTACCCGCCGTGGGCTCGTCGTCTTCGGCCGTCACCGGTGCCAGCAGCGCCGTTTCGGTGAGTTCCGAGACGGAAAGCTCCATCGTATAGGGCGCGCTTGCCTGCTGGCCCGCACCGCCGTTGAACAGGAAGATCAGCTGATTGCGGACTTCCTGGCCATAGCGGGTGTTGACCGGCTTGATGTTGATCGAGGCCAGCTGCGTGGCCGTGCCGGCTTCGACACCGGCCGACGCCGGGCCGTCCGAATAGAGCGGACGAACCGTGCAGGCGGAAATCAGTACAAGCGACGCTGTCAGGGCGATCCCGGCAGCAAATCGCGACGAACGCGGAGTTCTCCGCGCCTCAGGCAACGACATTGACGATCCTCTGCGGAACAACGATCACCTTGCGCGGAGCCTTGCCGTCGAGTGCCTTCTGCACTGCTTCCAAAGCCAGCGCCGCTTTTTCGACCGCCACTTGATCTGCGTCGCGGGCAATTGTCAAATCCGCCCGCTTCTTGCCGTTGATCTGCACCGGATAGGTGATCTCGTTGTCGACGACGAGCGCCGCATCGAAGGCCGGCCACTGCCGATCGGCCACGAGACCCTTCCCGCCGAGCGCCACCCAGCACTCTTCGGCGAGGTGCGGCATCATCGGCGCGATCATGACGATGAGGATGTCGATCGCCTCGCGCAGCGCCGAAACCGTCTCGGCCGGAGCCTTGCCGGCGGCAGCGTCGGCCAGCGGCCCCTGCAGCGCGTTGCTGAGCTCGTAGATGCGCGCGACGGCCTTGTTGAAGGCGAGCTTGCCAATGTCCTCGCCGACCGCCTTCAGCGCCTTGTGCGCCGCTTTGGAGACTGCCGCCGCGTCGCCGTCATGCGCCGCCTTCGGCTCGGCCTTGGCCAGCGCCTCGGCCGATTCGGACACCAGGCGCCAGACACGCTGGACGAAGCGGTGGGCGCCTTCGACGCCGGCCTCGGTCCAGATCACGTCGCGCTCGGGCGGCGAATCCGACAGCATGAACCAGCGCGCCGTGTCGGCGCCGTAGCTGGCGATGATGTCGTCGGGATCGACCACGTTCTTCTTCGACTTCGACATCTTCTCGATCGAGCCGATCTCGATGGGCGTGCCATCTGACAGCAGCGCCGCCCGGCGCTTGCCGTCGACATCCTCGATCTTGATCTCGGCCGGCGTCACCCAGCCGTTCGGACCCTTGTAGGTCTCGTGCACGACCATGCCCTGCGTGAACAGGCCCTTGAACGGCTCGGCGAGGTTCAGGTGGCCGGCCTCGCGCATGGCGCGGGTGAAGAAGCGCGAATAGAGCAGGTGCAGGATCGCATGCTCGATGCCGCCGATATACTGGTCGACCGGCAGCCATTCGTTGGCGGCCATCGGATCGGTCGGCTCGTTCTCCCATGGCGCGGTGAAGCGCGCGAAATACCACGACGAATCGACGAACGTGTCCATCGTGTCTGTCTCGCGGCGCGCGTCCTTGCCGCATTTCGGGCAGGCAACGTTCCGCCAGGTCGGGTGACGGTCGAGCGGATTGCCGGGACGGTCGAAGTCGATGTCGTCAGGCAGCTTGACCGGCAGGTCGGCCTTCGGCACCGGCACGACGCCGCAATCGTCGCAGTGGATCATCGGGATCGGGCAGCCCCAGTAGCGCTGGCGCGAAATGCCCCAGTCGCGCAGGCGGAACTGCACCTTGCGCTCGGCCATCGGCCGGTTGCCGATCGAGATCTGCTCCAGGCGCGTTGCGACGTCGTTAAACGCTGCCTCGGGCTTCATGCCGTCGAGGAAGCGCGAATTGATCATCACGCCGTCGTCGGTGTAGGCCTCCTCGGTTACCTGGAAGGTCGTGGCGTCGCCACCCTCGGGCATCACCACCGGGATGACCGGCAGGCCATATTTGTTGGCGAAGTCGAGGTCGCGCTGGTCGCCCGACGGGCAGCCGAAGATGGCGCCCGTGCCGTAGTCCATGAGCACGAAGTTGGCGACATAGACCGGCAGCGTCCAGCTGTCGTCGAACGGGTGGACGACGCGGATGCCGGTGTCGAAGCCCTTCTTCTCGGCAGTCTCGAGTGCCGCGACCGACGTGCCCATGCGGCGCACGTCTTCCATGAAAGCGGCGAGATCGGAGTTGTTCTCGGCTGCCTTCCTGGCCAGCGGATGGTCGGCCGAGATCGCCATGAACGAGGCGCCGAAGATCGTGTCCGGGCGCGTCGTGTAGACTTCCAGCTCGGTCTCGCCGGCGGGTGCCGTGCCCTTGGCCAGCGGCCAGCGGATCAACAGGCCTTCCGACCGGCCGATCCAGTTGCGCTGCATCAGCTTGACCTTCTCGGGCCACTCGTCGAGGCCTTCCAGCGCGTCCGACAGGTCCTGGGCGAAGTCGGTGATCTTGAAGAACCACTGCGTCAGCTCGCGCTGCTCGACCAGTGCGCCGGAACGCCAGCCGCGGCCGTCGATGACCTGCTCGTTGGCGAGCACGGTCATGTCGACCGGGTCCCAGTTGACCTTCGACGACTTGCGCGTCACCAGGCCCTTCTTGACGAAGTCGATGAACAGCATCTGCTGGCGGTGGTAGTAGTCGACGTCGCAGGTGGCGAACTCGCGGCTCCAGTCCAGCGACAGGCCCATCGACTTCAGCTGGCCGCGCATCGTGTCGATGTTCTGGTAGGTCCAGTCCTTGGGATGGACCTTGTTCTGCATGGCGGCGTTTTCCGCCGGCATGCCGAAGGCGTCCCAGCCCATCGGATGCAGCACGTTGCATCCCATGGCGCGGCGATAGCGCGCCACGACATCGCCCATCGTGTAGTTGCGGACGTGACCCATGTGGATTCGCCCCGACGGATAGGGGAACATCTCGAGCACGTAGTATTTGGGCCGCGGATCGTCGTTCTTCGTCTCGAAGAGCTTTGCGTCGGCCCAGGCCTTCTGCCATTTGGGTTCGGACGCGCGCGGATTGTATCGTTCGGTTGCCATCGGATGTTTTTCACTTAAAAGCGTGCATGGACCGGGGCGAAAACCCGCGGTTCAGGAAATCGTTGTCGGGTGTTCATCATGGATTCCCGGACCCGTCAACTCCGGCAGGCAGGGGGCGGGCAAAAAGCAGCAGGGCCAGCGGCATGGAAAAGTCGGTCGAACAGCTAGCGCTGGTGAAGCACAAGATAGGTGCGGCGGAGCGCGAGGCCAACAGGCCTGAAGCTTCGGCAACGCTGGTTGCCGTATCCAAGACCTTCGACGCCGAGCACATCCGCCCCGTCATCGAGGCCGGCCAGCGCGTCTTCGGCGAAAACCGCGTCCAGGAAGCGCAAGGCAAGTGGCCGGCGCTGAAGGCCGAATTCCCCGGCATCGAACTGCACCTCATCGGCCCGCTGCAGTCCAACAAGGCCAGGGAAGCAGTCGCCCTGTTCGACGTGATCGAGACGGTCGACCGCGAGAAGATCGCCGCCGAGCTCGCCAGGGAAATCGAACGCCAGGGCCGCGCGCCAAGGCTCTACGTGCAGGTCAACACCGGCTCCGAGCCGCAGAAGGCCGGCATCGAACCGCGCGAGGCGGTCGCCTTCGTCAGGCGGTGCCGCGAAGTCCATGGGCTGAAGATCGAAGGCCTGATGTGCATACCGCCGGCAGACGAGAACCCCGGCCCGCATTTCGCGCTGCTCGACAAGCTCGCACGCGAGGCCGGCGTCGAAAAGCTGTCGATGGGCATGTCCGGCGACTACGAACTCGCCATCGCCTTCGGCGCCACCAGCGTGCGCGTCGGCTCGGCGATATTCGGCAGCCGGTAGCGCTCCGTCACGACCGGCCGTTGAGCCGACAGTCGTCCTGCACTATATTCTGGCTAGCCAAGCTAGCCAGGTGACGACGATGAACTGGCATCTGCAGGACGCCAAGAACAATTTCTCCAAGCTGGTCCAGCGCGCCCGGAAGGAAGGGCCGCAGACGGTTACCGTGCGCGGCGAACCGGCCGTGGTCGTGCTGTCGACGGAAGAGTACGAGAAGCTCGTCGGCAAGCGCAAAACTCTCGGGGAGTACCTGCTTTCCGGACCGGGTTGGGACGAGGAGTTCGCAGCGGAGGTGGAGCGACGCTCCGACACGATGATCCGCGATGTCGAGCTCTGATGTATCTGCTCGATACCAACATCGTCTCGGATGTCCAACGGCGCCTGCCCAAGCCCACGGCTTGGCTTGCCTCGATCGATCCGGAATCGGTCAGCCTGAGTGTAATCACCATCGGCGAGATTGAACGCGGCATCGTAAAGCTGAGGCAGCATGACGCCGAGCGGGCGATGCGATTGGAACTGTGGCAGCGCGAATTGCGTCATCAAAACGCAAGTCGAATCCTCCCGATTACCGAGGAAGTCGCGCTCACATGGGGCCGACTGTCAGCAGGGCGCACGAGAGGCAGCGCCGACACGCTCATCGCAGCCACGGCGCTGGTTCACGATCTCGTTCTCGTGACGCGCGACGTGGCCGATTTCGACGACACCGGGGTGTCGTTGTTGAATCCCTGGAGCCTCTAGAGCCTCTCAGTTGCAAGAACGAGAAAGGCCGGAGCTTGCGCCCCGGCCCTTTTCGATCAGGTCGCCTTGACTTACTCGGCCGCGACGATCTTGCCGCCTTCCCACTTGAACAGCGAGAAGCTCGGCGAGGTGAGGTCACCGCTTTCGCCGTAGGTGAGGTTGCCGATGGCGGTGGTGATCGGCTCGCCCGATTTCAGCGCCGTGGCGACCGCTGCCGTGTCGTCGGCCTTGCCGGCCTTCTCGATGCCGGCCTTGAGCACCTCGACCGCCGCATAGGCGTTGAGCGTGAAGGCCTCCGGCGGAATGCCCTTGTCCTTCAGGATCTTGACCGCGTCGGCCGAGGCCGGGTTCTTCAGCGCGTCGGAGGCGTTGGTGAACAGCGTGCCGGCTGCCGCCTCGTTGCCGATCGCCCAGAACTCGGTGTTCGACAGGCCCTCGCCGCCGATGATCAGCGCATTGACGCCGCCGTCCTTCAGCTGGCGCGCCAGCAGGCCGCCTTCGGGATGGTAGCCGCCGAAGTAGATGACCTCGACATTGTCGGCCTTGAGGCGGGTGATGAGCGCCGAGAGGTCCTTCTCGCCCGGGGTGAGCGAGTTGTACTGCACTTCGGTCACGCCGCCCGCGTTGATCGCAGCCTTGAAGGCGTCGGCCAGGCCCTTGCCGTAGGTGCCCTTGTCGTGGATCACCGCGACGCGCTTGTCCTTCATGTTCTTGAGCACATAGGCGGCGGCGACTTCGGCCTGCTGGTCGTCGCGGCCGCAGGTGCGGAGCACGTTGGTCAGCCCGCGGTTGGTGAGGTCCGGCGCGGTGGCGGTCGGGGTGACCATCAGGACGCCGTTCTCGGCGAACACGTCGGAAGCAGGAATGGCGACGCCCGAGGTGACCGGGCCGACGACATACTGCACGCCCTCCCCGACGAGCAGGTTGGCGGCCGAGACGCCCTGCTTGGGGTCGCCCGCATCGTCGGCGAGCTTCAGCACCACCTTCTCGCCGAGGATGCCGCCCTTCTCGTTGATGGCATCGACGGCCGCCTGGGCGCCGTTCTTGACCTGGTCGCCATAGGCCGCCACAGGGCCGGTCAGCGGCGCCACCAGGCCGATGGTGATGTCGGCGCGCGCGGCCGATGCGAAGGCAAGCATCGCGACGAGCGAAACGCCCGCAAAAGTCTTCAATTTCATGACGTTATCTCCCTTTGAGCCGCCGTGCCCACAGGGTTCGGCGGAAGTTGTAGAGCAGCGTGCGTCGAGGTGACGACGGCGCGCGCTCTGCCACTTTGACAAGGCGCTCTTTCCTCCTGCGAGCGAACGCGCCCGCCCGGAAAGCGCACTGTCGCGGCAAATAGCGTGCCAACGACCGCACGGCAATCGGCCCAGCACCGCCGGGAGGGGAATTGGATTGTGCCAGCATTCCAGGGGGATACCGGAACCGCCGAGTTCCGGCCGCGACGTCAATAGTAGTGCTTCACATGCGGGTGCTGCCTCAGCGGTTCGGGCCGGTAGTCCGGAACATAGTGCTCGAAGCGCTGTTCGATGTCCGGGCAGAGCCGATCGATGTCGGCCGTCTGCGTCCGCACGGTTCGCTCAGCGGGCCGCCAGAAGATGCCGAACCCCGTGCGCTCGTCGTGAGCCGCCCCCTGCAGCTTGCCCTTGAGATCGACGGCCAGCGGAAAGTCGAGACCAGCCAGAGCTTGCACCCGGTCGAGCATCCAGCCGAAGCTGACGTGGGAGAGCCTGTCGTCATCGTCGTATCCCCCGCCGATGTCGGAGTGCACGCCGGGAAACCAGCATTGTTCGATGACCTGCCCGCGGGCCCGGCCCGCGGCATCGACATCCTCCCAGAGCACCGGCGCGAACGACTTGCGATTCTCGTCGACGGACAGCGCATGCAGCCCGACGGGAATCCGCACCGAGAGTTCGTTGTCATGGAACTCGTGCCTGAAGGGGTTCACGACGTTCATGATGCCGGGCAGGCCGAGCGCCCTCACCGTATCGAACACGCCGATCACGTCGGGCGTGGCCTCAGCCGCGGCGTAGCTTGCGACGAACGCAGCACCTGCAGCCTGCCGCTTCGGCTTTTCCTTGATCTTGTATGTGGCGACCGCCTCGTCGGCGATGGCGCGCCGCCGCCTGGCGCCGGCGCCCTCCTTGTCCCGCGAGACCGGGGCGCCATTGTCGGAAGTCGCTATCCCGCACGTCGCCAGCACGCCGCCGAGGCAGCGAACCGTGTAGGCGCCGCGGCTGAAGCCGAAGCAGCCTATCTTCATGCCCGGCTCCCAGGCGAGCATCAGGGCTTCGTAGCAGTCGACGATGTTGGCCGTGATGCCCCAGCCTGTGGCCTTGCTCCAGAGATTGCGGAGCGTTCGTGTCCAACCCCATGTGCCCGCCTCCGGGGCGCCGAGCCCGGCATCGTAGAAGGCGCACACGCCCGGCCGGCCGTCGATCGCCGCATACATCTGGAACACGTTGGTGTGCCTGACGTTGCAGAATTCGGGCTCGGCGCCGTCGTCGGCGCGCACGCCGCGCTGCCCCGTCCCGTCGGAGAAGATGAGTACCCAAGCGCTTGCGGACTCAGGCATGCCGGTTTCCGCGATTGACCCCGATCGGGCTATATCACAATTTGAAGTTGTATATCAATATCCGCCAAATTCATGAGTTGAACGAAGGGCGTCTTCGGAACTGCGCGGACCTAATGCAGGAGAAGCTCGCCATCCACCCGGCGCCATTCGTTCGGCGCGATCAGCTTGCGGTGGGTGTAGTGCACCGAGTGCAGCGGGCCGTCGAGCTTGGCGCGCCAGAACTCGATGAAGCCGAACAGGATCGGAAACTTCGGCGCCAAGTCATAGTCCTGCCAGATATAGGTCTGCAGCAGATGCGGATGGTCGGGCAGTCGGTAGAATATCTCTGCCGTCGTCAGGCCGTAGCCCTTGAGCATCAGTTCCAGTTCAGAAGCGTCGCGCATCGCAAGCCCTTCCGTGTCAAACGGCTCCTCCTCGGCACAGCCTGCGCCGCGATGGTTAACCGTCCGCTAAATCAACGAAAATCGCATATGATAGTTCCAAGAAATCAGCAGTTTAGCACTCGACCTCGGGCCTTGCTGATAGCTATATAGCGGCGGCGATTTGCCGCTGCGGAATGACCGCGGCCAAATCCAAGGTCTAATATTGTGGCGAGGCGCGAATTGATAATAATGCGCGCCAACGCGGCTCCGACGCCGCCGTCCGCCGGCCGTCAGGCGCCGCCGGATCGTTTCCGGGAGGAAGGGAGAAAAATGTCCGAAGTCCGTGTCCACCGCGTCCAGCCGGCGTGGAAGAAGAATGCGCTGATCGACAACGACACCTATCTGAAATGGTATGCCGACAGCGTGAAGAACCCCGACAAGTTCTGGGGCAAGCACGGCAAGCGCATCGACTGGTTCAAGCCCTACACCAAGGTCAAGAACACCTCCTTCACCGGCAAGGTGGCGATCAAGTGGTTCGAGGACGGCCTGACCAACGTCTCCTACAATTGCATCGACCGCCACCTGAAGAAGCGTGGCGACCAGGTAGCGATCATCTGGGAAGGCGACAATCCCTACGACGACAAGAAGATCACCTACAACGATCTCTACGAGCACGTCTGCCGCCTCGCCAACGTGCTGAAGAAGCACGGCGTCAAGAAGGGCGATCGTGTCACCATCTACATGCCGATGATCCCGGAAGCGGCCTATGCGATGCTCGCCTGCACGCGCATCGGCGCCATCCATTCGATCGTCTTCGGCGGCTTCTCGCCCGACGCGCTCGCCGGCCGCATCGTCGACTGCGAATCGACCTTCGTCATCACCGCCGACGAAGGTCTGCGCGGCGGCAGGACGATTCCGCTGAAGGAGAACACCGACAAGGCGATCGACATCGCCGCCAAGAGCCATGTCCTGGTCAAGGACGTGCTGGTGGTGCGCCGCACCGGCGGCAAGGTCGGCTGGGCGCCGGGCCGCGACCACTGGTACCACGACGAGGTCCGCTCGGTTAAGCCTGAATGCAAGCCCGAGAAGATGAAGGCAGAGGATCCGCTGTTCATCCTCTACACCTCGGGTTCGACCGGCAAGCCCAAGGGCGTGCTGCACACCACCGGCGGCTATCTCGTCTACGCCTCGATGACCCACCAGTACGTCTTCGACTACCATGACGGCGACATCTACTGGTGCACGGCCGATGTCGGCTGGGTGACGGGCCATAGCTACATCGTCTACGGCCCGCTCGCCAACGGCGCCACCACCCTGATGTTCGAGGGCGTTCCGAACTATCCGTCGGCCTCGCGCTTCTGGGACGTCGTCGACAAGCACAAGGTCAACATCTTCTACACCGCCCCCACCGCCATCCGCGCCCTGATGGGCGCCGGCGACGAGAACGTGAAGAAGACCTCGCGCAAGAGCCTGCGCGTGCTGGGTTCGGTCGGCGAGCCGATCAACCCCGAGGCCTGGCAATGGTATTTCGACGTCGTCGGCGAGAAGAAGGTGCCGATCGTCGACACCTGGTGGCAGACCGAGACCGGCGGCATCCTGATCACGCCGCTGCCGGGCGCCACCGACCTCAAGCCCGGCTCGGCGACGCGGCCGTTCTTCGGCGTCAAGCCGGAACTGGTCGACAACGAGGGCAAGGTGCTCGAGGGCACGGCCGACGGCAATCTCTGCATCACCGATTCCTGGCCGGGCCAGATGCGCACGGTCTATGGCGACCACGAGCGCTTCATCCAGACCTACTTCTCGACCTACAAGGGCAAGTACTTCACTGGCGACGGCTGCCGCCGCGACGACGACGGCTTCTACTGGATCACCGGCCGCGTCGACGACGTCATCAATGTCTCCGGCCACCGTATGGGCACCGCCGAGGTCGAGTCTGCACTGGTCAGCCACGACAAGGTTTCCGAGGCGGCGGTCGTCGGCTACCCGCACGACATCAAGGGCCAGGGCATCTACAGCTACGTCACGCTGATGGCAGGCGTGGAGGCGACCGAGGACCTGCGCAAGGAACTCGTCACCCATGTCCGCAAGGAGATCGGCGCCATCGCCTCGCCCGACAAGATCCAGTTCGCGCCGGGCCTGCCCAAGACGCGCTCGGGCAAGATCATGCGCCGCATCCTGCGCAAGATCGCCGAAGACGATTTCGGCGCCCTCGGCGACACCTCGACGCTGGCCGATCCGGCCGTGGTCGACGACCTCGTCGCCAACCGCCAGAACAAGAAGGCCTGACGGCTTTCCCTCCCCTCGCGCCGAAGGGCGCGAGGGGACTTCCTCGTCATTGATGCGACCTGTGCCTTTTGGGTACTTGCGCAATCGGCAAAAGCACCCCACCTTTGCGTCCGTGTTCAACGAACTGAAAGGAGGTGATCCGATGTCGAGTGATTTCGTTTTCCTGAACGTGGCCTCTGCGGATTGCCTTCTCGGGAAGCAGCCTTCCTGAGCTATGCATGACGTGCGGTCGGTGATGCCAAGGCATCACGGCTGAGGGCCGCGCCACGGACGAAACACGGGAAAGGCCGCTCCTTCGCCAAGAAGGGCGGCCTTTCTTCTTGGCGCCATAGCAATTGCAGGAAAAGTGCGAAGCGGTTTTCCGTCCGGGATTGCGTCAAGACAGGGAGATAGAGCGTTTTCGCGAATCGAAGAAATGCTACCTATTTCGTTGGATTGGCAATCGCCTACAGCCGCGGCTCGCCGCTCGCCACGTCGATCTTGATTTCGACCTTGGCCTTGTCCGTCGTGTAGTAGATCACGTCGTAATAGCCTTCGCGGTTCCACTCCACTTCCGAAACATAGCGGAACTGGCTGCGCTGCTCGATCCTGGCGATGATCTCGGACAGCTTCAGCGATTTCTCAGGCGGGATGGGCGGCTCCTTGGTCTGGGCCTGCACCTGGGTGGCCACGAAAAGGGCCACGATGAGCACCGCAAGGACTGTCGATCTGGTCATGGCCTTCCCCTCCTTCACAATGTGCGAGGGAAACGAACGACAACCTTCGGTGGTTCCCGAACGGATGCTCAGAAGTCGCTGGTCAGGCCCTTGATCTCCCAGTCGCCGTAGCGTCCCGGCTCGAGGCCGCCGCGTCCGCCGAGTTCCCTGGCGACCTTGCCTTCCTGTGCCCTGTAGGCTTGGCGCCGTGCCTCGGCCTCCGCCAGCGCGCACTTGGCGGCAGGCGAAAGCTCCTTCGGCGCCGGCGTCTCCGTGTCGGTTTCTGGCTTGAAGTCGTTCATCGGATTCCTGTGAAGATGATTGAAACGGAACCTGCCCTCTCCCATCATATAGCGAAGGCTGGCGCGATCTGCACCCCCGCGCGGCTACGGGAGTTGACGATGAACATGATGCGAACGGCGATGCTGCTGGCGACGATGACGGCGCTGTTCATGGGCGTCGGCTATCTGATCGGCGGCAGCGGCGGCATGACCATCGCTTTCTTCCTGGCGGCGGGCATGAACCTGTTCAGCTACTGGAACGCCGACAAGATGGTGCTGCGCATGAACAACGCCGTCGAGGTCGACGAGCGCAATGCGCCCGAATACTACGCCATCGTGCGCGGGCTCGCCGCCAATGCCGGCCTGCCGATGCCCAAGGTCTACCTGATCGACAATCCGCAGCCCAACGCCTTTGCTACCGGCCGCAATCCCGACAATGCCGCGGTCGCCGCGACCACCGGCCTGCTGCAGCGTCTCGGCCGCGAGGAAGTGGCCGCCGTCATGGCCCACGAACTCGCGCATGTGCAGAACCGCGACACATTGACCATGACGATCACCGCGACGCTAGCCGGCGCCATCTCCATGCTCGGCAACTTCGCTTTCTTCTTCGGCGGCAACCGCGACAACAACAACCCGCTCGGCTTCGTCGGCGTGCTGGTGGCGATGATCGTCGCGCCGTTGGCCGCCATGCTGGTGCAGATGGCGATCAGCCGCACCCGCGAATACGCCGCCGACCGGCGCGGCGCGGAGATCTGCGGCAACCCGCTCTGGCTCGCATCCGCCCTTGACAAGATCGCCCGCAACGTCGAACGCATCCACAATCCCGAAGCAGAGCGCAATCCCGCCATGGCGCCGCTGTTCATCATCAATCCGCTTTCCGGCGAGCGCATGGACAATCTCTTCTCCACTCACCCCAACACCGAAAATCGCATCGCCGCGCTGCAGGCGATGGCGCAGGACGGCGCTGGCCGTCCGGCAGCCCGCCAGGCCCAGCCGCAGCCGAGCCAGGCCGCGCCTTCGGACGCCGGCCCGTGGGGCGGTCGTCCCGCCGAGCAGCCGCAGCCCGAGCAGCCGCGCCAGTCCGGTCCCTGGGGCCGCAATCCCTCCGGGCCGAAAGGCCCGTGGTCGTGACGGACGCGACACGCGGCCGCCCGCGCCATCGCCCGAACGCCGGCACCAAGAGACCGCCGAGACTGGACACTGCGCCCAATGCCCCCGGCCTGGCTGCGCGCATGGCGGCAGCGCGCCTGCTCGCCGCGACCATCGACGCCAGGACCCCGCTCGACGGGCTGACCGACCACGACCACGGCCATCCGCAGTTCCGTGCGCTCGACATGCGCGATCGCGGCCTCGTGCGCGCCATCCTCGCCACCGCCCTGCGCCATCGCTTGACCATCGAGAAGCTGATCGCGCGCCGACTGGAAAAGCCGCTGCCGGCCAATGCGACGGCGCTTTCCCACATCCTGCATGTCGGGGCGGCGCAGATCCTTTTCCTCGACGTACCCGACAGCGCGGCCGTCGACCTTGCCGTCACCCACGCCAAGTCCGACCCGCGCACGGTGCGTTTTTCCGGTCTCGTCAACGGCGTGCTGCGGGCGCTCGCCCGCGCCAAGGATGCCGAACTGCCGCAGGCGATGGCAGACACGGACGACGCGCCCGAATGGTTCGTCGCCCGGCTTGTCGCAGCCTACGGGGAGGACCAGGCAAGCAAGATCCTGGCCGCCCACCGGCTGGAATCGCCCGTCGACTTCACCGTCAAATCCGATCCCGAAAAATGGGCCGCGGCTTTCGGCGGCATCGTGCTCCCGACGGGCACCGTCCGCATCGAGAAGCTGGGCGGGCCGGTGTCGGACCTGCCGGGCTTTGCCGACGGCCAATGGTGGGTCCAGGACGCTGCTGCAGCCTTGCCGGCCAGGCTGTTCGGCGACATCGCCGGCAAGCGCGTCGCCGACCTCTGCGCCGCCCCTGGCGGCAAGACCGCCCAACTCGCGCTCGCCGGAGCGAAGGTGACGGCCGTCGAAGCCTCCAAGAACCGGCTCACCCGCCTCGCCGCCAACCTCGATCGGCTCGGCCTCGGCGCCGAGAAGGTGAATGCCGACCTGCTCGCCTACGAGCCGGCGGAACCCTTCGACGCCGTCTTGCTCGACGCGCCCTGCTCCTCCACCGGAACGGTTCGCCGCCATCCCGACGTGTTGTGGACCAAGTCGCCTGAAGACGTCGCCAAGCTGGCCACCGTGCAGCGCAAGCTGCTCGACGGCGCGGTCAGGCTCGTGAGGCCCGGTGGTACGATCGTCTTCTCCAATTGCTCGCTCGATCGGGAGGAAGGCGAGGCGCTCGTCGCCGCGTTCCTCGCCGACCACCGCGGCAGGATCGAACTCGACCCGATTCGGCCCGACGAGGTGCCCGGCATCTCCGCCTTCGTCACAACCGAGGGTTATTTGCGCACCACCCCGGCAGGGCTCGATCTCGGCAATCCGGCGATTTCGGGCCTCGATGGCTTCTTCGCCGCACGGTTCCGCCGCGCGGCCTGAAAGGCCGGGCTAATTCATCCAGCGGTTGTTAACGCAAAATTCACTCTCGCGCGCGCCTCTGAAACCACCTAACGTGGCCGGGCCTGGGTGTTCAGGAGGGAAATGTCGATCGCGGCGGACAACACGACGCGCCTTTGGGCGCTCGTCGCCAGGGAGTTTTGGCGCAAGACGCGCCGGCGCCTGCGCGCCGGTCCGATCTATCGTTGGCGCTACTCCGGGCGCACGCCCGAGCGCGTGCTGATCGCCCCGCCCGACCTGCGCCTGGCCGACCCGCAGATCGCGCTCGAGATCTACTACGGCCGCTTCCCGCTGTCGGGCCATCTGGTCGAGACCGGCGGCCAGTCGCCCTTCCTCGTCGACGTGCCGAACCGCGGCTGGCAGCGCAGCCTGCACGGCTTCCGCTGGCTGCGCCACATGCGCGCCGCAGGCACCGAGCTCGCTGCGGCGAACGCCCGCGCGCTCGTCTCCGACTGGATCACCATGCATGGCAACCGTATCGCGGGCGTCGCCTGGGAGCCGGCCACCACGGCCAAGCGCATCATCGCCTGGCTGCAGCATTCGTCCGTCGTGCTGCAAGGCGCGGAGTTCGCCTTCTACCGCGCCTTCCTGCGCTCCCTGGCGATGCAGATCCGCTACCTGCGCTCCATGGCGCGCGAGATGCCCGACGGCAAGGACCGGCTGAGGGCGCGGGTAGCCCTTGCGTTCGCCGCGCTTTCGCTGCCCGTGCCGTCCACCGCCCTGCGCTCGGCCACCCGCAACCTGGCCGACGAACTCGACCGCCAGATCCTGCCCGACGGCGGACATGTGTCGCGCAACCCCATGGTGGTGCTCGAGATCCTGGCCGACCTTCTGCCGTTGCGCCACACCTACGCCAACCAGGCGGAGCAGCCGCCGGCCGCACTGATCCACGCGGTCGACCGCATGCTGCCGGCGCTGCGCTTCTTCCGCCACCAGGACGGAAGCCTGGCCCGCTTCAACGGCATGGGCGCCACCATCCAGGACCGCATCGCCGCGATCCTCCGCCACGACGACACCGGCGGCTCGCCGCCGCTGCACGCCACCCACTCGGGCTACGAGCGCCTGTCCATGGGCGGCACGACCGTCATCGCCGACACGGGCACGCCGCCGCCGGTCGAGGTGTCGAACCACGCCCACGCGGGCTGCCTCGCCTTCGAGATGTCGTCCGGCCGCCAGCACTACATCGTCAATGCCGGCATCGACACCTACGGCGTTGCGGACTTCCGGCTGCTGGCCCGCGCCACCGCCGCGCATTCGACCGTCACCATCAACGACACCTCGTCGGCCAGCTTCGCGCATTCGCAGCGTCTCAGCGACCTGCTCGGCAGCCCCCTGGTCGGCGGGCCGCGATCGGTGCCCTGCCAGCGCACCGACAAGCCCGGCTTGCAGGGTTTCATCGCCAGCCACGACGGCTACGCCCAGCGCTTCGGCCTCCACCACGAGCGCGAGATCTCGCTCTCGGCCGGCGGCAGCATCCTTTCCGGCTGCGACCGCATCCTGCGTTCCGGCGGTTCGCAATCGAGGCGCAACGGCCCCGAGGCCGTCACCGTCCGCTTCCACGTCCATCCCGACGTCCAGCTCTTCCGCGACCAGAAGGAGCGACTGGTGCTGACCGGTCCCGACCTGGACACCTGGGTCTTCGTCTCGCCCGACGTGCCGGCCGAGGTCGAGGAGTCGATCTTCTTCGCCGGCCTGGCCGGGCCGCGCCGCACCCGCCAGATCGTGCTGTCCTTCCGGGCTTCGGAAATTTCGGAAGTGCACTGGCAGTTCTCGCGCACCCGCATCATCAACCGGGTCGACAGCCCCCGCGGCTGAACGGACTTCACGCGCCCGCCATCGCGGGAAAGCAGGCTGAAGCATAGGGTCGCGCCTTGATTTCCGGGCCTCATGTGCTAGGCCGCCCGCGAGAGACGCATCTTCCCAACCCAGCCGTGAAAGGCCCCGCGCATGGCCGTCGTGTCAAAGAAGATTCCCGCCCCCGACCTCGTACCCGTGCGCCGCGCGCTGCTGTCGGTCTCCGACAAGACGGGCCTGATCGATTTTGCCCGGAGCCTCGCCAACATCGGCGTCGAACTGGTCTCGACCGGCGGCACGGCCAAGAGCATCGCCGCCGAAGGCATCGCCGTCCGCGACGTCTCCGAACTCACCAACTTCCCGGAGATCATGGACGGCCGCGTCAAGACCCTGCACCCTTCGGTGCACGGCGCGCTGCTCGGCGTTCGCGACGACCCCGAGCATGCCGCGGCCATGGCCCAGCACGGCATCGAGCCCATCGACCTGGTGGTGGTGAACCTCTACCCCTTCGAGGAAGTCCGCAACTCAGGCGGCGACTACGCCTCGATCGTCGAGAACATCGACATCGGCGGTCCCGCCATGGTGCGCGCCTCGGCCAAGAACCACGCCTATGTCGCCATCGTCACCGATCCGGCCGACTACAAGCAGGTGCTCGAAGCCGTCGTCGCCAACAACGGCGCCCTGCCGCTCGCCTTCCGCAAGACGCTCGCCGCCAAGGCCTTCGCCCGCACAGCCGCCTATGACGCAGCCATTTCCGGCTGGTTCGCCGATGCGCTGGAGATCGAGAACCCCGACTGGCGCGCCTTCGGCGGCCGCCTCGACAGCGTCATGCGCTACGGCGAGAACCCGCACCAGTCGGCCGGCTTCTACCTGAGCGGCGACAAGCGTCCCGGCGTCGCCACCGCGACCCAGTTGCAGGGCAAGCAGCTCTCCTACAACAACATCAACGACACCGACGCCGCCTTCGAGCTCGTCGGCGAGTTCGATCCGGTCCGCACCGCCGCCGTCGCCATCATCAAGCACGCCAACCCCTGCGGCGTTGCCGAGGGAGCGTCGCTACGGGAGGCCTACGAGAAGGCGCTCGCCTGCGATCCGGTCTCGGCCTTCGGCGGCATCGTCGCGCTCAACCGCATCCTCGATGCAGAGGCCGCCGAGGAGATCGTCAAGATCTTCACCGAGGTCATCATCGCGCCCGACGCCACGCCCGAGGCACAGGCCATCGTCGCCGCCAAGAAGAACCTGCGGCTCTTGGTCACCGGCGGCCTGCCCAACCCGCACGCAGCCGGGCTTGCGGTCAAGTCGGTGGCGGGCGGCCTGCTCGTGCAGTCGCGCGACAACGCGGTCGTCGACAATCTCGACCTCAAGGTCGTCACCAGGCGCGCGCCCAGCCAGCGCGAGCTGGAGGACCTGAAGTTCGCCTTCCGCGTCGCCAAGCATGTCAAATCGAACGCCATCGTCTATGCCCGCGACCTCGCCACCGTCGGCGTCGGCGCCGGCCAGATGAGCCGCGTCGATTCGGCCCGCATCGCCGCTCGCAAGGCGCTCGACGCCGCCGAGGCAGCCGGTCTCGCCGAGCCGCTGACCAAGGGGTCCGTGGTCGCCTCCGACGCCTTCTTCCCCTTCGCCGACGGGCTGCTGTCCGCCGTCGAGGCCGGCGCCACCGCCGTCATCCAGCCGGGCGGCTCGATGCGCGACGACGACGTCATCGCCGCCGCCGACGAGCACGGCATCGCCATGGTCTTCACCGGCGTGAGGCACTTCAGGCATTGAACTGCTTACCCTCCCCCCTTGTAGGGAGGGTAATCCTCACTCCACCTCGTCGGCCGGATAGGGCGTGCCCAGAAGCACCAAGAGCCCGCCGAGCAGGAACAGGATGATCATCGCCATACCGAGCCGCGGCGAACCGGCCGCGGCCGTCACGCTGGCGACCAGGAACGGCGCGAGGAAGCTCGTCGCCCGGCCCGACAGCGCATAGATGCCGAAGTAGCGGCCGGCCTCGTCGGCCGAGACGCTGCGCGCCATGTAGGATCGCGACGAAGCCTGCACCGGGCCGAAGGCGATGCCGATGAGCAGGCCGAAGGCGATGTAGGCCTTTTCCGCAGGCGTGGAGAACAGACCGGGCCCGTCGGCGCCCGGCATCTGCCAGAGACCGAACAGCGTGTAGCCGGGGCCGGTCGAGACGATGCCGATGGTTGCAAGCGTCAGCAGCACCAGCGAGATCACCACGACGGCCTTCGACCCCAGCGCCGTGTCGAGCCGGCTGGCGACCAGGCAGCCGAAGATGGCAATGACGTTGAGGATGATGCCGTAGATGCCGATCTCGGTGATGGTCCAGCCGAACATGGCAGCTGCAAAGGCGCCGCCGAGACCCAGCAGCGCGTTGACGCCGTCCTGGTAGACCATGCGCGCGATCAGGAAACGGAAGATGCCGCTGCGCTTGCGCACCTCGCCGAGCGTCGACTTGAGCTCCGCCAGCCCCTCGCGCACCGCCGGCCCCATGGCCATGCCCTTGCCGCTGTCGGGGGTGAACAGGAACATCGGCAGGATGAAGATGAAGTACCACAGCCCCGAGATCGGCCCGGTGGCGCGGGCATCCTCGCCCAGCTTGGGATCGATCCCGAACAGCGGATCGGCACCGATGATGGTCTTGCCGGTATCGGGCGAGCCGGCGAGGAATGCCACCACGAAGATCAGCACGATCATGCCGCCGAGATAGCCCAGGCCCCAGGCGATGTTGGAAACCTTGCCGATTTCCCCCTTCGACACCAGCCGCGGCATCATCGAATCGTTGAAGACGATGGAGAACTCCGCCGCCACCGATGCGAGCGAGAAGAGCAGCACGACGGGCACCAGCGCCGACCCGGGCGCCGCGAACCAGAGCATGCACAGGCTGAATATCTTGATGGTGGCGAAGAAGCCGATCCATGGCTTGCGCGGGCCGGTCTGGTCGGCGACCGAACCCAGCACCGGCGACAGGATGGCGATGACCAGGCCGGCAGCGGCAATGCCGTAGCCCCAGGCGGCCTGCCCTATCGCCGGGTCGGTCGCCATGCGCGAAACGAAATATGGTCCGAAGATGAAGGTCGTGACCACTGTGAAGAAGGGCTGGGCCGCCCAGTCGAACAGCATCCAGCCCCAGATGCCGCGCCGGGGCGTGCGCCCGGCAACAATCGTCTCAGCCATGGTCCCTCCACGAACGTGGGCGCCCCGCGCCGGATACCTTCCTAGCGCCGCAGGCTTGCACGATCCTGGACGAAGAGGCCCGCCGCGGCAACCGCGGCAGGCCAATTGGGCAGGTGGTCACCTAGCCGAGAGATCGCTCATCAGGCCGGCGGCCACCGTCAGCCGCGACACGCTGATGTCGCCGCCCTCGGTCAATGCCTGCAGCCTCTCGCGGATGCGGCCGATGCGCTCGCCGCCTGCCTCGAGCCATGCCGCCACCGGGTCGGCGGCACTGCCGAAGCCCGTCAGCGCGGCGACCGCGATGCCGCGGCGCGCGGCGCCGATGGTGTCGGACGCCCGTGCCAGAGCCATGCCTTCGTAGTAGTCGGCGGTCGAGATCGCGTGTGCGGCATCCTCGATGCGCGGGATGCGGAACGCCTCGCTGACCCCGAAGAATGCCCTCGCGGCGGCGACGATGTCGGCGCCGGCGGTCTTCGCCACCAGTGCGATGTCGGGCACAAGCTCGCCCACCTCGAGCAGCGACAGCCGCTCGGCGAGCTTTTCCGGTGCGCCTGCGGCGGCAAAGCCCGCCTTCCGGCTCTGGATGCGGTCGCGGGTGTAACCGGGCAGCATGCCCTCGAACTTGTGCTCGAGCGCCGTGCGCGCCTGCCGCAGCTCCTCGATGCGGCTCGCCAGCCGAGCATCGCCGTGCTCGTTCCTGAGGTACCAGCCGCTGGTCGCAAACAGGAGCCGGCTCACGGCCTGATAGAGGTCGAGCTGGGTCATGCCGTCGACGACATTGTCCAGCGCATCGATCTCGGCATAGAGCGCGGGCAGCGCAAAGCCGTCGCGCACCACCGCAAACACACGTGCCACTTCTGCCGCCGTCCGTCCGCTGGCTTCCTGCAGGCGGTTGACGAAGGACGGCCCGCCGCGATTGACGAGGTCGTTGACGAGCACGCGCGTGATGATCTCGCGCCGCAGCCGGTGGCCGCCGATCTCGGCATCGTATTTCTTCGCCATCCGCTCGGGGAAGTAGCCCATGAGGTCGCGCGCGAGATGTGCGTCGTCGGGCAGGTCGCTGGCGATGATGTCCGAGAACAGCACGATCTTGGCATAGGCCAGGAGTACGCCGAGTTCGGCCCGCGTCAACGGCTCGCCGCGCGCCTGGCGCTCGGCAAGTGCTGCGGCACTCGGCAGGTTTTCGACCCCGCGGTCGAGCAGGCCACGCCCTTCGAGCGTGCTCATGAACCGGCCCTGGTGGGCGATGTCCTGCAGCCCGCGCCGCTGTGCCAGGGACAGTGCCAGCGTCTGCTCGTAGTTGTTGGCAAGCACCAGGCCCGCGACCTCCTCGGTCATCTCGGCCAGAAGCTTGTTGCGGGCAGGACGCTGGAGTGAGCCCTTCCGCATCGCGGAAGCCAGGGCGATCTTGATGTTGACCTCGACGTCGGAGGAGTTCACGCCGCCGGAATTGTCGATGGCATCCGAGTTGCAGCGCCCGCCCTTGAGCCCGAACTCGATGCGCGCCCGCTGCGTCGCGCCGAGATTGGCGCCCTCGCCGATCACCTTCGCGCGCAACTCGCCGGCGGTGACGCGAATGGCGTCGTTGGCGCGGTCGCCGACCTCCTGGTTGGTCTCGCCCATCGCCCGCACATAGGTGCCGATGCCGCCGAACCACAAGAGATCGACGGGCGCCTTGAGGATGGCGTTCATGATCTCGGTCGGCGAGGCCGTAGTCTTTTCGAGCCCGATCGCAGCCGCAGCGGCCGGCGACAGCGTCACCGACTTTTGCGACCGCGACACGATCGTGCCGCCCGACGAAAGCTTGGACTTGTCGTAATCCTGCCAGCTCGAGCGCGGCAGAGCGAACATGCGCTTGCGCTCGGCAAACGACGCCGCCAGGTCCGGATCCGGGTCGATGAAGATGTCGCGGTGGTCGAAAGCGGCGATCAGCCGGGTCTGCTCGGACAGGAGCATGCCGTTGCCGAACACGTCGCCCGACATGTCGCCGACGCCGACGACGGTGAAGGGCGAGGTCTGGATGTCGCGATTCATCTCGCGGAAATGCCGCTTGACCGCTTCCCAGGCGCCGCGTGCGGTAATGCCCATCTTCTTGTGGTCGTAGCCGGCCGAGCCGCCCGAGGCGAAGGCGTCGTCGAGCCAGAAGCCGTGACCTTCGCTGATCGCATTGGCGGTGTCGGAGAACGTCGCCGTGCCCTTGTCGGCTGCCACGACGAAATAGGGATCGTCGACGTCGCGCCGTATCACGCCGGCCGGCGGCACCACCTTGTCGCCGTCCAGATTGTCGGTGATCGACAGCATCGAAGAGACGAAGTTGATGTAGGCCGCCTTGCCGGCCTCGAAGACGGCGTCACGGCTACCGCCGACGGGCAGGCGCTTGGGGAAGAACCCGCCCTTGGCGCCGACCGGCACGATGACGGCGTTCTTGACCTGTTGCGCCTTCACCAGGCCGAGCACCTCGGTGCGGTAGTCCTGGGCGCGGTCCGACCAGCGAAGGCCGCCGCGGGCGACTGGGCCGAAGCGCAGGTGCACGCCCTCTACCTCGGAGCCATAGACGAAGATCTCGCGCCACGGGCGCGGTTCCGGCAGTCCGTCGACGCTGCGCGAATCGAGCTTGATCGCCAGCGACTGGCCGCGCTCCTTCTTGCCGGCGACGAAGTGGTTGGTGCGGAGCGACGCCTCGATCAGGTTGACGTAGCGCCGGATGATGGTGTCGTCGTCGATGTTGGGCACGCCTTCCAGCGCGTCCTTGATCTTGGCCTTGAGATGCTTGGCCGTGACCAGCCCGTCCTTCTCCTGCGCCGGGTCGAGTCGGGCAAGGAACAGTTGGTGCAGCCCGCGCGCGATGTCGGGATAGCGGTTGAGCGCTGCCGCGATGAAATCCTGGCTCTGCGGAATGCCCGCCTGCTGCAGATAGCGGCCATAGGCGCGCAGGATGACGATCTCGTTGGAACCCAGGCCCGCCGTCTGGGCAAGTGCGTTGTAGCCGTCATTGTCGGCGTCGCCGTTCCAGACCGAAAGGAACACCTCCTCGAACAGGGCGCCCCCGTCGTTGAGGTCGATCGGCTGGCCGTAGGCGTTCTCCAGCTCCATGTCGTGGATGAAGATCTGGTCCTCGCCCTTTTCGCCGAGCTCGAAGGTGCGTTCGCTGATGACGCGGAAGCCCATGTTTTCGAGCAGCGGCACGCGCCGCGACAGCGCCACCGGCGCGCCATGGTGATAGATCTTCAGCGACGCCTGTTCCGGCGCCTGGCCGGTATCGCGGTAGCAGTCGATGACGATGGGGTTCGACGCGCCGATCGTCGTGATCCGCTCGGCATCGACCAGTGCCGCCGCCGGCGAGAAGCTGTTCTGGTAGTCCTGCGGGAAATGATTGGCGAGGCTGACCAGCGATGCCGGGGAACCGGCCTCGGCGGACGCTTCGCGCAGTCCGTCCTCCCAGGTGCGCACCATGTCGCGGATCGCCGCCTCGATGGTCGACTGCTCGACCTTGGGCGTCTTGCCGCCGGAACGGCCGATGATGAAATGGACGCGGGCCAGCCCGCCCTCGGGGAAGGCCGGGTAATAGGCCGACAGCCGGCCTTCGAACACCGTCCTGAGATAGGCGCCGATCTTCTCGCGCACGACCGAATCGTAGCGATCGCGCGGCACGAAGACGAGGACGGAAACGAAGCGGTCGAACTGGTCGACGCGCACGAGAGCGCGGACGCGGGGACGCTCGACCAGGCCTAGGATCGCCTCGGAATGCCTGCGCAGCGTCGGCACTGCGACCTGGAACAGCTCGTCGCGCGGATAGGATTCGAGCACGTTGATCAGCGCCTTGCCCGAATGGTCGGCGGGATCGAAGCCCGACTTGTGGATGACCGTCTCCGCCTTGGAGCGCAGGTAGGGGATCTTCATCACCGAGCGCGTGTAGGCGGTCGAGGTGAACAGGCCGACGATGCGCAGTTCGCCCGAAAGCTGGCCCTTGGCGTCGTAGGTCTTGACCCCGATGTAGTCGAGATAGGCACGGCGATGCACGGCCGACTTGGCGTTGGCCTTGGTCACGATCAGCGGGTCCGGGCCATGCAGGAAGGCGCGGATCTCCGGCGTCGTCGAGGTCGCGTCGACGGTGTCGCGGCGCAGCACCAGCACGTCCGGGTCGGCGAGGATGCCAAGGCCCGGCTTTTCGGCCCGCTCCAGAGTGCCGCTCTTCTCGCCGCCTGTGTATTTGAACTCGCGCATGCCGAGGAAGGTGAAATTGTCGTCGCGCAGCCATTCGAGGAAGGCGATGGCTTCCGTCACCGCATTCTTGTCGAGCGGGATCGGCGCGTAGCGGAACTCGGAGATCGCCTGGTCAAGCCGCGCCAGCATGCGCTTCCAGTCCGTCACGCAGGCACGCACCTGGGCGAGCAGCTTCTTCAGGCGCTCGCGCAGCGCTTCCGCCGCATCCTTGCCCTGGGCCGGGATATGCACGTGGATGACGCTGACCTTGTCGGCGGCATCGTCGCCCCTGTGGCCGCCGCCGTCGCTCAGGATCTCTTCGACGCTCGAGCGGCCGTGGCGCACATGGATGACCGGATGGGTGACGAACACGGGCTCGCCCGCCGCGTCGGTGATTTCGCCGAGCACCGAATCGAACAGGAACGGCATGTTGTCGTTGACGACGGTCACCACCGTCACCGGCCGGCCGTGGCGCACGACGCCGGCCTCGGTCTCGATGTCGATCACGGATGAGCCCTTGCGGTGCTTCATCACCGCCTTCTCGGCCAGTTGCGCCGCGCGCTCCAGCATGCCGGGCTCGTAGTCGGCCACGTCCTCGGCAGGGGCGCGGGCTAGCAGCAATTCGAGAAGCTGAGGCGGCCGGTTGGCGGATTTGGTGGAATGCGAAGAAGAAGCGGCCTTGGCGGTTTTTGCCTTGGACTTCACGGATGCGGCCATGACGTCAGAATCTCCCGTCCCGTCATAAATGCTTTTACGACTATCGTAGCAGAAGGCCTGCCGTTAGCGACAAAGGTTTGACGAAAGGTATGGAAAAATGCCTGCCCGATAGGCGGAGGCTGCCTATTCGACAGGCTGACGCAGCGTCCGCAAGGCATGCCGCCACGCCAGGTTGCCGACAAAAGCGTCAGGATCGCGCCGCGATAGCTGCGGCCGCCCCCGCCAGTGGTCGCAATCACCCGATTCGCGAATCGCACCGCCCCGTCTGCCGCGCGGAAGCCGGCACGCCTTGCCCGTCTGAATTTGCACGACGCGCACAATCCGGGCTTGTCCGTGACTCGCTTCGGGCGGATGGTTGCGCTGCGCCGGCGGATGCCGGAAGACCCGGCATGACGGCGCCAGGGAGGCAGGTCATGACCAAGTTTCTCTACGTCTATCACGGCGGCTCGATGCCGCAGTCCGAGGAAGAAGGCGCCCGGGTGATGAAAGCCTGGACGGACTGGTTCGCCGGCCTAGGCGCTGCCGTCGTCGACGGCGGCGCGCCGGTCGGCAAGTCGCAGACGGTCTCGCCGGGCGGTTCGGTCGCCAATGACGGCGGCGCCAATCCCGCGAGCGGCTATTCGGTCATCGACGCGAGGGATCCGGCCGATGCCGCGCGCATCGCCAAAGGCTGCCCGATCCTCGATGCCGGCGGCTCGATCGAGGTCGCGCCCATCATCCAGATGTAGGCGAAGCGGATCCGCAAATGAAAAGGGCGCCTCCGATGGAGGCGCCCTTTCGAATTTCTTCCGAGCCGAGGCTTATGCCGCGCCCTTCGACTTCTCGAAGCGCTTGCGCTCGTTCGGGTCGAGATAGAGCTTGCGCAGGCGGATGGTCTTCGGCGTCACCTCGACCAGTTCGTCGTCCTGGATCCAGGCCAGGGCGCGCTCCAGCGTCATGCGGATCGGCGGGGTCAGCTTGACTGCCTCGTCCTTGCCGGCGGCGCGGATGTTGGTCAGCTTCTTGCCCTTGAGCACGTTCACTTCCAGGTCGTTGTCGCGGCTATGGATGCCGATGATCATGCCCTGGTAGACCTTGACGCCGGCGTCGATGACCATCGGGCCGCGGTCTTCCAGGTTCCACAGCGCGTAGGCCACGGCCTCGCCCTGCTCGTTGGAGATCAGCACGCCGTTGGTGCGGCCGGGCAGCTCGCCCTTGTAAGGCTGGTAGGAGTGGAACAGGCGGTTCATGACTGCCGTGCCGCGCGTGTCGGTCAAAAGTTCCGACTGGTAGCCGATCAGGCCGCGCGTCGGAGCGTGGAACACCAGGCGCTGGCGGTTGCCGCCGGAGGGACGCAGCTCGACCATCTCGGCCTTGCGCTCGCTCATCTTCTGCACGACGACGCCGGCATGCTCCTCGTCGACGTCGATGACCACTTCCTCGACCGGCTCGAGCAGGTTGCCGGCTTCGTCCTTCTGCATGACGACGCGCGGGCGCGACACGGCGAGTTCGAAGCCCTCGCGGCGCATCGTCTCGATCAGCACGGCGAGCTGCAATTCGCCGCGGCCCGACACGTAGAACGAATCCTTGTCGGCCGATTCCTCGATCTTCAGCGCGACGTTGCCCTCGGCTTCCTTGAGCAGGCGGTCGCGGATGACGCGGCTGGTGACCTTGTCGCCTTCGGTGCCGGCCAGCGGCGAGTCGTTGACGATGAAGGACATGGTGACGGTGGGCGGATCGATCGGCTGGGCTGCCATCGGAACCGAGATCGAGGGGTCGCAGAAGGTGTCGGCGACGGTGCCCTTCGACAGGCCGGCGATGGCGACGATGTCGCCCGCATGCGCTTCCTCGATCGGCTGGCGCTCGATGCCGCGGAAGGCGAGGATCTTGGTGACGCGGCCGTTTTCCAGCAGCGAGCCGTCATGGTGCAGCACCTTGACCGGCTGGTTCGGCTTCAGCGTGCCGGCTTCGATGCGGCCGGTGATGATGCGGCCGAGGAACGGGTTGGCCTCGAGGATGGTGCCGATCATGCGGAACGGACCTTCGGCAACCTTCGGCGCCTCGACGTGCTTGAGCACGAGGTCGAACAGCGGCGCCAGTTCCTGGTCCTTCGGACCTTCCGGATTGGCGGCCATCCAGCCATCGCGGCCCGAACCGTAGAGGATCGGGAAATCGAGCTGCTCGTCGGTCGCGTCGAGTGCTGCGAACAGGTCGAACACCTCGTTGATGACTTCCTGGTGGCGGGCGTCCGGACGGTCGATCTTGTTGATCGCCACGATCGGCTTCAGGCCGACCTTGAGCGCCTTGCCGACCACGAACTTGGTCTGCGGCATCGGGCCTTCGGCGGCGTCGACCAGCACGATGGCGCCGTCCACCATGTTCAGGATGCGCTCGACCTCACCGCCGAAGTCGGCGTGGCCGGGGGTGTCGACGATGTTGATGCGCGTGCCCTTCCATTCGACCGAGGTGGCCTTGGCCAGAATGGTGATGCCGCGTTCCTTTTCGAGATCGTTGGAGTCCATCACGCGTTCGGCGACGCGCTGGTTGTCGCGGACCGAGCCGGACTGCTTGAGGAGCGCATCGACGAGCGTGGTTTTGCCATGGTCGACGTGCGCGATGATCGCGATATTGCGGAGGGTCATATGATAACTCGGGAGCGTTGCCGGCACAGCCTGTCGACGCGCCGCTTTTTGGGTTGGCGGGCTCATACAGGTTTTTTCGCAAATGCGAAAGGGGGGCGGACAAATCGGCTGAGGTTATGCGCGCCGGCAAGGCTACAAGATGTCGCCCCAGCCGGCGCGGCGGGCGCGCTTGAACAGGTCGCCGTCGCGCTTGGTCAGGAGCCGCTGCTCGGCCGAACCGTCGGCCAGGCAAAGCTTGAGGTCGACCTTGCCCGAGCCGCCACGGGCCGGCGCAAGCACCCTGGCGTCGAAGGATTCGGCCGGCTGGCGGGCGGCCGCGACGAAGATGTACTTCTCGTCCTCCCACGGCACGTCGCCGCGCTTGGTCAGCCGATGCAGGCGCGAACGGGCCACGCGGCGCGAGAAATGGCACCAGTCGGGCTCGGCGAGCGGGCAAGGTTTTGAATGCGGGCAGGGAGCGACCAGACGCGCCCCGCGCTCGATCAGCAGCGCCCGTACGGCCATCACGCGCTTCCAGCCGGCGGGGGTGCCCGGCTCGACGATGACCAGCAAGCCGTCAGTCGCCGCCCAGAGCCTTTCCACCAGCGCCAGCCCCTCGGCCGGCGACAGTTCGTCCAGCACATAGGCGAGCGTCACCAGATCGGCCTTTCCCGCCTCGATGGCCTTGCTGGCGTCGGCCGACGTCCACTCGACCCTCTCGAGCCCGGCATGGGCCGACAGGGATTCGCCGACCTTCCGGATGGAGGCGCTGGCCTCGAGCATCCGGGCCGAAGCCAGCGACGGCCAGCAATCGGCGGCCGCCCAAAGCGCCGTGCCCGGGCCGGCGCCGACGTCGAGCAGGGTCTTTGGCGCAAAATCCGGGATCAGTTCGGCAGCGCTTTCGAGGCTCGCCCTGACGGCCGCAAAGGTCGCCGGCAGCCGCGTCGCCAGATAGGCGCGGGCGAACATCTCGTCCGACAGGTGCAGGCGGCCGTCACGCACCTCGGCCCGATAGCGCCGCGACAACGTGTCGGCAGCACGCTGCAGCTCGGCGAGCGGCACGCCTTCCAGCGTCCGGTCCACCGCCGCCCGCAATGCTGCCGGTAATTCCATTTTTTATCCGGCTCCCGGCCAATATTTTTGGTGGCATTAATACCCCCACCCCTACCCCTCCCCACAAGGGGGAGGGGACGCCGGCCTCATCGCCCAACCGCGAAGGGTGGCCGCCGTTTCTGGCGCTGACAAGTTCCCCTCCCCCTTGTGGGGAGGGGTAGGGGTGGGGGTAATTTCCCACCGTTCTACCAACCCAAGGATCAGTTCAGCCCGCGCTTTTCCATCATCGCTTCGGGCGAAGGCATCTTGCCGCGGAAGGCCTTGTAGAGCTCTTCCGGATCGGCCGAACCGCCGGCCGCATAGATGTGCTTGCGCAGCTTCTCGGCCATGTCGGCGTTGAAGGCGTCGCCCGTTTCCTCGAAGGCCGCGAAGGCGTCGGCGTCGAGCACCTCCGACCACATGTAGGAGTAATAGCCGGCCGAATAGCCCTCGCCGGAGAACACGTGCAGGAAGTGCGGCGTGCGGTGGCGCATGACGATCGCCTCGGGCATGCCGAGCTTTTCCAGCGTCTCCGCCTCGAACGCGGCGGGTTCCGCGGGCGCATCGGGACGCGCGTGATAGGCCATGTCGACCAGCGCCGAGGAGGTGAACTCGACGGTGGCGAAGCCGGCGCCGAAGGTCTTGGCCGCCAGCATCTTGTCGAGCAGCTCCTTGGGCATCGCCTTGCCGGTCTTGTAGTGCAGCGCGTGCTTCTCCAGCACCGCCGGCACCGTCAGCCAGTGCTCGTAGAGCTGCGACGGCAGCTCTACGAAATCGCGGCTGACCGAGGTGCCCGAGACCGACGGCCAGGTGACGTCGGTCAGCATGCCGTGCAGGGCGTGGCCGAATTCGTGGAACAGCGTCTTGGCTTCGTCGAGCGACAGCAGTGCCGCCTCGCCTTCCTTCGGCTTGGCGAAGTTCATGATGTTGTAGATGATCGGCGTGGCGCCGTGGCCCAGCTTGTAGCCCGACTGCAGCGAGCTCATCCAGGCGCCGGAACGCTTCGAGGGACGAGCGAAATAATCGGCCAGGAACAGGCCGCGCTTGCTGCCGCCGGCGTTGAACACCTCGAAGACGCGCACGTCGGGATGCCAGGCGGCGATGCCGGGCACTTCCTTGAAGGTGATGCCGAACAGGCGGGTGGCGACGTCGAAGCAGGCGTCGATGATGCGTTCGAGCTGGAGGTAGGGCTTCAGCTCCGCCTCGTCGAAGGCGTATTTCTCGGCGCGCAGCTTCTCCTGGTAGAAGCGCCAGTCCCAGGCGGCCAGCTTGTCGTTGCTGCCGGCGCTAGCGGCCAGGCGCTGCAGCTCGGCCTCGTCGGCAGCCGCCCTCTCGCGCGCCTTGTTCCACACCGGCTCCAGCAGCTCCATCACCGCCTTGGGCGTCTTGGCCATGGTGTCGTCGAGCTTGAGCGCCGCATAGCTCTCGTAGCCCAAGAGCTTCGCCTTCTCGGCGCGCAGGCGAAGCGTCTCGCGCACGACGCCGCCATTGTCGGTCGCACCGCCGGTTTCGCCGCGTCCGGCAAACGCCTTGAACGCCTTCTCGCGCAGGTCGCGCCGTTCGGAGAAGGTGGTGAAGGGCTCATAGATCGAGCGCGAAAGGGTGACGGCATATTTGCCCTTTTGGCCGCGCGTCTCGGCAGCTTGGGCCATCGCCCCGTGCACGAACTCCGGCAGGCCGGCGAGGTCGCCCTCGTCGAGGAACAACACCCACTCCTTCTCGTCGGCAAGCACGTTCTGGCCGAACCTGGCGCCGAGCGACGCCGCTTCCTCGTTGATGGCCGCCAGCCGCTTCTTGCCCTCGGGGTCGAGCTTGGCACCCGAACGGACGAAGCCCTTCCAGCTTTTCTCCAATACCCTCAGCGTCTCGGCATCGAGGCCGAGCGAGGCACGGCGGGAATAGAGGTCGTCTATGCGGGCAAACAGCTTCTCGTTCATCGAGATTTCAGAGAAATGGCGGGCCATTTTCGGTGAAATCTCGCGCTCCATCGCCTGGATCGCGTCGTTGGTGTGGGCGCCGGCGCGGCACCAGAAGATCGCCGACACGTGGTCGAGCGCCTCGCCCGCCAGCTCCAGCGCCGCGAGCGTGTTGGCGATGGTCGCAGGTTCCGGATTGTTGGCGATCGCCTCGACCTCGGCGGCATGCGCGGCAAGTGCCGCATCGAACACCGGCCCGAAATCGCCGTCCTCGATCCTGGTGAAGTCGGGCAGGCCGAGCGGCCCGGTCCAATGGGTCAGCGGATGGCGCGCGAGATCGATCGTGGCGGACATGAACAGCTTCCTTGATTGGCGTTCGGTGCGGACCGTCCCGATGTAGGGCTGCGGCCGGGACTGCGCAACCGCCTTGACGCGCCGCATCCGATAAACTAAGCAACCCATATAATAAGGATTGCTTACTAATATGGCTGCCAGCAGCGAAACCGAGACCTTCGGCTTCATCGTCACCGATATCGCCCGGCTGATCCGCGCCGAAATGGATCACCGCACCACCGAGGCAGGGCTCGGGCTCACGACCGGCGAAGGCCGGGTGCTGTTCAACGTTCGCCGCGCCGGCCCGATCCGCCAGTCGGCCCTCGCCGAGCGCCTCGGCATCGAGGCGATGACGCTGAGCGGGCTGATCGACCGCCTCGAGGGCAAGGGCTACGTCGAGCGCCAGCCCGACCCGGCCGACCGCCGCGCCAAGCTGGTGACGCTGACCGAGGCCGGTACCAGCGTGGTCGCCCGGATCGAACCGATCGCCGCCGGCATCCGCAGCGATGCCGCACGCGGCATCGATCCCGACGATTGGCAGCGCGTTCTCGCCGCCCTCAGGACTTCGCGCGAAAACCTGCTCGCGCTCCGGGCCGAGGCACAGTCCGGCGAGAGCGCTGCGGCATGAACATGCGTACCGAAATCGCCGCGGACGATGCAGTGGAACCGGCCCCTGAACCGATCATGAGCGAGCGGCGCGTGTCGCTGATCGGCGGCCTGATGGTCGCCATCGGTCCGATCTCGCTTGCCCTCTTCACACCGGCCATGCCGGAGATCGTCAACGCCTTCGGCACCACCGAGGCGGCGGTGAAGATGACGCTGTCGCTCTATTTCGGCGGCTTCGCCTTCGCCCAGCTGGTCTGCGGACCGCTCTCGGACGGCTTTGGCAGAAGGCCGATCACGCTTGCCTTCATGGCCATCTACCTCGCCGCCAGTGTGCTCGCCCTGGTCGCGCCCAACATCGAGACGCTGGTCGCCGCCCGCTTCCTCCAGGGGGTGGGCGCGGCAGTAGGCGTATCCGTATCCCGCGCGGTCGTCCGCGACGTCTTCACCCACGAACGCTCGGCCCGCATCATGAACATGATCGGCATCCTTCTGGCGCTCGGTCCGGCGATCGCGCCCACCCTCGGCGGCATGACGATGGAACTCTTCGGCTGGCACGCCATCTTCATCGTCATGGTGCTGCTCGGCGTCGTCGTCATGCTGGTGACGATCTTTGCCCTGCGCGAGACGGTGCAGCGCGACCTGAGCCGCATCCGGCCGGGCGCACTCATCCGCTCCTACGGGTCGCTGCTGCGCAGCCCCTATTTCATCCTGTGCAGCCTGGTCGTCGCCGGCACTTCGGGTGCCATCTACACCCAGGCGACGGTGCTGGCCTTCATCCTTATGGACCGCGTTGGCCTGACGCCGACCCAGTTCGGCATAGGCATGCTGATGCAGACGGCGAGCTTCATGCTCGGCGCGCTCATCACGCGCCGGCTGATGCCGCGCTTCGGCGCGGCTCGCCTTGTGCCGTTCGGCCTGGTCTTCGTCGCCCTGGGCTCGATCTCGATGGCGGTGCTGCTGCGCATGTACGAGCCGACCTTCCTGCTCGTCATGGGCCCAATCGGCATCTATGCCTTCGGCATCGCCATGGTCCTGCCGGCGATGATGACGGCAGCCCTTGCGCCCTTCCCCAAGAATGCCGGCGCGGCTTCCGCGATGATGGGCTTTTTCCAGATGGGCGCGGGCCTCGTCGGCGGCACGATTTCGGCGATGATCGGCGATCCGGTGACGGCACTTGCCACCGTCATCCCCTGCATGGGCCTGATGGCGATCGTGTCGTGGTTGGGCTGGAGCCGACTGCCCGAACCGTCCATCCTGACGCGGCTGAAATAGCCTCCGCGCAACGGCAGCTAGAGCATTTTGCAGCCAGACGGAAACGTCTGGCGTCGCACAAATGCGGCTAAGAAAAGCAGCTGGGCGGCGCAATGGCATTCGTCAGAATGCCCGCCGCTCTAGATGCCGTTGCAGTCCTCGCCGATCGCAATCTGAGTGCTGGCGACCACCCGCTCGCCCCTGATGGTGAAGGTCTCCCGCATCAGCGCTTCGTTGCTGGGGAAATCGTAGCAGGCGAGCACGGTCGTGACGTCGCCGTCCCTGGCCTCGACCTTGTGGCGGATGGCGGCGCCCGCCACGGCCGTCTCCCACTCGTCCATCGACGCAATGAATTCGGCCTTGGTCTGGGTAACGCCGACGTCATCGAGACGGATCTCGGCATTGTCGGCAAGCAGGCCGGCGAGCGCCGCCCGGTCGGCCTGGAGCAGCGCCTCGTACCAACGGTCCACGACATCGCCTCCCTGGGCGGAGGCAAGGGCGGCCACCAGCAGGGCGGCGGCTGCGACAAGCCTCGACACGGTCCTCACGGACGGCCTCCTCCTCGAACCGGGATCAGGCCCATATCGCCACCGGAATGCCATGGGCATCGTGCTGCGGTGGGGTCGGAAAGCTTCCGGTTTCGCCGCGCCGGTGGCGCTCGGCAACCATCATCATCGCGCAGGCGTCGAGGAAGTCGTCGGTCGCAGCACCCCGCGGCGGCGGCCGGTCGAGGAAGGCCCGGTCGTGTCCCACCCGCGCCAGCAGCGCCTTGCGCTCCTCCATGCCGGCAGGGTTGACCCTGCTCCCGATCTTCTTCGGCAGGCTCATCGCGCACTCGCCGTTGAGCCTCCAGAAGGCCACCTCGGGATGCGATTCGATCACCCGCCCGCGCAGGTCCGGCCGCGCAATCATCAGCGCGTCGATCTCGCGGATCTTGGAGAATATGCCGAAGGCCTGGATCGACACGCCACGAGGCGGCGACGAAGTCCGCATCGCGACCTCGCTTGCCCGCCGGTGCGCCGCATACCAGGCGTCGAGATCGGTGAACGCGGCGGTATCGGCGTGCACCGCCGCCCGCGACGGGATCGAAAAAGCGCTCGATTGCCGTTCGCCAAGCAACGGCCTCACCAGTGCCTCCGGCCCGCGACCGCCCCTTCCCGAAAGCTCGGGAAGGCCGATCGGCATGTCGACGGCGACGGTCGCATCGTCCGGCAGCGCGGCGAGCAACCCCGCGAAACTGGCGAACACCCTGGCCTCGGGCAGCACGCCGGCGTCGGATCGGATCACCGCGATCCAGCCGGCTTTGCAGCCGTCGACGCCGGCCACCGTCACGCGCCTGTTTCCGTACCGGGTTTTCGGCTCCGCGACGGATGGATGAGCGTCCTGAGCTCCACCTGCGCCATCGGATGCGACAGGCTCTGCGCATCGGTTTCGAGCTGCAGTTCGTCACCGCCGCGCCTGGAGGTGCGGGCGAGGATTTCGTAGACGGACGCCGTGGTCGTCTGCAGCGCCTTGGCCATCGGCTGGCCGCCGAGCAGCCGCGCCAGGAACACCGCGGCCGTCAGGTCGCCCAGGCCGTTGGGCGGGCTTTCGACGATGCGGTGCTCGGCCAGCATCGCCTGCGAGGCCGTCACCAGCAGGTTGCCGGTACCGCTCGCCATCATCGCCGGCGCCGACGTCACCAGCATCGTCGCCGGCGGTGCGGCAAGCGCCGCCGACATCGTCGCGCGCATGTCCTCGAGCGAGGTGCCGGTCAGCCATTCCAGTTCATAACGATTGGGGGTGGCGATGTCGGCCAGCGGCAAAAGCGTATCGCGGATACCCGCGGCCAGCGCCTCGGCGACGTAGAGCCCGCCGGAGTCGCCGATGACGGGATCGCAGACATAGAGCGCCTGCGCGTTCCTCACCTTCACGGCCCTGACCAGCGATGCCACCGCCTCGACCTGTCCGGTTTCGCCGAGATAGCCCGACAGCACGGCCGCCACCTCGCCGAGCCACGGCGCGCGTTCGAGATCGGCCATCAGCGCCGCAAACTGCTCGGTCGGCGGCACGATGCGGGTGGCCCTGCCATGACCGGGGTGCCAGGGCAGGATGACGGTCGGCACCGCCCAGACCGGATAGCCGAGCGTCTCCAGCGCGAACACCGCCGCGCGGTTGCCGACCGATCCCCTCGCCACATGGCTCGACACGACGATGACCGCGCGCGGCGCGGCTTGTTCGGCCCGAACGGTCATGAGGTCATCCGCCCCGCACCAGAAAATTCACCAGCCACAGGATCAGCCCGATGGTCAGGACGAAGCCGAGGATGCGGCCGATGCGCGTGCCGATATGTTCGATGCGGTCGGACCTGTCGACGTCGGCGGCGCCGAGGTGGTCGCGCATCTCGCCGGCCTTGCGCCTGACGAAGGCCCCGCCGCCGGCCTCGCTCTCCCGCGCCACGCGGTCGAGGATGCGGCGCGATTCCTTCTCGCCATCGCTGTTTCTGGGCGACGCCATCGTCGAATGTCTCCCGGCGACTTTGCCGTCTGCGCCCGGTTTTCTCCTGACGCGTTTGTGATAATGCTTTGCCATCAGTTGCTTTGTCGAGGACATTCACATGCAGATGCGCGCTTCGTCGGCACTTCCCGCCTTCCGCCTCCTTCCAGCTTTCATCTTCATGCTGTTCGCCCTGCCGCTCTTGTCGGCTTGCGGCTACAACACGATTCCCACCCAGGAAGAGCAGGCCAAGGCGGCCTGGAGCGAGGTCCTGAACCAGTACCAGCGCCGTGCCGACCTCATCCCCAACCTGGTCGAGACGGTGAAGGGCTATGCCGCGCATGAAAAGGACACGCTCGAAGGCGTCGTCGAAGCCCGCGCCAAAGCCACCCAGGTGACGGTCACGCCCGAAACGCTCACCGACCCCAACGCCTTCAAGACTTTCCAGGACAACCAGGCCGGCCTGACCAGCGCGCTGTCGCGGCTGCTCGCCGTGGTCGAGAACTATCCCGACCTCAAGGCCAACCAGAACTTCATCGCCCTGCAGGCGCAGCTCGAAGGCACCGAAAACCGCATCGCCGTCGCCCGCCGCGACTACATCGAGACCGTCCGCGTCTACAACACCTCGCTCAAGACCTTCCCGGCCATGCTGTGGAACACCTTCTGGTTCCGCAGCGAGCCGTTCCAGAACTTCACGGTCGCCGAAGACAAGCTCCAGGCGCCCAAGGTGAATTTCGGCACGAGCCAGGGCGGGTGATCGGGCAGGCTGACGTCGCAGCGATTTGGCTGACATCAACATGCAAGCGGGCGCCTGGACACCCCCCTCTGGCCTGCCGGCCATCTCCCCCGCAAGGGGGGAGATCACGCGGACGCACGGCCTGCGCCCATCACAAAGACTGAAGGCCCAGCACCGCGGCCAAGGCTGCCAATCTCCCCCCTTGCGGGGGAGATGGCCGGCAGGCCAGAGGGGGGTGCTCAAGCACTTCCTTGCGATTCTAGCATTCCTGCTTTTGCTGTTCGCAGCCCCCGCCCTCGCCGCCGAACTCCCCACCCTCACCGGCCGCGTCGTCGACGAAGCCAACATCATCGATCCGTCGACCGAGGCGGAGCTGGTTCAAAAACTCGCGGCCTTCGAGCAGAAATCCTCCGACCAGATCGTCGTCGCCACCATACCCGGCCTCGACGGCGAGGAGATCGAGCCTTACGCCAATCGGCTGTTCCGCGCCTGGAAGCTCGGCCAGGCCGGCGAGGACAATGGCGTGCTGCTGATCGTGGCGCCCAACGACCGACGCATGCGCATCGAGGTGGGATACGGCCTCGAAGGCTCGCTCACCGACCTGCACACCAAGCTCATCATCGAGAACACCATGGTGCCGGCCTTCCGCGCCGGCGATTTCTCCGGCGGCATCACGAAAGCCGTCGACGACATCATCATGGTGATCGAGGGCGACGGCGCCGAGCTGGAAGCCCGGGCCAGGCGCAACGAACAGACGGCCCTATCGGGCTGGAGCGAAGACGAGATCATCTTCTTCATCTTCCTCGCGCTCTGGGCCGCGATCTTCTTCGGCGGTATTGCAACGTCGATCCTGCCGCGCATCTATGGCCGCAAGCTCGGCCCAGGCCGCTACGAATGGCTCGGCATGACCTTCGACTACACTCAACGTTCGCGGTCGTCGCGCGGCGGCTGGACCTCGGGCGGCGGTGGCTGGTCGGGCGGCGGAGGCGGCGGCTGGTCGTCCGGCGGCGGTTTCTCCGGCGGGGGCGGCTCGTCGGGCGGCGGCGGCTCCTCGGGAAGCTGGTAGGGACGAGATGACGGCACCAACCCTCAACCCGGGCGACCACGACCGCATCGCCGCGGCGATCCGCAGTGCCGAATCGCAAACATCGGGCGAGATCTATTGCGTCGTCGCACGCCGCAGCGACGGCTATTTCTTTCCCGCGGCCTTTTCCGTCACCTTGGGGATCCTGCTGGTGAGCCTGGCCGCCGCAGCGGCGCTCGAATACTGGTGGATCGCGGTGCGCTTGCCGCACTTCGTCATCGTCCAGGTTCTTGCGGCCGCGGCTGCCTGCGCGCTCATATGGCTGTTCCCCGGCCTCAGGCTGTGGCTGGTGCCGCGCAGCCTGCTCTGGCGCTCAGCGCACGCCAATGCGCTCCGCCAGTTCTATGCCCGCAACATCCACCTGACCAATGCGCGCACCGGCGTTCTCGTCTTCGTCTCGATCGCCGAGCGCTACGCCGCGGTCATCGCCGACGCCGGCATCAACGCCAAGGTGGAGCAGGGCCAATGGGACGGCATCGTCGCCGAACTCATCGGCCATGCGCGCGACGATCGGCTCGCCGACGGCTTCGTCGCCGCCATCGCCAACGTGGGCACCCTCCTGGCCCGGCACTTTCCGGTCCAGCAAGGCGACGCCAACGAATTGGACGACCATCTCGTAGAGATCTGAAGCCGGCCCAAGCCCAGCGGCCGGGTGTGTCCAATTGGACTCACCCACGGCGCGACGCGCAGCCGCAGCCCCGAAAGCGGGGGTGCCGCAGCGGTCGACTCTTTGCAAGGATCGCGACGCGGTTTATGGTTAAGAAATCATGAACACGCTGACGATCGATATCAGGAAAGCCGAGCCCCGCGACGCGGATGCCATCGCCGAGGTCCATCACGAGGCCTGGCGCGGCGCCTATGCCGGCATCATCCCGCACCGCGCGCTGACGGCCATGATCAACCGTCGCGGCGGCGAGTGGTGGGCCAACGCCATCCGACGCGCCGCGACCGTGCTGGTCATCGAGATCGGCGGCAAGATCGCCGGCTATGCCACGCTCGGCCGCAACCGCGCACGCGAGCTGAAGCAGCAGGGCGAGATCTACGAACTCTACCTCCGCCCCGAGTGCCAGGGCATCGGCCTCGGCACCCGCCTCTTCGCCGCGGCACGCCAGCGGCTCGCCGACCATGGCCTCAAGGGCATGGTGGTCTGGGCGCTGGAGGAGAATGACAACGCGCTCGCCTTCTACACCGGCGCCGGCGGCCGCGACGTCGCCGAAGGCGTCGAGGTGTTCGACCAGAAGGCGCTGAAGAAGGTCGCCTTCGTCTGGGAGTGACCCTGGCGAGGCACCCTCGCCTTTCGTCGCAATCGACCGAAATCAATATTGCATTGCACGCGCGGCCCAACGCGGCTATCGGGAGGCACCTTAAATCTGGAGCTTCCCCTCATGCGCATCGATGCCATCGCGATCGGCAAGAACCCGCCTGAAGACGTCAACGTGATCGTCGAGGTGCCCGTCGGCGGCCAGCCCATCAAGTACGAGATGGACAAGGAAGCCGGTACGCTGGTCGTTGACCGCTTCCTCTACACGCCGATGACCTACCCGGGCAATTACGGCTTCGTGCCGCACACGCTCTCCGGCGACGGCGATCCGATCGACGTGCTGGTCTGCAACACGCGCCAGCTCATCCCCGGCTGCGTCATCAACGTTCGCCCGATCGGCGTGCTGGTCATGGAAGACAATGCCGGCCAGGACGAGAAGGTCATCGCCGTGCCGTCGCCGAAGCTGACCCGCCGCTACGAGAACGTCTTCAACCACACCGACCTGCCGGAGATCACGCTCCAGCAGATCGAGCACTTCTTCGAGCACTACAAGGATCTCGAGCCCGGCAAGTGGGTCAAGATCGGCGGCTGGCACGATGCCGCCTACGCCAAGAAGATGATCGTCGAGGCCATCGAGCGCGCCAAGCAGCTCAAGGCCTGATACGGCCTATCGAACACGCGCCTTCTCTGCCGAGCGGAGAAGGCGCGTCGGCGGCGTGCCGCCCGGTTCCTATCCAGCCGTTCGGCGGGATGCCTGCGCAAGTCCGGCGAGCTTGCCGGCAAGCTCGCTGGCCAGACCAGCGATCCGCACGGTCTTCAGCCGCGACGTGCCGCCGGCCACGACCGACACCGACTTTTTCGGAAGCCCGAGTTCCGCGGCGAGCAGCTTCTCCAGCGCCGCATTGGCCGCGCCGTTCTCCGGCACGGCGCGCACCCGCGCGGCGAGGTGGCTGCGCCCGTCGGCCGCCGTCTCCACCCCTTCGACCGCATCCTTCGCCGATCTCGGCGTCAGCCTGACGAAGAGATCGACGCCGTCGCCGCGCTCACGGAAGAAGCCGGACACCGTAGCCCCGGTCAGAGCACCATCGGCGCGATGGTCGTGACGATGAATTGCCTGACGAAGAACAGGGCGAGCAAAAGGATGATCGGGGAGATGTCGAGGCCGCCGAGATCGGGCATGAAGCGGCGGATCGGCCGCAGCGCCGGCTCGGTGAGGCGGAACAGCATGTTGCCGATGGTGCCGACGAACTGGTTGCGCGGGTTGACCACGTTGAAGGCATAGAGCCAGGAGAAGATCGCCGAAGCGATGATGATCCACCAATAGAGGTCGAGGGCCAGGACGATCGTCTGAATGAGGGCGAGCATGCCGTTCTCCAATGAATTGCCGACATTTAGACATTGCACGCCTGAGCGGCAAGCCCCGCCGCAACCGCCTCCCCTCGTCACCGGGCGCCGGGTACCGTATCGGGCGCCGGCCCTCGGCCGCACGATCGCTCCCGGCGCGACCTTGCCAGATACAGCGAGTTGGGAAGACGGACGATGTCCGGAGGGCCCTCTCCCCGCACCTGACAAGCCAAGTCGGTCGCGGATCAAACCTCGCTTGACATCCGCCCCGCACCACCAATAAATGCGCCATCCGCTGGACGGGGCTGTAGCTCAGCTGGGAGAGCGCGTCGTTCGCAATGACGAGGTCAGGGGTTCGATCCCCCTCAGCTCCACCAGCGGAATTTCCTCGAAACTGCTTTGTTGCCCCGTCTCGGAATGGAGCCGATCCGTTACGGCGATACGGCGCAGTTCGATCTGGCTTGGGTTTGCAAGCAGCCGAGCGGGCTTCGAAGGCACGGTGACGATCGCCGCCGCCACCAACCCCAAAAGCGCTAGCTCCTTTGGCCACCTGTCGGGCGGCCGCCTCGCGGTGTAGCATCGCCCCCATACCACCAGGAATTGCTGGACGCACCTTCATCCCATCGAGGCAACGCTCTTTGGAGGAGCACGGCCATGGGCTTGAGCTCCCTTGTCGGATCATTGGCGATCGCGGTTGTCCTGGCCTGGGGCGGCACGGAAGCCCCTGCCACCGAAATCGACACCGCCATCGTGTTTGCGGTCGATGTCTCCGGCTCGGTCGATCCGGCCACGGCCGAGATGCAGCGCGAGGGTCATGCCGAAGCGATCTCTTCGCAGGCTGTCCTTTCTGCCATCGCCCGCACCCACGCCGGCTGTGTCGCGATCACCTATGTCGAATGGTCCAGCTACGGCCAGATGCGCTCGGTCGTGCCATGGACGAAAGTCTGCGGAACCGAAGAGGCGCAAGCCGTGGCGTCCGCCATCCGCAAGGGCGGCGACAGGGGCCTTTCCTGCGAAGCCATGTGCCAGACCTCCATCTCCTTCGCCATCGACCTGAGCGTCGGGCTCTTGGACAGCTACGCGGGAAACGCGTCCAACAAGATCATCGACATCTCCGCCAACGGCATCAACAACGACGGACTGTCGGTCGACAAAAGCCGGCAGCGCGCGATCGCCGCCGGCTGCACGATCAACGCGATAGCGCTTCCGGAGATCCGGCTTGGTGTTCGGCAGGACCTCTCCCGCTACTTCGCCGACAACGTCATTGGCGGTCCAAATGCCTTCGTCATGCCGCTAAACAGTCCGAGCCTCTACACGTCGGCCTTGCGCCAGAAACTGGTGAAGGAGATCAGCCTGGCCAAACCGATGGGCAGCGTCGGTTCGGTCGCTCTGCTGGCTATGCCGGAGACGCGGTGAGCGGCCATCGGATGCACTGCCAGGAGACGTTTGCCGCTCCGCATCCCAATCAGAGCTTCAGCAGCAGCGGAGCTGGCTCGGCAGCACGCTGAAGTGGTCCTTGAAGCTCTTGGAGAAATAGGACGGCGAGATGAAGCCGCAGGCGATGGCGATGTCGGTGATCGGCATGTCGGTGAGCTCGATCAGCTGGCGCGCCCGTCGCAGCCGCAGCTTGCTGGACGCCGAGCAGTTCCACCCCGCCGGCGAGGCCGGCAAGCGCGCCTGAAAGGAGCATGGTGACCAGCACGACGCGCGGCACGTCCATGCCCATGAAGCGCAGCGCCGTCTGGTTGGCGCCCAGCGCCCGCATGTCGTAGCCGGCCGAGGTGCGCTCAAGCAGGAGGTGGTCTGCAATCGCTGCGGCAATCGCGATCAGGATGCCGGCATGAAGAGGTCCCGACAATTGCGGCAGCCAGGCCGATTGCGCCAAAAGCTGGGTCTGGTGGTAGGCGACGGTCGTGCCCGCCTCGGTCCACGGTTCGCCGGCCAGGAGCCAGGAGAGCAGATAGACGACGATGTAGTTGAGCATGACCGTCGAGAATATCTCGTTGACCTCGTAGCGGTTGCGCAGCACGGCCGCGATGCCGGACATCGTCGCGCCGCCGAGCATGGCGCCGGCAATCGCCAGCGGTCCGACGACAAGAAGCGGCGCGTCCGGCAGCGAAGAGGCGACCCAGTAGGCGCCCATCGCGCCCGCATAGACCTGGCCCTCCTGGCCGATGCTCCATATGCGGGCACGGAAGACGACGAGTGCGGCGAGCCCGGTGAGGATCAGCGGCGTCGCATCGACGAGCGTGCGCAAGACGGCACGCTGGCTGCCGAAAGCGCCGCGCAACAGGGCGGCGAAGGCAGTGGAGACATCGGCCGACGACAGTTTCAGCAGCACGGCGGTGGCGGCAAAGCCCGCCATGATCGCGAGGCCATAGGACATGCCCTGCCAGAGCAGGCTGGAGGCATGGCGTTGTTCGAGCTTAATGTGCACGGGCTTCACCTCCCGGAATGGCCTGGCCGGCCATCATCAGGCCGAGATGCTGCGGGGTCGTCGCGGCCGGTTCGACCACGCCGACGATCCTGCCGCGGTGGATGACGGCGATGCGGTCGCAGAGCTTCATCAGGTCTTCGAGTTCCTCGGAGGCCAGGAGGATACCGAAACCCTCTGCCTTCTTGGCCAGCAGCTGGCGGTAGACATAGTCGATGGGCGCGAAGTAGTTCTCGTCGGCCTTGCTGCCGAAGCAGTAGACCTTGTTGAGCTTGCACGCCTCGAAATTGCCGGTGAGCTGCAGGATGCCGTCGACGCCGGTCGCCACCTGGGCGTTGGTGTATTCGGCGGCCTTGCCCGGATCGTACCAGGACTCGACAAAGGCCACGCGCTGCTTGATGTCGGCGCGCATCTGCCGGGCGCCTGCGAAGAAGGCGTTGATCTCGTCGAGACCTGTCTCAGGGTCGGCGGTTATCTCCGTCTCGAAACCGGCTTCGGCCCGCTCTTCGGCATCGATGTCGACGGCGACCGCGACCGCGACGCCTACTACACGCTCGCCCGCTTCCAGCTGCAGACCGATGCCCGGGCCGAGACCGAGTTCGGCACGTTCCGCACCTATGCCAACATCAATTTCCAGGAAAAGCGCGACGCTGCCGAAGCTGTCCATAGCGCCGAGATCGAGATGGCGATGATCGAGCTCGGCGGCTTCTTTGCCGGCGTCAACGACTCGCTGTTCATCACCCAGACCTATTATGCCGGCGCCGTGTCCAACGACGCGATCGTCGGCTACGGGCCGTTCACCACCACCATGCTCGGCTACACCTACACCGGCTCGAACGGGCTGACGCTGGCAGCCGCGCTCGAAGGCGGCTGGGGTGAAGACGTCATCGACAGCTATATGCCGCGCGTCGTGATCGGCGGAGCCTACGCACAGGACTGGGGCAGCGTGACCGCCGTCGCGGGCTACGATTCAGTCGCAGAGGAATGGACCGGAAAGCTCAGGCTCGACCTGACCGTCAGCGACAGGATCTCGCTCTGGGCCATGGCCGGCGCCAAGACCGACGACGCCAACATCGCCTGGAAGGTGGTCGACGGCCTGACCGTCTCACCGGAAGTCGGCTACTACGACAATTTCGACCTGGCCGACGCCGATGCGCTCGGCGGCTTCGTCCGCATCCAGGCGGATTTCTGACGGAAGCATCCTCCCAGGCTGCCCGTCACGGCGTCCGGAGCCTGCACCGGGCGCCGTTTTCGTTTAGAGCAATTCCAGGAAAAGTGCGCAGCGGTTTTCCGTCCGGAATTGCGTCAAAACAAAGAGATGGAGCGTTTCCGCGATTCGAAGAAAAGCGGAAGCGCTCCAGATCCCTCAGCCCAGCCGTCCGGCGTGCCACCTGAGGTGATCGTCCATGAAGGTGGAGATGAAGTTGTAGGAATGGTCGTAGCCGTCCTGCATGCGCAGGGTGAGCCCGATACCGGCCTTGGTGCACGCCTCTTCCAGCAGCCACGGCCGCAGGCCTTCTTCGAGGAAGCCGTCGGATGTGCCCTGGTCGACCAGGAATTCGGGGAAGCGTTTGCCGTCCGCGATCAAGAGCGTCGTGTCATAGCCGCGCCAGGTTTTTTCGTCGCTGCCGAGATATTTCTCCAGCGCCGGCTTCGACCAGCCCGCCGTCGACGGCTGGGCGATGGGGGCGAAGGCCGAGCAGCTCTTGAACCGTTCCGGGTGCTTCAGGGCGATCGTCAGCGCGCCGTGGCCGCCCATCGAATGGCCGAAGATCGCCTGACGCGCCATGTCGGCCGGGAAGTTCCTGGCGATCAGCGCCGGCAGTTCCTCGGTGACATAGCTGTACATGCGGTAGTTCGCGGCAAACGGCGCCTGGGTCGCGTCGACATAGAAGCCGGCGCCCGAGCCGAACTGCCAGTTGTCCTTCTCGTCGGCAATGTTTTCGCCGCGCGGGCTGGTGTCGGGGCAGACCACCATCAGGCCGAGTTCGGCGGCCAGCCGCCGGTATTCGCCCTTGTCCATGACGTTGGCGTGGGTGCAGGTCAGGCCCGACAGATACCACAGCACCGGCACCGGGCCGTCCTTGGCCTGCGGCGGCACGAACACCGCAAACGTCATGTCGCAGGCACACGCCTCCGACGCATGCACATAGACACCCTGGACGCCGCCATGCGACTTCGACGTGGAAACGGTCTTCATCGGTTCTGCCTTTCGATTTCAGCCGGCCAGTAGGCCAAACGGCAAAGGGGCCGGCGGCGCGTCGGGGGCGTTGTGGAGACCCCGGAACGCACCGCCGGCCGACGCCGGGCTTTGGGAACACGCAGGGCAAGCTGGGAGGCTTGAGGCCCCGCGAAAAGCCAGGGCGTATCCTGCTAGTAGACGACGACGCTTCTGATGCTCTCGCCGGCATGCATCAGGTCGAAGCCCTTGTTGATGTCCTCGAGCTTGAGGGTGTGGGTGATCATCGGGTCGATCTGGATCTTGCCCTCCATGTACCAGTCGACGATCTTCGGCACGTCGGTGCGGCCGCGCGCGCCGCCGAAGGCGGTGCCCTTCCAGGTGCGGCCGGTGACCAGCTGGAACGGCCGCGTCGAGATCTCCTGGCCGGCGCCCGCGACCCCGATGACGATCGATTCGCCCCAGCCGCGATGGGCGCTTTCGAGCGCCTGGCGCATCACCTTGACGTTGCCGGTGCAGTCGAAGGTGTAGTCGGCGCCGCCGATCTGGTCGGCGCCACGCTTGGTCATGTTGACCAGATACGGCACGATGTCGCCGTCGACCTCCTTCGGGTTGACGAAATGGGTCATGCCGAAGCGGGTGCCCCATTGCTTCTTGTCGTTGTTGAGATCGACGCCGATGATCATGTCGGCACCCGCCAGACGCAGGCCCTGGATGACGTTGAGGCCGATGCCGCCGAGGCCGAAGACGATCGCCGTCGATCCGATCTCCACCTTGGCGGTGTTGATCACCGCGCCGATGCCGGTGGTCACGCCGCAGCCGATGTAGCAGATCTTGTCGAACGGGGCGTCGGGGTTGACCTTGGCGAGCGCGATCTCGGGCAGCACGGTGAAGTTCGAGAACGTCGAGCAGCCCATGTAATGGAAGATCTTGTCCTTGCCGATCGAGAAGCGGCTGGTGCCGTCCGGCATCAGGCCTTGCCCCTGCGTCGAGCGGATCGCGGTGCAGAGGTTGGTCTTGCGGCTGAGGCAGGACGGGCAGGAGCGGCATTCGGGCGTGTAGAGCGGGATGACGTGGTCGCCCTTCCTGAGCGAGGAGACACCCTTGCCGACGTCGACCACGACGCCCGCACCCTCATGGCCAAGGATGGCCGGGAAGATGCCTTCGGGATCGGCGCCCGACAGGGTGAACTCGTCGGTGTGGCAGATGCCGGTCGCCTTGATCTCGACCAGCACCTCGCCCTCGCGCGGGCCCTCGAGGTCCACCTCCATGATCTCGAGCGGCTTGCCTGCTCCAACGGCGACGGCGGCGCGGGTTTTCATTCTTTCACTCCCAATGTCTCGAATGCCGGGCCTCTGCCCGACTGAATTATGTTGAACGGGATCAGGCAGCCTTGGCCGGGCCCGCCGGGAACACGCCCGACATCACGGTGAAACCCTTCAGGCGCTTGACGCGGTCGCACCAGCGGCGGATCGCCGGATAATCCTGCCTGGGTATGCCGCCCTCTTCGGACAGCATGATGTAGGGGAAGCAGGCGATGTCGGCGATGGTCGGATGCGCGGCCGAGCAGATCCACTCCCGCCCCTCCTGCTCGCCGAACCACAGATGCTCGTCGAGGATGCGGAACAGGCGATGGGCCCCGGCCCGGGCAGTCTCGACGTCGAGTTCATAGAACAGCGCATCGTGAAGACGCGCCGCTGAGGCCGTGCCGGTGATGCCGTCTGCAAAGGCCAGCCACTGGCTGATCTCGCCGAGCAGGGCCGGATTGTCGCGCGGGTACCAGGTGCCTGACGCGTCGTATTTCGAGGCGAGGTAGACGAGGATCGCCTGGGCGTCGCGCAACACCGTGCCATCGTCTTCAATCACGGGCAATTGCCCGAGCGGATTGATCTTGAGGAACCATTCCGACTTGTGCTCGCGGCCGGGGTAGAAGTCGATCGGCACCGTCTTCCAGTCGACGCCCAGCATGGTCATCAGCAGGCGCAGCTTGTAGCAGTTGCCCGACAGTTCGTAGTCGTAAAGCGTGATCATCGGGGAAACTCCTAGAGGTCGAGCACAAGCCGCGCCGACTTGGCGCGCGACACGCAGGTCATGATCTTCGTGCCGGACTTGCGCTCGGCATCGTTGAGGTAGACGTCCTGGTGGTCGGGCTCGCCTTCGATGACGGTCGCAAGACAGGTGCCGCAGGCGCCCTGCTCGCAGGACGACGGCATGTCGATGCCGGCTTCGCGCATCACCTCGAGGATGGTCTTGCCCGAAGGCACCTTGAGGGTGACGCAAGAGCGGGCCAGCGCCACCTCGAAGCTCGAGCTGTCGTCGATGACGTTGGTGTTCTTGAAGTATTCGAAATGCACCGCCGCTTCCGGCCAGCCGGCCTCGGCCGCCAGATGGCGCGCCGCCTCCAGCATCGGGCCCGGACCGCAGAGATAGAGATGCGTGTCGGGCCGGTAACCGGCGAGGATCTCGCGCAACTGCGCGCCGGTCTGTTCCGGCGTGAGCCCGAGATGCGGCTTGAGCGATGCGCCGAGGCTTGCCGTCTTCTCGGGGAAGGCAAGCTGGGCATCGTTCTGGGCGAAATAGTGCAGGTCGAAGCGGAGATTCTGGTTTTTGAGCGCCTGGGCCATTGCCAAGAGCGGCGTGATGCCGATGCCGCCGGCGACGAAGATGGTCTTCACCGCGTCGCGGCGCAGCGGGAAGTTGTTGCGCGGCTCCGAGATCGCCAGCACGTCGCCCTGGCGCACCGTCTCGTGCATGCAGGTCGAGCCGCCCTTGGAGTCGCGCTCGAGCTTGACGCCGATGACGTAGCTGTCGCTCTCGCCCGGACCGTTGGTGATCGAATATTGCCGGATCAGCCCGTTCGGCATGTGCACGTCGATGTGGGCGCCCGGCTGGAACGTCGGCAACAGTCCCTTGATGGGCCTGAGCTCGAAGCCGGCGATGCCGTCGGCTGCCTGCCACTTCCTCGCCACCTCGACGCGGATCGTTGCCTTGCGGCCGTGCTTGGTCTCTTCGGGCATCTCGGCGAGTTCGGCCGAGACGCGTTCGATGACCGGTTCCAGCGGCGCCGGCGCCGGCTCAAGCGCGGCCTCGCGCTCGACGATGTCGCGCAGCTTCGACAGAAGGTCGTTGTGGTGATGGAGGACTGCCAGCCGGGCCTTGCCCTCGACCTTGCCGTCGAGCACTCCGCGGATCACCGAGCGGTTGGAATCGACCGGCTGGACGAAGAAGATGGCGAGCGTCGCGGCATCGCCATCCGTGGCACGCAGCGCGACCGAAAAGTCGCTCGACGCTTCGACCGAAACCTTGGCGTCGCTGCCGTCGATCCGGCCGTTCGGCTGGAAGCGGTAGCCCTTGAGCCTGCCCGCGACCACGTCAGCCGGCGCGTTGACCGGGATGCCGCGCAGGGTGAGCAGTTCGCCCTCGGCGAGACCCGGCACTTCGGGCACTTCGCCCTGCGGCTCCTCGGCCGACCAGACCAGGCCGTAGCGCTCGACCGCCGCGAAGGTGCGGTTGGTGATGGTGCGGGCCGGCGCATCGGCCGGGTGGGCGGGGATGTAGGTGCAGCCGGCGGTGCGGTTCGAATAGCGCCAGCCATGGTACTGGCACTTCAGCTCGCGGCCGTCATTGATGCCGATGGAAAGGCGCACGCCGCGATGCAGGCAGCGGTTTTCCCAGACGTTGATGTAGCCGTCGTCGGCGCGCCACACGGCGAATTCGCGGCCGAGAAGCTGGCCGTGGAAGACATGGCGGAGTGGCAGGTCGTAAGACGCGGCGATGGGATGCCATCTGGTCTTGGCGGTATCGAGCATTGTTGTCTCCAGAACTGGGTTTCGCGCGGCTCACGCTCAGGTAGCGGCGGGAATGACCCCGTAGGTCACGCCCTTCTGACTGAGCCAGCGGCGGTATGCGATGGCCGACTTGTCGGCACGGATGGGCGTTTCGGCGCGTGGATCGAGCGGCAGCCGCTTCGGGAACTGGTTTTCCAGGATCGGCTTGTCCTGCCCGAAGATGGTCTGCTGGAAGCGCTTGATGACCTTGTCCTCATTGTCCTCGTCGAGGATGCACAGCATCATGTGGGCGCGGACGTGCTCCTGGTCGACAGGCTGCAGGAACACGGCGATCACATCGCGGCGGCTCTCGTCCATCGGGCTCGATTTGTAGAGCACCGAGCAATAGGGATGCGGCACGCGGTAGATGTAGTCGACGTCGGCGCCACCGTCCGAGGTGGTCGAGGCCATCGGCTGGTAGAAGCGGCAGCGCGTCGCCAGGATCTCGTCGCGGTCGACGGAGATCTCGACGTCGTACTCCTTCACCTCGGTATGCGGCTCGGCGCCGAGGATGTCGGTGTGGACATAGGGGAAATGCCCCATGTCGAGGAAGTTCTCGATTGCCCTTGGCGCCGACACGTTGACGCCGACGGTGGCGGCATTGAGCTTGCGGCGGTCGGCCTCGTCGAATTCCGGGATCGGGAACAGCTCGGCCGGCGGATTGCCGAGCGACGTCCAGATGTAGCCATAGGCGAGCTTCAGCGGCAGCCGGTCGGCCACGGCTGCGATGTCCACCGGGCTGCCCTCGGCGAGGTCGGCGCGGTCGCGCCAGACGGCGGCATTGCCCTTGCCATCGACTGCATAGCTGAGGCGCTCCTCGAGCAGCACCGTATCGGCGACGACACCTGCCCGTACTTCGGCCACGGCCGCCAGCGGGTGCCAGAGGTCGAGGATCACCTGATCCGTGCATCGCGTCTTGGTCATATGCGGTTCCTTCATGGGGACGCGGCTCACATCCGCGCCGGTATCGCGCCGTAGGTTACCGACTTGTCGCGCAGCCAGCGTCGGTAGAGCACGGCGACGGCGTCTGCCCGGATCGGCGTTTCGGCGCGCGGATCGAGCGGCAGGCGCTTCGGCACCTGGTTTTCGAGGATCGGCTTGTCCTGGGCGAAGATCAACTGCATGAAGCTGCGGATCCCCGCCTCGTCGACGCCTTCCTTGAGGTAGCAGAGGAAGGAGTGCGCGACGCAATTGTCCTCGTCGACCGGCTGGACGAACAGGGTGATGACGTCGAGCCGGTGCTTCTGCACCGGATTGCTCTTGTAGAGCGCCACCGTATAGGGCCGGATCACCTTGTAGACGTAATCGACGACGAAGCCTTCCTTGGCCGTCGGCGATGCGACGGGCTGGTAGAACTTGCATTCCGTCGCCACCAGTTCGTCATTCGGCGTCAACTCGACCTTGTAGGGCGCAACCTCCGTATGCGGCTCTTCACCCAGCCAGCCGGTGTGGACGAAGGGAAAGTGTCCCATGTCGAGGAAGTTCTCGACCGCCCGCAGGCCCGACACCCTGACGGCGATCGACCCGCCGGTGACCAGGTAGCGGTCGCCCTCCTCGGCCTCGGGCACGAAGACGATGTCGCGCTCCGGCTTGCCGAGGCAGGCCCAGAGGAAGCCGTAGCGCTTGGTCGAATTGACCACCTCGCCGGTGTCGTTGCGGACCACTTCCTTGTTGTAGCGGCCGCGGCAGTGAATGGTGAGATCGACCCCGAGAAGCCGGGTCTGGAACGGCGCGGCCGACGACAGGTTCGTCAGGTCCGCGACCACATGCCAATCGTCAAGAAGGACTCTGTCGCTGCAAAGGGCTGATTTGCTCATCGCACCCTCCCTGGCTAGCACTTCCCCATGAACCTAGCTCTGTTATGGCCACATTGGAACCACAGGATTGGATATCAATCAATAAGAAATTGCATACCCAGATTAGAATTTTGATTGACAGGCGAAATTGATTGAATACCGATATGGAATTCGTAACCCGGGACAAGTGGTGCCGCTGGCGCCATGCAAGCCGAGGCTGACCGCCAAGCAGACCAAAGGCGCTGGCGGGGGGAGGAAGTTGTCATGAGCAGCCGCTCGCAGGCGATTGCCGACATGTTGACCCGGGCGATCCTCGATCACCGGCTCGTGCCCGGCTGCAAGCTCGGCGAGCGCGAGCTGTCGGAGATATTCGACGTCAGCCGCATCGTCATCCGCCAGTCGCTGATCCGTCTCGCCGACGACGGCCTCGCCCAGATCGAGCGCAATCGCGGCGCCTTCGTCGCGCGTCCGAGCATGCAGGACGCGATGGAGATCTACGACGCGCTCACCCTGGTCGAACAGGGCGTGGCGGCCCAACTCAGCGACCGTCTCGGCCCCGCCGGGTGGGCCGAGTTGCGCCAGCATGTCGAGCGCCAGCGCCAGGCGGTGGCCTCCGGCAACGACGCGCTCGCCGACGTGCTCGGCCAGGAGTTCCACACCGTCTTCGTGCGGCTCAGCCGCAACAAGGTGATGCAGGAGATACACGCCCAACTCGTGCGCCGCACGACGCTGCTGCGCTCGCTGATCACCGCCGACTTCGACTATTGCAACCTTCTCGACGACCATGCACGGGTGATCGAACTGCTCGAAAAGGGCCGGCTGAAGCAGGCCATGGAGCTGATCGACGCGCATCACCGGAGCGTCGTGCGCGGTTACATCATGGACAGGCAGGTATTTCCGGAGCTGACGCCGCGCGAGGCGCTCGAGCCCTACTTGGACACCAAGGCCGGCGAGGCGCCGCAGCCTGCACCAAGAAAAAAGACGGGAGACAATGGCAAGGCGAGGGCGCACGCCCACGACCACGCCGCTAAATAGACCCGGCAGACAAGCCGGGCGCCGCATCTACCAACAGAGGGTTACCATCATGCTCAATCTCACTAGACGCAAGTTTCTACATTATTCGGGAGCGGCAGGTGCCGCGCTCGCCACTGGCGGCCTGACTGGCGCAGCCCGCGCCCAGGAGCCGCTCAAGGTCGGGGTCGTCTACGTCTCCCCCATCGCCGAGATCGGCTGGACCAAGCAGCACAGCCTCGGCGTCGAGGCCATCAAGCAGGAGTTCGGCGACAAGGTCGCCATCACCGTCATCGACAACATCTTCATGCCGCAGGACGCCGAGCGCGTGTTCCGCGAACTCGCCGCCTCGGGCAACCAGCTGATCTTCGGCACCTCGTTCTCGCACGGCACGCCGATGCAGAAGGTCGCGCCACGCTTCCCCAAGGTCGCCTTCGAGCACTGCTCGGGCATCGTGCACCTCGCCAATCTCGGCACCTTCGAGGCCAAGTACTACGAAGGCACCTTCGTCGCCGGCGCCGCCGGCGCGCATATGAGCAAGTCGGGCAAGATCGGCTTCATCGGCGGCTTCCCGATCCCCGACATCGTCGGCCCGGCCAATGCGCTCCTGCTCGGCGCCCAGAGCGTCAATCCCGACATCACCTGCAACGCCATCTTCCTCAATTCCTGGTTCGACCCGGGCAAGGAGAAGGAAGCGGCCAACACGCTGCTGTCGCAGGGTTGCGACGTCATCTGCTCGATGACCGATACCGCCACCGGCGTGCAGGTCGCCGGCGAGGGCGGCGCCTGGTCGATCGGCTATGCCAGCGACATGGCCAAGTTCGGCTCGGGCAAGCAGCTCACCGCCTTCACCCTCGACTGGTCGAGCGACTATTTGCGCGCCGCCAGGGGCGTTGCCGACGGCACCTGGAAGCCCGAGGCGCGCTGGGACGGCCTCGCCGGCGGCGTGGTCAAGATGGCGCCCTACAACGAGGCGATCCCGGCCGACGTGATCGCCAAGCTCAAGCAGCTCGAGGCCGACATCGGCGCCGGCAAGGTCCACCCTTATTCCGGCGAGCTGAAGGACCAGGACGGCAACGTCAAGGTGGCCTCCGGATCGGTGCTTGCGGATGCCGACATCCGCGGCATGAACTGGTTCGTCAAGGGAATGATCGGCAAGCTCGGCTGACCGACCGCCCTGCAATCGTACCCACCGGGGTGGAAATCCGCCCCGGTGGCCTGCGGCTGCGCTCCGTCCAACCCAAACGGCAGGACCGGCTATGACCCCGCGCCTAGAACTGCGCAACATCACCAAGAGCTATCCCGGCATCGTTGCGAATGACGACATCTCCATGTCGATCATGCCCGGGGAAATCCACGCCGTGCTCGGCGAGAACGGCGCCGGCAAGTCGACGCTGATGAAGATCATCTACGGCGCGGCCCAGGCCGATTCCGGCGAGATCTGGTGCGACGGCAAGCTGATCGAGGCCCACAACCCCGCAAGTTCGCGGGCGCTCGGCATCGAGATGGTCTACCAGCACTTTGCCCTGTTCGAATCCGTCACCGTGGTCGAGAACATCGCGCTCTCGGTGTCGAGCACCTTCGACCTCGACGCCCTCGCCCGCCAGATCACCGAGCTGTCCAACCGCTACGGCATGCCCATCGACCCGCACCGCCGGGTGCACGACCTGTCGGTCGGCGAACGCCAGCGCGTCGAGATCGTGCGCTGCCTGTTGCAGGCGCCGAAGCTCCTGATCCTCGACGAACCGACGTCGGTGCTGACGCCGCAGGCGGTGGTGAAGCTGTTCGAGACGCTGCGCCAGCTTGCCGCCGAAGGCTGTTCGATCGTCTACATCAGCCACAAACTCGACGAGGTGCAGGAGATCTGCGACTCGGCCACCGTGCTGCGCAACGGCAAGGTGACCGGCACGGCAAAGCCCAAGCAGAGCACCTCGCTCGAACTCGCCCGCATGATGGTTGGCTCGAAGCTACCCGAAATGCATGTCACCCCGTCGGCACCGAGCGAAAAGTCTGTTCTCGAGGTGCGCGGCCTCTCGGCCCCTGCCCGCGACAAGTATGGCGTCGAGCTCAAGAACGTGTCGTTCGAGGTGCGCGGCGGCGAAATCGTCGGCCTGGCCGGCGTTTCCGGCAACGGCCAGGCCGAGCTGATCGCGCTGCTCAGCGGCGAGCGCACCCATCCCAATGCCCTTGCGGTCCAGATCGGCGGCAAGGCGGCGGCGCATCTGAACGCCAGCGAACGGCGCAAGCTCGGCATGGCCTTCGTGCCGGAGGAGCGGCTCGGCCGCGGCGCGGTGCCGCCGCATGCGCTTTGGGAGAACGCGGTGCTCACCGCCAACCGCCACGGCGGGCTGGTGCGCCACGGCATGGTCGATCGCGGCAAGGCGACCGGCTTCGCCCGCGCCGTCATCGAACGCTTCAAGGTCAAGGCCAGCGGTCCCCAGTCGAGCGCGCAGAGCCTGTCGGGCGGCAATCTGCAGAAATTCATCGTCGGTCGCGAGATCGCCCTGCAGCCCAAGCTGTTCCTCGTCGCGCAGCCGACCTGGGGCGTCGACGTGGGTGCGGCCGCCTTCATCCGCCAGACCATCGTCGACCTCAGCCGCGCCGGTGCTGCCGTGCTGGTGGTTTCGGAGGAACTCGACGAGCTGTTCGAGATCTGCGACCGGCTGCTCGTCATCTGCCAGGGCCAGGTGTCGCCACCCTTGATCAGGACAAAAACCAACCGCGAGGAAATCGGCCTGCTGATGACCAGGGTCGACCGCGGCAACGGAACGAACGGGAGAGGCGAAGTTGCGGTACAGGATTGAACAGAGGCCGGAACCGTCCGCCTCGATGCGCATCGCCGCCCCGGTGATCGCCACGGTGCTCACGCTGTTCGTCGGCTCGCTGATGTTCGCGGGCCTCGGTTATGACCCGGCGACGACGCTGCAGGCGTTCTTCATCACCCCGGTCAACTCGATCAACGGCCTGTCGGAGCTTCTGCTCAAGGCCTCGCCGCTGATCCTGATCGCGTGCGGCCTTGCCGTCGGCTTCCGCGCCAATGTCTGGAACATCGGCGCCGAGGGCCAGCTCATCATCGGCGCCATCGCCGCCTGCGGGGTCGGCCTGTTCTATCCCAATCCGGAAAGCCCGATCCTTCTGCCGCTGATGTTCCTGGCGGGTGCCGCCGCCGGCATGGCCTGGGCCGCCATCCCAGCCTTCCTCAGGGCGCGGATGAACACCAACGAGATCCTGGTCACGCTGATGCTGACCTATATCGCAACACTCTTCCTGTCGTGGCTGGTGCACGGGCCGTGGCGCGACCCCGCGGGCTTCAACTATCCGCAGACGGCCCTTTTGCCGGCAGCCGCCATGTTCGAGCCCTTCGACTATGCCTACCGTATCAACCCCTCGGTGTTCATCACCGTGGTGGCGGTGGTGCTGATGTGGCTGTTCACCGACCGCAGCTTCCTCGGCTACAAGATGAAGGTCTCGGGTGCCGCCCCGCTCGCCGCCCGCTACGCCGGCTTCCGCGAGAGCTCGGCGGTCTGGACCGGCCTGCTTGCAGGTGGGGCCGCAGCCGGCATCGCCGGCATGGCCGAGGTCGCCGGCCCGCTCGGGCAGCTGTCGCCGCAGATCTCGCCCGGCTACGGCTTTGCCGCGATCATCGTCGCCTTCATCGGCCGGCTCAATGCCTTCGGTATCGTGCTCGGCGGGCTCTTGATGTCGCTGCTGTTCCTCGGCGGCGAGGCGGTTCAGATGAACCTCGGTCTGTCCTCGTCGCTGACCCGCATCTTCCAGGGCATCCTTTTGTTCTTCCTGCTCGCCGCCGACTTCTTCATCTTCTACCGGCTTCGCCGCATTCCGGAGCACGCCTGATGGACCTCTTCATCGCCATCTTCACCGGCACGATCATCGCCGCCACGCCACTGATCTTCGCCGCCCTCGGCGAGCTCGTCGTCGAAAAATCCGGCGTCCTCAACCTCGGCATCGAGGGCATGATGCTGATGGGGGCGGCCTTCGCCTTCTGGGCCGTCATCGTAGGATTGCCGATGCCGGTCGCCATCCTCGCCGGGGCGCTCGGCGGGGCTGCCGCCTCGCTGCTGTTCGGCGTGCTGGCGCTGACCTTCCTCACCAACCAGTACGCGGCCGGCCTGGCGCTCGCCATCTTCGGCTCGGGCGTGTCGGCCTTTCTCGGCCGTGGCTTCGGCTCGGCCCCGATCGACGCGCTGGACCGGGTCAGCATCCCGATCCTGTCGGACATCCCGGTCATCGGACCGATGTTCTTCCGCTTCGACCCGATGGTCTACTTCGCCATCCTGATGTTCTTCGTCATCAGCTGGTTCCTGTACCGGACCAAGGGTGGGCTGATCCTGCGCACCATCGGCGAATCGCCCGAGACCTCGCACGCCATCGGCTATCCGGTGATCCGCATCCGCTACCTCGCGGTGATGTTCGGCGGGCTGATGGCCGGTCTTGCCGGCGCCTATCTGTCGGTTGCCTACACGCCGCTGTGGGTCGAGAACATGACCGCCGGCAAGGGCTGGATCTCGCTGGCGCTGGTGGTCTTCGCCACCTGGCGGCCGATGCGCGTGCTGCTCGGTGCCTGGCTGTTCGGCGGCATGACCATCCTGCAGCTGCAGGGCCAGGCGCTGGGGCTGGCGGTGCCTTCCGAACTGCTCTCCGCCCTGCCCTACCTCGCAACCATCGTCGTGCTGGTCATCATCTCGCAGAACCGCCAGATGCTGGCGCTGCACTTCCCGGCATCGCTGGCCAAGCCGTTCCGCCCGGCAACGTGAGGCCGGAGAGCCGGCAAGCAACGAGAACGGCCGGGCAATGCCCGGCCGTTCTCGTTTATGGCGGAGCCCTCGGGGCTACCGGTCAGCGCGTGTGGCAGGCCAGGATGGCATCGCGGTCGAGATAGCCGATGACGGTGCCGTCCGGCGCCCTGACGTCCAGGCCCTGGAGGTTATTGTCCAGGATCGATGCCAGCGCGACATGCAGGTTGGCCTCCGGCGCGATCGGGGTCCCCTCGGCGTTGGCCCGTGGCGCCGTCATCACGCTGGCGACATTGATCAGGCTGAGCCGCTTGATCGTCCTGTCCGGCCCGAGGAAGTTCTTGACGAACTCGCTGGCCGGATTGGCGAGGATCGCCTCGGGGCTATCGTATTGCAGCAACTGGCCGTCGCGCATGATCGCGACCCGATCGCCCATCTTGATCGCCTCGTCGATGTCGTGCGTGACGATGACGACCGTCTTGCTGACCTTCTTCAGGATCTGCCGGAACTCGTCCTGCAGGCGGACACGGGTGATCGGGTCGATGGCGCCGAAGGGCTCGTCCATCAGCATGATCGCCGGATCGGCCGCCAGGGCCCGGGCGAAGCCGACGCGCTGCCGCTGGCCGCCCGACAGCTCGTGCGGCAGGCGGTTGCGCATCACGGCCGGATCGAGGCTGACGAGTTCGAGCAACTCGTCGATGCGGCGATCGGTCTTCGCCTTGTCCCAGCCCAGCAGGCGCGGCACCGTGGCGATGTTGCGGGCGATCGTCATATGCGGGAACAGGCCGACCTGCTGGATGACGTAGCCGATGGTCCGGCGCAGCTGCTTGGGGTCGGCATTGGCAACGTCGTTGCCGTTCACCAGAACCCGCCCGCGGGTCGGGGTTTCCAGGCAGTTGATCATCCGCATGGTGGTCGTCTTGCCGCAGCCCGACGGGCCGATCATGGCGACGGTCGTGCCCTCTTCGATGTGAAGGTCGAGATTGTCCACCGCCGGGCGATTGCTGCCGGCAAAGTTCTTGGTCACATGTTCAATTCGTATCATCTCAATATCCGTATTCCGCTGTCAGCGCCGGTAGGAAACGCTGCGTTCGAGCCAGCCGAAGGCCAGCTCCGCAAAGATCGCGAGAAACGCGATCGGAATGGCCCCCACGAGGAGACGCGGCATGTCCATGATGGCAATGCCGGCGTTGATGAAGTCGCCCAGGCCGCCTCCGCCGATGAAAGATGCAAGGGCGGCTCCGCCGATGACCTGGATGGCCGCCGTGCGGACGCCGGAGAGGATCGAGGGGACGGCAAGCGGCAACTCGATCTGCCAGAGGATTTCCGCCCGCCCCATGCCCATGCCGTTGGCGGCGTCGAGAATGGCCGGATCGACCTCGCGAATGCCGATGATGGTGTTGAGCAGCAAAGGCGGGACGGCCAGCACGACGAGCGCGATCACCGATGGCCAGAGCCCGATGCCCATGATCGGCATGGCCGCCGCCAGGATGGCGAGGCTCGGGATCGAGCGCGCGGCGCCGGCGACGTTGATCGTCACGAAGGCCGACCGGGGCGACCGCGCCACGGCAATCCCCACGGGAAGGGCGATGGCCAGCGCGATGCCAAGCGAAATCAGGCTCATCACCATGTGCCGGTTGAAGGCGCTGGTGAACGTCCCGAGATTTGCGGCGATCCACTGAAAGGCTTCGACGACGATCATCAGGCTTGCCTCCCGTTGCGGCGGCGAAGCGCCTTTTCCAGCGAAGTCAGGAGAAAATCCGCGGACAGCGCCAAGACCGAGGTCATGAGCCCGCCGGCGATGATCTTCTCGGGGAAGCGCTGGTCGATACCCTGGAAGATGATGACGCCGAGGCCGCCGGCATTGATGTAGGCGGCGACCGTCGCAATCCCGATGACCGTCACCACGGCGATACGGATTCCACCGACGATGTAGGGCATCGCAAGCGGCAACTCGACCTCCCAGATCCGGCGCGCGGTCCCGTAGCCCATGCCGTGCGCCGCCTCGAGGATTTCATGCGGGATCGACTGGAACCCCGTGCCGATATTGCGGACCAGGATCATTAGCGAATAGGCGGCGAGACCCAGGATCGCCGGTGCCGCCCCGATGCCCATCACGGGGATGAGCAGGGCGAACAGGGCGAGGCTGGGGATGGCGAAAAGGATGCTCGTCACGAGAATGATGGTGGTGAAGGTCTTCGGGCGCCTCGATGCCCAGATGCCGACGGCAAGCGAAATCACCAAAGCGATCCCCACCGAGGAGAAGACCAGATACAAATGCTCCATCAATGCTTCGAAGAGCCGGGGGATGTTCTTTGGAACCCAAGTCAAAACGTTGCTCCTACCTGTCGGGCGTCTGGGTGGACCCGCTCGCTACCTCTTCCGATTCACTAACGCGGCACTTGCCGCGAGCTCCTGGCGTCACCATGCCGCAAGCCTCCGGTCGACCGCTTCCGCCCGCTCGGCAAGGATCCCGTAGGCGGCCACGTCGGGAAGCTCGAACCGTGCCAGGCCGAGCTGGTGCAGCAATGCGCGTCCGTCCTCGCGGTCGTGGGCCCGCAGCAGCGCCTGCCGCAGGGCGGACACCATTTCGGCCGGCGCCCCGGGCGACGAGACCAGCGGCGGACAGGGCGTCGGCTCCGTCGTGGCCATGATCCGCAGTCCCGCCAAGGTATCCGGCTCGTGCATGGCCATGAGCTCGTAGGCGTAGGCGTCGATGGCGCCGACCTCGATGCGCCCGCTGCGCAGGGCCTCAACTACGCCGGTGGGGTTGAGCAGCGGTCCGACCGTGCGCCGCTCGGGCGTCTTTCCGGACAGGAGACCTGCGAGGAAGCCGCGCGGCGCGTTGTAGCCGGATTGGGAATCCCGCACCGTCCAGCCCCAGGTCGCAGCCGCCAGCCCCGAGGCCGACCTTATCGGACCGTCGGCGGCCACCACGATGTGACTGGCATAGTAGGGACGCCCGCCGGCCCAGGACGCCTGCGCCACGGGTGCTGCCAGGATGGTGGGACGCTCCGCGTCCCACCAGCGCGACAGCGGATAGCCGCACATGAACACGGCCCCCATGTCGGGCCGTTCCCAGAGTTCGGACAGCGGTGCGGGCGAGGCGTGGGCGACGATGTCGAGTGCCACCCCAGCCTGAGCGCTCAGCCATGCGAAGAGATCGTCCCAGCGGGCGCGGACGCCTGCCGAGACATTGTACATTCGCGAACAGGCGATGAGTTTGGCGTCGTTCATGATCGGGTTAGGCAAAACGGAGTTTCTGGCCGACATTCATGCGCTGCGCCTTGGCAACGATCGCAGCGCCCAGGGCCACGTCCGTGCTGCTCAACCCGCGATGCCAGAACAGGATCGTCTCGTCGTCGCTCTCGCGGCCCGGCTTGGCGCCGCAGACGATCTCGCCCATCTCGGCGTGCAGCGTCTCCAGCGTCACCTTGCCCTCGTCGACATGGCGGCGCAGCGCGCCGAAAGGGCGTCCGGGCTGGCACTGGCCCCAGTCGTCGACGACGACCTTGTCCATGATGTCGGTGAGATCGAACTCCAGCGCGCTCATCGTCCCGTAGGGAACCACGAAGGCGCCCTTCTTCACCCAGCTGGTCTTGAACAGCGGCGCGGGCTCGGGCAGGCGGCTGGCCTCGACCATGATATCGGCGCCCTTCAGGCAGTCTTCCCAGTTGTCGGTCACGATGATCTTCTTGCCGAGGTCCTTCGACAGGCGGGCGGCGAAGCTCTCGCGGCTCTCGGGGCGGCGCGAATGCACCCGGATCTCGTCGAAGTCGAACAGATGGTCGAGCAGGCGGATGTTCCAGTACGAAGTGCCCCGCGCGCCGACATGACCCAGGATCTTGCTGTCCTTGCGCGCCAGGTGCTTGGCGCCGAGGGCGGTGATCGCGCCGGTGCGCATGTCGGTGATGGCCGTGGCGTCGATGATGGCCTTGGGCATGCCGGTGCGCGGATCGAACAGGTTCAGGACCGCGAGTTCCGAGGGCAGGCCGACCTTGTAGTTGTCGACGAAATCGCCCACCACCTTCACGCCGGCGAAGTCGAGCGGCTTCACGTAGCCCCTGAGCACGTTGAAATGGCCCTTGTCGGAGCTTTCCGGAACGAGATGAACCCTAGGCTCGATCACCGTCTCGCCGCGCCCCTGGGCGGCCAGCGCTTCCGACACCGCTTCGAGGATTTCGTCGTTGGTCAGTTGCAGCGCCTTGGTGTCCAGGGCGTTGATGTAATCGATCCAGATTTCCTGCATGTCCTGTCTCTTCGTTTCGGTTCGAATGGAACTTGGGGCTCCATGCCGTCCCAGGCACGCCGGGAAGGCGGATCGGAATGGCCGGGCGCAGCCCAAGGGAGGGCCGTGGCCTGGCCGGGGACGACCCGGCCCGGATATTGCCCGGCTTTCGGTTGTCGGTGCGGCGCGCCATCTCCGGCCGGGCACGTGTCCCGGCCGGAAGAAGGGCCATGGCCTAGTCGAGCAGGCCCTTGTCCTTCAGGAAGGACACGGCGACGTCGCGAGGCTCCTCGCGGTCGTTCTCGACGCGGGCGTTGAGGGCGCGCATGGTGGCGTTGTCGAGTTTCGGGCCGATGGCTTCGAGCAGTTCTGCGATCTTCGGATTGGCGTCGAGCGTCTGCTGGCGCACGACCGGCGCGACGTAGTAGGGCGGGAAAAGCCCCTTGTCGTCTTCCAGCGCAACCAGGTTCTGCTGCTCGATCTGCCAGTCTGTCGCCGAGCCGTTCGACGCATCGATGTCCTTCTGCTGAAGCGCATCGTAGCGCAGGCCGAGCTTGGCGAACTGCTTGAATTCCTTGAATTCCGCGCCATAGACCCGCTTCAGGCCGGGCAGGCCGTCCTTGCGGTCGGGGAATTCCGGCCCGCCGCCGAAGACCATCGAGCCGGAGACCTTGGCGAGATCGGAAAGGCTCTTGAGGTTGTTCTCCTGCGCCGTTTCGCCCCGCACCACGATGACATAGCCGTTGTTGATGCCGGTGGGCTTCAGCCAGTTGAGCTTGAACTCCTTGGCATAGAAATCCTTGACCTGGTCATAGACCTTCTGCGCATCGGTCGACGCCTCGCCCTTGACCACGGCCGACAGCGCCGTGCCGGTGTATTCCGGGTAGAGGTCGATCTGGCCGGTCGTCAGCGCCTGGTGGGCGATCAGGGTTCCGCCTAGGTTGATCTTGCGCTCCACCTCGAAGCCGGCGTTCTCCAGCACGGCCGCGTACATCTCGGCCAGGATGAACTGCTCGGTGAAGTTCTTGCTGCCGACCTTGATCGGCTCCGCCGCGGCCGGCTGAAGCGTCGCGGCGGCAATGGCGATGGTTGCGGCAATGGCTTTCGTGGTCCAGTTTTTCATTATCATTTCCTCCATTGATAGTGATTGTCGGGTTGAATGGCTGTCGGATCGGTTCGGTGGCTTGGTTGGGTTCGGTCCTTCGTCGTTCGGCACGGGTTGGAAGTGCGGGATCAGCTCCTCGTCGCCGGGGCGGAATGCGCGATCGCGTCGGCAAGGCGCATGAAGTCCGGCCCTTGCGCCCGGTCCTCTCCGAGCGGCTCGACAAGGTTGCGCACGAAACGGTAGGCGGCGCCCGACCCGGACCCCAGCTGGTCCGGCAGGCCCCTGAGATCCGTCGCCTGGGCGGAGGCGACGAGTTCGATCGCCACCAGGTAGCGCAGCCGCTCGACGATCGCCGCGGTCTTGGCGAGCACCCGCGGCGCCATCGAAGCCTGGTCCTCGACCCCGTCGGCGACGGGTATGGGGGTGAGGGAGACCGGCGCGGCGAGGTGGCGGATTTCCGCCTCCAGGGCCGAAACCGTCTTCTGGACAGTGGCGAAGCCGGCGCGGTTCTGGCCCATCGTGGTGAGGAAGCGGGGGAGGTCCGACATGCCCGGCGACATGATCTTCATCGTCCGGTAGGCCGTCGCGGCGGCGCAATGCGCCAGCGCCTGCCCCAGCCGCTCCCAGGCGAGCACGAAGGCCGTCAGGTCGAAATTGGCATGCGACAGGATGAGCCCCTCCGAGGCCAGCACCACGGGATTGTCGCCCGAGCTGGACAGCTCGATCAGCGTTGCTTCCCTAGCCTCGGCGATGGCATGCGACAACGCTCCCCACACCTGCGGCGCGCAGCGATAGCTCAGCGGATCCTGCAGGCGCCGCGCGGCGCCCTCCTCGAGCAGCGAACTTCCCGCAAGGATCTCGCGCAGCCGTGCCGCCACGGCGCGCTGGCCGAAGGCGGGACGTGCCGCGAGCGCGCGGTCGTCGAACGCGGTCGTGTTGGCACGGAAGGCTTCGAAATTCAGCGCGACGGAAAGCAGCGACCAGTCGAACAGGCGGTCGACGTCGTGGACGAGCAGGCAGGCCTGGGACACCGAAAGGCTGTTGGCGACGACGAGCGCATGGCCGTCCTTGGGCCCGAGATCGAGCGGCTCCAGCCCGGCCCTCTTCAGCGCTTCCAGCGCCGGCATCACCTCGCCGCCGAACTCGGCCTCGCCGTAGCCGAGAAGCGCGCGCCCCATATGCGCGAGCGGCGCGAGGTCGGCGGCGCCGATCGAGCCGAGCGACGGCACCACCGGATGGAACCCTGCGTTCAGCGCGGCGACCATCGACTTGACGATGCGCGGCGAGACGCCCGAGCCACCCGCAGCCATGCCGGCGACCCGGACTGCCATCATCGCCCTGACCGCTTCGCGCGGCAGCGCTTCTCCGACGCCGACGGCGCGTGCCTGCGGCACCCTGATCTGGAAGGTGACGAGGTCGTCGGCGGCGAGCCGCGTGTCGACGCCGGCGCCGAGACCGGTCGTCAGGCCATAGGCAGGCAGGTTGAGCTCCGCATAGCGGTCGACCACGGCGCGGGCCGCGACGATGCGCTGCTCGACCTCGGGCGAGATTTCGATGCGTGCATCAGTGCGCGCTATGGCGACGATGTCCTCGATCGTCGCGGGAGGGGTCTTCAACACCACGGTTGCGGGCGCGTTGGTCATGCTGTCGTTGCTTTCCGCCGGACGCCGGTGCCGTCCGTCTTCGTTGAACTGGGCTTCGAGGCATTGCTTCTCGGCCGGATAGGGAAATTGCCTGGTCATGCGAGCCTCGCCACGCCGTTGTCGAGAACCGTGACGCCCCGCGCCGGGGCGATGCACCGGAAGCGGATGTCCTGGCCAGTGCGCCACATCTGGAATTCCAAAGTGTCCCCTGGAAACGCCGCTGCGCTGAAGCGGGCGGCAAGCGCGCCGAGCCCGGCAAAGCCGGACGCTGCCGCCATCCGCGAGATCGCGTAGCCGGCATGTCCGAAGGTGCACAGCCCGTGCAGGATAGGTCGGCGGAAACCGCCCCTCTCGGCCGCCGCCGGATCGACATGCAGGGGGTTGAGATCCCCGTTCAGCCGGTAGAGCAGTGCCGCGTCCTCGGCGATGACCAATTGCAGCGAAGCATCGGGCTGCCCGTTGGGGACCGGCGGAAGCGGCTCGGGCGGCCTGCCCGCGGAGCCGCAGCCGCCATCGCCCCGGCAGGCGTTGGTCTGCACGATCGATGCCACCGGCTCGCCGGTCGCCTCGACGGACACGACGCGCTCGAACGCGGCGAACATGCCCTTGCCGGCACCGCGATCGACGATCGACAGGCTGCGCGAACGCGACACCAGCGGCAAATCGAGCGGCATCGGGCGATGCACAGTCAGGCGATGCTCCGCATGCACCACCTGGCTCCAGTCGACTCCCACCTGCTTCATCCACGGGCCCGAATGCGCCACGACATTGGCGAGCGTCGGCGCCGGCGCCAGGTCCGCCTCGTAGAGATACCTCAGGTGCGACGGATCCAGCGGCTCCGCGCCGTATCCCACCGACAGGGCATAGAGGATCGCATCCCTGGCCGTCACCGTCTGGCGGGTTTCGGGGATGGCGAAATCCAGGATCGAGGCGGCGGGAAGGCTCACGAACCGCCTCCCGAGCCCGCCGCCTTCTTGCGCACGCCGCCTGCCAGCCGCACCCCGCCATCGACCGAAAGCAATTCGCCGGTGACGAAGTCGGCGCCCTCGACCAGCCAGACCACGGCGCCGGCGACATCTTCCGGAGTGGCGACGCGGCCCAGCGGCGCCTGGTCGGAAAACCGCTGCGCGAGCGCCGCATAGGCATCCGTACCGAGCGTCTGGCGCATCCAGCGCGTGTCGATCACGCCGGGGCAGACCGCGTTGACCCGGATGTCCGGCCCGCAGGTGCGCGCCAGCGCCATGGTCAGCGCATTGAGCGCTCCCTTCGACGCGGTATAGGCGAGAGAGCTGCCGCCGCCGGTGAAGGCGACGTTGGAGGAGACGTTGACGATGGCGCCGCCGCCGTTGGCGCGCATCGCCGGGATCGCCGCCCTGCACATCTGGTAGGCGCCGATGACGTTGACCGAGAACACATCCTGGAAATCGCGCGCCGACAGGGTCTCCAGATCGAAGGGATCCGACTTCACCGTCATGGCGGCGTTGTTGACCAGCGCGTCGAGGCGGCCCCAGCGGTCGACGACCGCGCCGACCATTGCCCGGCAGGCGCCGTCGTCGGCGACGTCGCCCTGGACCACGATGACCTCGGCGCCGAGCGCCCGGCAGGCATCGGCGGTCTCGTCGGCTTCCGCCCTGCTGCGATTGTAGTTGACCGCGACGCGCGCGCCCCGTTCGGCGAATTGCCGGACGCAGGCCGCGCCGACGCCGGTGGCCGAACCCGTGACGATGACCGCGGCCTCGCGAATGTTCATGCGGCGAAATCCTTCATTGCACCCGGCGCATAGAGGCGGGCATCCATGGTGACGAGGTGGTCGGCGATCGCGACGCCTTCCGGCAGCCGTTCGATGACGTGCTTGCGGACGTCGATGCCGGGAGCGACTTCGGTGAGGGTGAGCCGGCCGTCCAGCACCCTGAACACCGCCCGTTCCGTCACCACGATCTGCTCCTGGCCGGCGGGCGCGAAGGCCGGATCGGAACTGACCTGCGCCACCCGGCCGACGATCTTGCACAGCCGCCCGTCGCTGGCGATGTCGAGCCTGCCGTCGCGTATGTCGATCTCCGCGCCGCCGGTCGAGAAGGCCCCGACATAGACGATCCGGCGCGCGGTCTGGGAGATGTTGGTGAAGCCGCCGACGCCGACGATCGACTTGCCGAAGCGGCTGACATTGACCGCGCCTCGCACGTCCACCTCGGCCATGCCGAGAAAGGCGATGTCGAGGCCACCGCCGTCGTAGAAATCGAACTGGGAAGCCTGCGGGATGATCGACGAAGGGTTGATCGCCGCACCGAAGGACAGTTCCTCGGCGGGAACGCCGCCGATGACGCCGGATTCGATCGTCACCGTATAGCCGTCGAGGCCCTCTTCGCTGGCGATGCGGCCGATGCCGGCCGGGATGCCGATGCCGAGGTTGATGACCGGGCGGTCGAGCCTGAGGAGTTCCTGGAAGGCGCGGCGCTGGATGACCTTGTCGACCGCCAGCGGCAGCGGTTCGAGGCTGCCGGCTGCCGCTTGCAGCCGGCCGGTATAGGACGCATTGTCGGTCTCGCCGAAGCTGATCCCGTGCTGGGCGGGGTCCTGGCAGACGACGACGTAGTCGACCAGGGCGCCGGGAATGCGCACGTCGCCGGGCGCCAGCGACCCGCGCCGGGCGACGTGCTTGACCTGCACCATGACGATGCCGCCGGAGTTGCGTCCCGCCTGCGCCATTGCCAGCACGTCGAGCGGGAAGGCTTCGTCCTCGAGCGTTATGTTGCCGTCCTCGTCGGCGGTCGTGCCGCGCAGCAGCACGCAGTCGAGCGGCATGGACGGATAGAGCAGCCAGTCGCGGCCGCGCAGCGAGACCCGCTCGACCATCGCCTCGCGCGTCGAGGCGTTCATCCGCCCGCCGCCGTTGACCGGGTCCATAAACGAGCCGAGGCCGATATGGGTGACGACGCCGGGCTGCCCGGCGGCAATCGCCCTATACAGCTGGGCGATGACCCCCTGGGGCCAGCAATAGGCTTCGATCTTCTCTTCGAGAGCGAGGTTGCCGAGGCGCGGGGTGCCGCGCCAGCCGCCGGCAATGACGCGCTTCACCAGCCCGTCATAGCCGAAATGGCCCATGCCGCGGGTCTTGCGGTCGCCGGTGCTGGCGGCAAAGAGCAGGGTCAGGTCGCGAGGTCCGGCTTCGGCGAGGAACCTGTCCTCGACCGCGGCGGTTATCGCTTCGGGATGGCAGCATCCTCCGAAACCGGAGACAGCAACGGTCATCCCGTCGCGCAGCCGATCGGCTGCCTCACGGGCAGTAATGATACGCATCTGTTCCCCTGGAATTCTTCTAATATGTATAGACAAGCACAGGTTCCGGCCCTTGAGAAGGCCCTATGACCTAAGGTCAAGGTGTATATGTTTTGGGATATCCCAAAATCCGATATTCGGCGTAGAATACCTATTCTCCCGATCTGCGTCCTGAATGATAGAGCTGCAAAATCAGCTACTTATGACGCTTGCGAGGCAACGCACCTCGGCCGGCGTCGCTATCCATATGTCCCGTTTCGAACGCCTTGCAAGGCTCGCGCCACCGCTTTTCAGTACGGCCGGGAAGCCACCGACGGTCGCCATGAGACCTGGATGTATCCGAGGTCACGGACGCCTTCGTCTTCCGACATCGGCAGGCCTCTCGCGCCCCACGGCGCAATGCAAGTCTGTCAGCGCCAGGGCGTCGCTTCGGCGCCGGCGGCAGGCTTCGTCGCCCTGTCGGCGACAATCAATTCGCGGAATGCCTCGCTCGCCCGGGTGCGGTGTCTTTCGCGGTGGCGGATGAGGCTGAAGGCGCGCGACGGCAGCTCGAGCGGCATGATGACCAGCCGCCCGGCGCTCACGCCCGCCTGCGCCACGGTCTCGGACACCGCCGTGGCGAACTGGCCGGCCTCGACCGCCGCGCAGATCGCTTCGTTGGACGGCAGCTCGATGGCGATGCGCAGGTCGTCGGGTCTAAGCCCGCAGCCGCGCAATGCCCCCTCGAAGCTGGACCGCGTGCCGGACCCAGGTTCGCGCAGGACCCATTCGGTCTGGCTCAGATCCTGGGGCAGGACCGGCGGTCGCTTCGTCCAGGGATGTTCGCGGCCGACGACGATGACGAGGCGGTCGGTCGCGATCAGTTCGACCGACACCGAAGGCTCGTCGATGGTGCCTTCGATGAAGCCGAGATCGGCCGCGCCCGCCATCACCGCCCTGGTGCATTGCGCCGTGTTGCCGACCTCCAGCCTCAGGTCGATCTGCGGGTAGCGGTCGTAGAAGCGGACGAGCAGGCGGGGCAGCCAGTAGCTGGCGATCGTCTGGCTCGCAAAGACGGTGAGCGTGCCGCGCCTGATGCCGCTGAGGTCCGCCATCGCCGTCTCGGCGGCCCGCACCCGGGCGAGAATGGCCTTGGCTTCCTCGGCAAGCGCCTTGCCCGCCTCGGTCAGTTCGATCCGGCGGCCGACCCGATGGAAGAGCTTGACGTCATGCCGGGTCTCCAGCGCGTTGATCGCCCCGCTCACCGTCGACTGCGTCAGGTTCAGCGCTTCCGCCGCGCGCGTCACATGTTCCCGTTCCGCCACCGCGAGGAATATCCGAAGCTGGTCAAGCGTCACGTCGCGCCTCTTTGCCTATCCATTCGCCTGCCGCCTCACCGCCCGGCTTCGGCGAGCCGCCTCGATCAAGGCGCCATGTTGACGAGCAGCAGGCCTACGACGGCAATGAACAAAGAGGCAATGGCCGAGAGAAGCAAGGGCCGGAAACCGCGTTGTCTCAGCTTGGTGAAATTCGTGCCCAGCCCGAGCGCCCCCATGGCGGCCGTCAGCAGCACGGGCGTTGCCGACACGATCGGCGCACGGACCTGGTCGGGCACGAGGCCGGAGCTGTTGAGCATCGCAAGCAGCAGGAAGCCGACGATGAAGAACGGCACCATCTGCACTCCGGCCTGGCGGCTCGAGCGTTCGCTTGCGGGCCGCGCCACGAAGACGGCGAGGCAGATGACCAGCGGCGCCAGCATCATCACCCGTGCGAGCTTTGCCACGACGGCAGTCTGGCCGGCCACCTCGCCGCCCTGGAACCCGGCCCCCACCACCTGCGCGACCTCGTGGACCGAAAGGCCGATCCATAGGCCGTAGGATTGCGGGCCGAGGTCGAGTATGGCCTGCATGAAGGGATAGAGGAACATCGCCATGGTGCCGAACAGCGTGATGCAGGCGACCGCATAGGACACGTCCGCGTCGTCGGCCCGGGTGACCGCGTTGGCGCCTGCGATGGCGGAGGCGCCGCATACGGACGTGCCGGCCGCGAGCAGCAGGCTGAGCCTGCGGTCGACGCCCAGCATCCGGCCTGCCCAGATGGTGAAGAAGAAGGTCAGGAGCAGGGCCGTAGCAGCATAGGCCAGCCCCCGGATCCCGATCCCGGCCAGTTGCCCGAATGTCAGTTGCAGGCCGAGCAGGGCGACCGCCAGGCGCAGCAGGCGCTTGCCCGCAATCGCAATTCCGGCATTTGCGGCGCTCGAAAAACCCACCGTGTTGGCAAACAGCATGCCCACGAAGATGGCCGAGATCATCGGGCTCAGCGCCGAGAAGAACGGCAGTTGCCGGAGCCCATATGCGGAGGCCGTGATGACCGCGACAAGCACGAGACCCGGAGCGTGGCTCGCGATCGCGCTCGCCTTGGGCGGGGCAATGACGACGGAGGAATGGCTCATTTTCGCTGCATCCGGATGTGATTTCATTTCGACGCAGCATTAGGAAAAATATTCGCAAACTTCCAATTGGATTGGAAGATCGTTCTAATCGTCATTTCCGAATGGTCCAGCCGACGGAACCGTTGCGGCAAGGGAGCTACTGGCCAGGGCCGACCGGCCGGTGCTGTTTCGCCTCTTCGCCGTAGCCCAGCCCCACGAGCACCTTCAGAACCGCCCGGGCGGTCTGGCGGCTGCTTTCGCTCTTGCCGCAGACCAGCCAGTACGGCAGGGCAAGCTCGGACGGCAGCGGGATCTGGCGCAGGTCGCCGCGGATCCTGTCGACCGATTCCGACGGCAGCACCGAAACGGCCCCGTGGCGGAGGACGAGATTGAGGATGACGGGCATCGAATCGACCTCGATCACCCTCAACCGGTCCAGCTCGGCCTCGGTGAGGATTTCGGCCAGCAGGCGATTGATGATCTGGCGCAGCCCGCTCCTCGGGCTGGGAACGGCGATGGGCGAGCCCAGGACGATCCCGGCCAGGTCGTCCCTGCCCTCGGCCGCTCCGATGACATTCGATTGACCGACGAGCGACAGCGGCGACCTGGCGATCAGGTAGCCGTCGAAGTCCGTGGGCACGGTGACGCTGTTCAGGAACACCGCATCGTAGGTGCCGCTCTTCAGCCCGGCAATGAGCCCTTCGGTCGTCGTGCTGGCGACCAGAAGGGGCTGACGGGGCTTGTCGTTCATCCATGCGGAGACCAGAGAGGCAAGCAGAGTGGCGACAAAGCTGTCATGGCCCATCGGAATGATCGAGCCGAGCCTGATGGTCGCGGCACTGCGGCGCGAGCGTCCGGCCGCGGCATGCGCGAGTTCGTTCCATACCGCTTCGATGGCGCGGGCCGACCTGGCCAGCCGCTTTCCCGCCTCCGTCATCGTCGAGCCGCCGACGTGGCGATTGAGCAGGCGGCAGCCGAGCGTGGACTCCACATGCGCGATCTGGCGGGCGAGCTGAGGCTGCCCCAGTCCAAGCGACTTGGCCGCCCGGCGAATGCTGCCGGTCTCCGCCACATGGGCGAAGCGGGCCAGCGCGGCGAGGCTCAGCGACACGTCGGGCCGGCTGCGGCTGCCGATGGCCATGATCTCCTCGACGTGGTCGGCGAGCAGCTTGATTGAAGGCGACAGCCTTTCCGCCTCGAGGGTGAGCACGACGCTCGTGCCCGCTTTTTGCACCAGCGGCACGGAGATCTGGTTTTCCAGTCGGTCGATCGCCGCTGCAATGCTCGAAACCGGCTTGCCCATGACCCGGGCGGTGCCGCGAATGCTGCGTTCGCTCATCACCTTGTGGGCAATCAGCAGCGTTGCCGTATCCATGACCTGATCTACCGCTTTCCGTAATTGCGAGCGTGCCTGTAGGCGCAGCCGGCCGAGTGCCGCTTTGGACTCTTGCAATAGCGAATGCCGGAAATCCAGCTTCGATCGGCAACCTGACCTTGGATGGATCGCAATTTCGGCTTGAGTTTCTCGTGTACGTCCACTAGGTAGCAGCCACCAGGCCGGGCCCCTCTGGCAGTCGATCACGGCTGCGATGTCGGACTGGAATTGCAATCCGGTGGCCTGGCTTTGACGTCTCTCGATCTTCAGCACCCTGGCATGCGCGCTTTCCGGCGCGCTTGAACAGGTCTGCGAGCCACGCCGCCCCAGCTGACGCAAAGGGTGCCGTATGACAGAATTCTTCACTCCTGAAGCTCTAACCGCTCTCTTCCAGGTCATCATGATCGACCTGGTGCTGGCGGGCGACAATGCCATCGTTATCGGTCTCGCCGCCGCGGGGCTTCCCAAGGATCAACGCGCAAAGGCGATCCTCATCGGGATCATCGCCGCCACCGTGCTGCGCATCGGCTTCGCCGCCGCGACCACCCAGCTCCTCCAGATCGTCGGACTGCTGCTTGCCGGCGGCGTGCTGCTGCTCTGGGTATGCTGGAAGATGTGGCGCGAACTCCAGCACAATCACGCCGCGGAGACCCAGGCGGTCGAGGCGCTCAATGAAGAGGACCTCGATCGTGACGGCAAGGTCGCGGGCACTGCCCCGCGCAAGACCTTTGCCCAGGCGGCCTGGCAGATCGTCATCGCCGACGTCTCCATGTCGCTCGACAATGTGCTTGCGGTTGCCGGTGCCGCGCGCGATCACCCCAACGTGCTGGTCTTCGGCCTGGTGCTCTCGATCGCGCTGATGGGCATCGCCGCGAGCTTCATTGCCAATCTTCTGCAGAAGTACCGCTGGATCGCCTATGTCGGCCTTCTGATCATCCTCTACGTGGCCGGCGAGATGATCTATCGCGGCACACTCGAGATCATGCCCTACATGACTGGCGCCTGACAAAAGCCAAGCGGGCCGGATTTTTCCGGCCCGCTTTTCATTCCGAAGCTTCTCCCTGGCGTCGGGAGAAGCCATCGAATCTCGGTCAGGCGGCCTTGCCGTCCGGCGTCTCGGCGAAGGAGCGCACCGTCATGATCGCGCCGTCGAGCGCGACACCCTCGGCGTCCTTCAGCGCCGCCTCGCGCAGCCTCGCGATCCACGCCGCGGCATCGTCGCGCCCGCGCAGCATCCGGAGGCAGCCCAGCACCCGGTCGAACCTCGATTGCCCGCGGACATGGGTGTCCGAATAGCCCTTGATCAGGCGCCGGCATTTCAGCACCTCGACGCCGAGTTCGTAGTCGGCCTTGGCCTCGCTCATCGCCAGGGCCAGCCACGCCTCCAGATGCGCCGTCTCCACCCGGTGGCGCAGCAGGCCGCGCCGCCAGCGCCGCATTCCCCCGACCAGCCACAGCATGCCGAAGCCGAGCATGCCGTCGGTCCTGATCCTGCGGCCGCGGTCGACGAAGCGGTTGAGCCCCCTCATGAGACCGGGGCGGGCCTCGATCGCCGCGCCGAGCCTTGCCGGCAAAGTACCGCAGATCTCCTCCATGCGCGGATGGAAATATTCGGTCGTCGTCAGCGTCTGGTCCTCGCCGAGATGCACCTCGCGGCGCACCCGTTCGGCCCGCGACGATCGCGTCTTCAGATCGGCGACGCGGATGATGTCGTCATAGACCATGGCATTGGCGACATGTTTGGCCGCCTCGCGCGTCAAGACGTAGCCAGACGCGGCGGCATCGGCAGCCGTCACCGCGTCGAGCCTGTCGAGATATTCGGCGCCGTAGGCCGGATCGAGGAAGTCGACGACCTTGCGCAGGCCGTGCCCCGCCATCTCTCGAACAGGCTCGGGCAGCCTCTCCAGGCGGCGCTCGAGCGCCGACCACTTGTCGCGCAGCCCGGCGGGCCCCGCAACCGCCGGCGCGGCCTGCGGTGCCTGCTCGGCCTGCGGCGGGGGACCGGCCAGGGTCCGCTCATAGGCGATGGCGAAGGCCGCGAGGCTCGCCTTGGCGCCGCGTCCGCCGCTGCCGATCGTCGCCTCGAACTCCTCGCGCGGAAACGGCAGCTCGCCCGAGCCGGCCAGCGCGCCGAACAGGCTTGCCGAGATCACGCTGCCGGCCTGCCGCGCCATACTCTCCATGTCGAAATGGATGAAGCGGCGGGCCGCTTCTTCCGCCCGTTTCAGCACGGTTTCGCTGTCGGCGCGGCCGTCGCCGGGGACGATCTTCTCAGAGACCGCGAGCATGCGGTGGCTGGAGGCGATGAGCGTGGTCCTGTCCTGCGTGACGAAGCCGCGCAGCACCGCCCGCCCCGCTTCGGCCAGTTCCGCGGAAATGAGGATGTCGACGTCGCCCGGCGCCGGGCTCAGCGCCAGCACCGGCCTGGTGTCGGGCCGGGCCGGATCCTTCCGCATCATCTCGACATAATAGATCGTGGCGCCGGTGCGTTGCGCCACACCGGCGACCGAGGTGGATTGGACATGCCAGCCGCAGCGCTGGGCAAGATCCGTGATCCAGTTGGTCAGCACGCCGCCGCCCTGACCGCCGACGGCGAGGACCGCGAGCTTGATGATGGCACGCGTCGTGTCCGCGCCCTCCGGGAGCCCGAGCCTCATGCGGATACTCCTTCGAAGACCAGCCGGCCGCGCTCGCGCCATGCCTGCAGCGCCCCGATGACGCGCTGGCGCAGGCCGAACGCGAACCGGTCCCAGGCCGTGGGATTGGAGACGACGTCGGCCTGATAGAAGGATGGGCACAGCACGGCGGCGTCCGCCACCTCGCCGCAATTGCCGCAGCCGACGCAGTTTTCGTCGATCGCCGCCACCGGGTCGTCGCGCAGCGGATCGTCGAGCTGCTTGACCGAAAGCGACGGACAGCCAGAAAGGCGCATGCAGGCGTGGTCGCCGGTACAGACGTCCTCGTCCACGCCGAACTTGGTCTTGGTCACGCGCTTGCCGTCGGCGATCGCCTGCTTGCGCAGGGGGCCTTCGCGCCGCTGCCGGTTCAGCATGCATTCCGACGAGGCGACGATCACCTTGGGCCCGCTCTCCTCGGTGGTCAGCGCCTCCTTCAGGGTGCTGCGCATCAGGCCGACATCGTAGGTGCGCTCGACATGGCGGATCCACTTGACCCCCATGCCCTTGAGCGCGTCGGTGATCGGGTGTTTCGTCGATTTGGTCCTGTTGCTCGCCCGCGACGACAGGATGTCCTGCCCGCCGGTGGCGGCCGAATAGTAGTTGTCGACCACGACGATGACGCCGTCGTTCTTGTTGAACACGGCGTTGCCGACCGACGAGGTCAGGCCGTTGTGCCAGAAGCCGCCGTCGCCCACGAACGAGATCGAGCGGCGCTTGGCGTCGGGCGCGTTGAAGGCCGAGGCCGAGGCCGGTCCCAGCCCGTAGCCCATGGTCGTGGCGCCGAGTTCGAACGGCGGCATGATCGAGAACAGGTGGCAGCCGATGTCGGAGGCGATGTGATGCTTGCCGAGTTCCTGCTCGGCGAGCTTGGTCGCCGCGAAGATGGGCCGTTCGGGGCAGCCGACGCAGAAGCCCGGCGGGCGCGTCGGCACGGTCTTCGCGAGATCCTCGAACATGGGCGGAGCCGGCATGTTGGGCGCCCTGACCTCGGGCGCAAGCATGTCGGCGGCGTGCTTGCGCAGGAACGAGCCGATGCCCGCGAGCATCACGTCGCCCGCATATTCGCCGGCCATGGGCAGGATGCCCTTGCCCTCGAGCCTGACGGTCGCGCCGGCCTTGTAGAGCATGGCGCCCAGCGCCTGCTCGATGTAGTCCGGCTGGCCTTCCTCGATGACGAGCACGGCCTCCTTGTCGGCGCAGAACGCCACGAGATCGTCGGCGACCAGCGGGTAGGTGACGTTCAGCACGTGCAGCGGCACGTCCGTCTCGCCATAGGCGTCGGCGAGCCCCAGCCGCTGCAGCGCCCGGATGACGCCGTTATACATGCCGCCCTGCATGATCAGGCCGACCTTGCCGTTGTCGCCGAAGGTCTCGTTCAGCCCGTGGCGCCTGATGTAGTCGATCGCCGCGGGCAGGCGCTTGGTGATCTTCTCCTTCTCGTGCAGGAAGGATGCCGGCGGCAGCACGATGCGCTGGGTGTCGCGGCGCGGGTTCTCCAACGCCTCGGCGACGGTCATCGCCGGACGCACGTTGTCCTTGGTCACGAACGAGCCGCTGACATGGCAGCAGCGGATGCGCACCTGCAGCATCACCGGCGTGTTGGAGGCCTCGGACAGCTCGAAGCCGTGCTCGACCGCCGCGACGATCGACGGCAGGTTCGGCCGCGGATCGAGCAGCCAGACCTGGCTCTTCATGGCGAAGGCATGGCTGCGTTCCTGCATGATGGATGAGCCTTCGCCATAGTCCTCGCCGACGATGATCAGCGCGCCGCCGGTCACCCCGCCGGAGGCGAGGTTGGCCAGCGCATCGGACGCGACATTGGTGCCCACCGTCGACTTGAATGTCGCGGCACCGCGGATCGGATAGTGGACGGATGCCGCCAGCATCGCCGTGGCCGTCGCCTCGGATGCGCTCGCCTCGAAATGCACGCCGAGTTCGCCGAGGATTTCCTGCGCGTCGGCCAGCACGTCCATGAGATGGCTGATCGGCGCGCCCTGGTAGCCGCCGACATAGCCCACGCCGCATTGCAGCAGCGCCTTGGTGATGGCGAGGATGCCCTCGCCGGTGAACACTTCGCCATCGCCCAGCTTGAGCTTCTCGACCTCCTTCGCAAACGATCGTTCAGCCATGGGGCAGCTCCTCAGAAATCATGCTTTTTTATGTTGTTGAGTATCTTCTGCAGGGTCGAGACGAAAGCAGCGTGCTCGGCCGCGTCGATGCCGGCGAACATCCGGTTGTAGCTCTGGCGCATGGTCGGCCACAGGCTCTCGAAGGCGGCGCGCCCGGCCTCGGTGATCGAGACGCGGATGGCGCGGCTGTCCTCCTGGTCGGGGGTGCGCCGCACCATGCCGTCGGCCTCGAGCGCGTCGAGCGCGCGGCTGAGCGTCGACTGCTCGACCACCGCATAGACCGCGAGCCGGCCGACGAGCAGCCCGTCGACGACCGACAGCACGGCCAGCGTGCGCATCTTCGGCGTCGTCAGCCCGAGCTTTGCCAGGTCCTCACGCAGCGAGGCGTTGTAGCGCCCCATGATGCGGTTCATCAGATAGGGCGCAAACTGCTGGAGGCCGATCTCGCCAAGGCGGGGGCCTTCGTCGTTTTCGCTCGAAATGATGTGCTCGTTCATTGGGTCTTCCTTCGCAGCCAATCCGCCCGCGGCGAGTCTTCGCCGCGGATCTGCGATACAGAGCACGACCGTCGGCCAGCGCCAACGGTCGGCCTGATCAATCCAAGCGGCCCTGCAACTTTCGGCCCGAGACGGGCGGAGCCCGCCGCCTCGAGCCAGCCTCGCCTAGCCCCTGGGCACCAGCGCCAGCGCGCGCACCGGGCTGCCCGTGCCGCGCACGATCTTCAGCGGCGCAGCGACGAGGATCGCTCCCTTCGGCGGCAGCTTGTCGAGGTTGCACAGGCTCGCCAGCCCATAGCGATTGGCCTTGTGCATGAGGTTGTGCGCCGGAAACGGCGGCTGCATCCCGCCGGCCGCACCCGCATCGGTGCCGATGCACTGGGTTCCCCAGCCGATGGCGCCGCGCTCGATAATGTATTCGATGCAGTCGACGGTCGGGCCGGGCGAATGCGGTCCCTTCTCGTCGACGTTGAGGAAGGCCGCCTCCGAATCTTTGCGCCTGTCCCAGTCGGTGCGCATCAGCACCCACTCGCCCTTGCCGATCGCGCCGTGCTCGGCCTCCCAGGCGCGAACGCCGTCGGCGCTGAGCAGGAAGTCGTTGTCGGCCGCCGACTGCGCCGAGCAGTCGATGACGTTGACCGGGGCAACATAGCTACGCACCGGGATCGTGTCGGTGTAGCCGTCGGAATAGTCCTTGCCGGTGATCCAGTGATGCGGCGCATCGAAATGCGTGCCCGAATGCTCGCCGATCTTCAGCCAGTTCCAGGCCCAGAACGGCCCCTTGTCGTCATATTCGGAGATCGTGTGCACTTCGATCCTGGGCGTATCCACCGCAAGCTCGGGCGGCAGCTTGATCAGGGGCGTGTCCGGCCCGAGCGGCGCCGTCAGATCGACGACCTCGACCCGTCCGCTCAGAAGCAATTCCCCGAGATTGTCGAGAGTGGCTGCCGCTGCAGTCATTTCCAGTCCTCCGTTTGATGGCGCCTGGCCTTGGCACGGATCCATCGTCCGCACCGGCCGCGCCCGCTCTTCCCGAACAAGAGACTAGACGGCTTTAGTTGCATATGCAAATATCATTTCCGAGGACAAGCAAAAACATGACCTGGGCCCTGCCACCGGATTGAGGATGTGGCGCGCCTATTTCCGTGACTGGCGCACCAGCCAGCGGAAAACCCTGTGGCCCAGGATCATGAATGGGGGGAGTTTAAGGCCGGACGGGATCGAAACGACGAGGTTGGCGCATGTCGGGATATAGCGGCATGTCAGGCTCGCTCTCCACTCGGTCGAATTTATTTGCAAATGCATATTAATGGTCACCGAAGCGCCCCGGCGACCATGGAAAACCCGCCTCGATATCCCGCAGAAACGGAACGATGGGGCACAACCGGAGGAGTATGATATGAAGCTTTCCAGCGCAGTTGCCGGGTTTGCGATGGCCCTTGCGATGGCGATCGCCTCGCCCGTCGGCGCCCAGGAGAAGATCGTCGTCGGCGCCTACCCCGCCAATCCGCCATGGGAATTCAAGTCCGAAACCGGCACGTTCGAAGGCTATGAGATCGACGTCGCCACCGAGGTCGCCAAGCGCCTCAACCGGCCGGTCGAGTTCCAGGACATGGGCTTCCAGGCGCTGTTCGCCGCCACAAGTTCCGGTCGCATCGACTTTGCGATCTCCTCGATCTCGGTCACCAACGAGCGCCTGAAGAACCAGTCCTTCACGCAGCCCTACTACGACAGCGACGGCACCGTCGTCGGCCGCGAGGGCACGCCCATCGCGGCGCTCGAGGACCTCAAGGGCAAGGTGATCGGCGTGGTCGCCGGAACCACCGGCGAGGCCTGGGCCAAGGAAAACAAGGACAAGCTCGGCATCGCCGACATCACCAGCTACAACGCCCAGCAGGACCTGCTGCTCGACGTCCAGAACGGCCGCATCGACGGCGGCGCGGGTGAACTCGCCGGCTTCCAGTACGCCATGACCAAGACGCCGGGCCTGAAGGTGCTGGTCCGCATCCCGACCGGCGAACGCTTCGCCATGATGTCGCGCAAGGACCATCCCGCCGTCGGCGAAGCCAACGAGGCGATCTCGGCGATGAAGAAGGACGGCACGCTGGCCGCCATCCACAAGAAGTGGTTCGGCGTCGATCCCGACCAGGGCACCAGCACGGTGACCGACATGCCTCTGCCCAAGGCGGAATGACCGCCCCGCGGCACCCCACAGCCACTCAAACGACGCACCGGTCCGCCGGTGCGCCCCTAACCGGGCCTTGCCATGGAACTGATCAACACGTTCTTCAACTGGGAAATCCTCGTCAGGTCCTTCCCGATGCTGCTGCGCGGCGTCAGCAACACCTTGCTCCTGGGTTCTGCGAGCATCGTCTTCGGCGGCGTGGCCGGGCTTCTGGTATGCCTCATGCGGCTCTATGGCCCCAGGCCGGTGCGGCTGATGGCCATCGCCTATATCGACGTGCTGCGCGCCATGCCGATCCTGGTGCTGCTCATCCTGATCTACTACGCGCTGCCCTTCGTCGGCATCCGCTTCTCGTCCTTCACCTCCGCCACGCTGGCCCTGTCGCTTGTCCTCTCCGCCTTCACCGCCGAGGTCTGCCGCGCCGGCATCGAGAACGTGCCCAAGGGCCAGTTCGAGGCGGCCTCGGCCCTCGGCCTCGGCTTCTGGATGGCCATGCGCAAGGTGATCCTGCCGCAGGCGCTGCGTGTCGTGGTTCCGCCGCTGACCAGCAACGCCGCCTCGATCTTCAAGGACACGGCGCTCGCCTCGGTGGTCGCCATGCCGGACCTGCTCAAGCAGGCCACCGACGCGCAGGCGCTGATGGCCAATCCCACCCCGCTCATCGGCGCGGCGATCATCTACCTCGCCTTCCTGCTGCCGCTGGTCCGGCTGGTCAGCTACCTGGAAGAACGCGGCAAGCAGCAGCTGGCAGCGCGCTAGAGTGTCCGCGTTCGGAGGATCACAGGCAATGAATGCTCCCAACCCGGCGGACGGCTCCGGCTACTTCCTCTACCACTCGATCGGCATGTACCCGGGCAAGGCCGAAGACATGGCCGCGGCGTTCTCGGCGTTTTCCTCCAGCTGGGGCGCCTTCGACGACGGCCAATGGATGCGGGCGCTCGGCCAGCGGCAGCAATTCATCGATCGCTGGAGCAATCTCATCGGCGCGCCCAGGGGTACGCTGACCACGGCCGAGAACGTCACCACCGCGCTCTACAGCCTGATCGGCTCGCTGCCCGCGCATCATCTCGCCGGCCGCAAGCTGCTGGTCGCGGCCGACTGTTTCCCGAGCCTGCATTTCCTCCTTGCTGGCCTTGCACCGCGCCTCGGCTTCACGCTTGAAACCGTGCCGCTGCGCAGCGGCGAAAACTGGGTCCGCGACGAGGACGTGATCGCGGCCTGGACCGAGGAGGTCGGGCTCGCGCTGATCACCTTCGTGACCTCGACGGCCTCGCATCGCTGCGACCTGGAGCTGCTCGCCGCCCACGGCCGCCGCATGGGCAGCCTGGTCGGCGTCGACATCACCCAGGGCGTAGGCCTCCTGCCCTTCAGGGTCGATGCACCGGCCGTCGACTTCACCGTCTCGACCACGCTCAAGTGGCTTTGCGGCACGCCCGGCGCCGGCATCATCCACGTCGCCGAGCCGCTGCTGAAGCAATGCCGCCCGGAATTGCGCGGCTGGTTCAGCCAGGAGAACATTTTCTCCTGGGATCTCGACGCCTTCGCCTATGCCGCCGACGCGCGCCGCTTCGATCACGGCACGCCCTCGGTGCTGGCCTGCGCCGGCTCTCTGCCCGCCCTCGAATGGCACGCGGCGCAGGACCATGCGGCGATGCTCGCGCACAACCGGACCCTCGGCGGCGAGATCATCCGCCGCGCCGACGAGATCGGGCTTGCCCTCGCCGGCCCGCGCGACGAGCGCCGTCGCGGCGGCAGCGTCATGCTCCGGCTTCCCGACTCGGCCGACACCGCCGAGATCGTCGACCGGCTGCGCGCGGACGCCGTCCATGCGGATTGCCGCGGGCGGACCCTTCGCCTGTCGCCCGGCATGATCACCACGCCCGAGGGCATCGACCGGCTGTTCGCCCGCCTTCGCGGCCTTCTCGGTCGGTGAACACTTTCAGCGCGACGATTCGACGGCCATGCAAAGCTGCCTGAGCAGGCCCTGGGTGGCGCCGATGTCGGCGACCATGGCATCGCGCGCCGCCGCCCCGTCGCGCTTGCGCAGCGCCTCGACGATGACGCGATGGTGTTGTGACAACGGCTCCTGCAACCCGCTCCCCGGGCGCGGCGAGATCTCGGAGGACAGCATCCGCATGTAGGGACCGTGGCGAAGCCACAGCGTGTCGATGAGTTGCACCAACACCTCGGAACCCGAGGCGCGGTAGATCGCGAAGTGAAAATCCCGGTTCTTCAGCAGCATGTCGTAGACGTTGCCGGACGCATAGGTCGCCTCGTGGTCGGCGACGATCGCCTCCAATGCGGCAAGCCCGCCCTGGTCGACATGCGCGGCGGCGAGTTCCGTGGCCATGCCCTCGAGCACGGCGCGCGCCCGATAGATGTCATCGAGCCGCTCGACCGAGACCTGCGGCACCTTGGCAGACCCGTTCGACGCGACCTCGAGCGCATTTTCGGCAGCCAGGCGGCGCAGCGCCTCGCGCACCGGCATGTGGCTGGTGCGGAACGACGACGCCAGCGCCGAGATCGTCAGGGCCTGCCCGGGGTCGAAGCGCCCGGTGATCAGGGCGTTGCGCAGCTGCAGATAGACGCCGTCGCCCATGGTGACGCGCGAGGCAACGGGCTCCAGTCGATCGTCCAGCATCTCCGGTCCTCTGTTCCGGCCGGCGGCTCCATCGTCGGAACCGCTTTCCCTTCAGGCAACGGCTCTAGCGCAACGGCGCTGCTGCTGCCAGAGCGAGCTCAAAGGCCGTTGAAGAACCTCGCCAGCCTGTCCATCGCCTCTTCCAGCCGCTCGTAGCTCTGCGATCCGAAGCAGACACGCAGGTGCCCCTCGCCCGCGGGGCCATAGAAGCTGCCCGCCTCGACCACGACATCGACCTTGTCGAGGATCGCGTCGGCCGCCTCCTGCGCGCCGAGACCGGTGCCGCGGATGTCGGGGAAGGCATAGATGGTGCCTTCCGGCATGGCGCATTTCACGCCCGGCATCTGGTTGAGCCGGCTCACCACCAGGTCGCGCTTGCGGCGGTCGTCCTGCACCATCTCGTCCAGGACCGCGGCCGGGCCGGTCACGGCCGCCAGGGCGCCATGCTGGATGAAGGTGTTGACGTGGGTGACCTCGCTTGCCGTCACCTTCATCAGCGCCGGCATCATCGCTTTGTCGGCGGCGAGATAGCCGAGGCGCCAGCCGTCCATGGCATAGGCCTTGGTGAAGGCGAACATGCTGATGGTCCGCTCCTTCATGCCGGGCAGCGAGGCGATGCTGACGTGCTCGGCGCGATCGAAGACGATCTGCTCGTAGACCTCGTCGGAAACCACGACGAGGTCATGTTCGATGGCGAGGTCGGCGATGTCCTGCAGTTCCTCGCGACAATAGACCCTGCCCGTCGGGTTCGAGGGGTTGACGAGCACGATCACCCGCGTCCGCGGCGTCACCAGCGGCGCGATCAGCTCCTTGCGGATGCGGAACCCGGCTTCCTTGTCGAGAGGCGCGAAGACGACCCGCCCGCCCGCCATCTCCACCTTGCCGAGGTGCTGCGGGTAGTAGGGTTCGAGCAGGATCACCTCGTCGCCGTCGTCGACCAGCGCCATGAAGGCAGCGAAAGAGGCCTGCGTCAGGCCGTTGGTGATCAGGATTTCACCGGCTTCGACATCGAGCTTGTTATGCTCCCTGAGTTTCGCCGCCAGGGCCTGGCGCAGCGGCAGGATGCCCTGCAGGTCGCTGTAGTGCACCTCGCCCGCCTGCAGCGCCCGGATGGTCGCGTCCTTGATGTGGCTTGGTGTGTCGTGCACGGGCTGGCCGAGCTCGAGATGGATGAGGTCGCGCCCGTCATTCCCCAGCGCCGCCGCCTTGGCGAACATGCCGTAGCTCTTCTTGGAGGTCTGCGTGATGCGTCTGGCGAAGCGGGGCATGGGATATCCTGATCGATTGGTGGCGGCTGGCGCTTCGTCGCCATGGCACAGCCCGGCCGTCGCCACTCCGCATGATTGAACGAGGACCATTTAACATCTCGTGAGCATTTGATCAAATGCGCATTTTATCTCTCATGGAGCGTCAATGCCTCGCGTCGACACGCGTTTTCCAGTTGAGCCCCGCGCCAGGAACGTAATAGTTCCCGGTCGACGCCGGCATGTGCGTGCCGGACAATGGGAGACGACGTTCATGGCTTCACTGGAAACGGCCGCAGGCTCGGCAAAGTGGGCGACGCTGGCTGGCCACCGCCTCTGGCTGCTGCAGCAGGCCGAAGCGCTGTTCGCCTTCTTCGAGCGCCACAGCATCAACCCGCTCGGCGGCTTCTACGACCTCGACGACCGGGGTCGCCCCTTCGCTCCCGGCGCCGTGCCCGGAAAGCATGCCGGTCGCCAGATCCATGTCACCACGCGCATGGTCCATTGCTTTTCGATCGCCCATCTGATGGGCCGTCCGGGTGCCGCGTCGCTGATCGACCACGGCATGGATTTCCTCTGGAACGGTCACCGCGACCAGGCCAACGGCGGCTACTTCTGGGGCGTCGGCTACGAGGGGCCGACCAACGACACCAAGCAGGCCTACGGCCACGCCTTCGTGATGCTTGCCGCCTCCAGCGCCAAGGTCGCCGGCCACCCCGACGCCGACCGGCTGCTCACCGACATCTCGACGGTGCTCGAAGAAAGATTCTGGGAAGAGGCCCATGGGGCGGTCGCGGAGGAATTCACGGCGGACTGGAAGTCCTACGACGGCTATCGCGGCCAGAACTCCAACATGCACCTCACCGAGGCCCTGATGGCCGCGTTCGAGGCGACCGGCGACGGCAACTACCTCTCGATGGCCGAGCGCATCGCCGATCTCATCATCCGCCGTCATTCCGCTGCCGCCGGCTGGCGCCTGCCCGAGCATTTCACCACCGACTGGAAGCTCGACCGCAACTATTCCGGCGACCCGATGTTCCGGCCCTTTGGCACGACGCCCGGCCATTCGCTCGAATGGGCCCGGCTTCTGCTGCAGCTCTGGGAACTCGGCGGCCGCAAGCCCGCCTGGCTGCCCGACGCGGCCAGGAACCTGTTCGGCCAGGCGACCGCCGACGGCTGGGACACGGCGAGGGGCGGCTTCTACTACACGCTCGAATGGGACGGCTCGGCCCGCATCCGCGACCGTTACTGGTGGCCATGCTGCGAGGCGATCGGTGCCTCCGCCTTCCTCAATGCCATCGACGGCGATCCCCGCTACGAGGAGTGGTACCGCCGCATCTGGAATTTTTCGGCCACGCGCTTCATCGACCGCGCCAATGGCGGCTGGCATGCCCAGCTCGACGGCGACCTCAAGCCCAATGCCGGCCCCTTCTACGGCAAGCCCGACATCTATCATGCCCTGCAGGCGTGCCTGATCCCGCTGCTGCCGACCACGGGCAGCATCACCCGCGGGCTCGTCCAAACCGGCATCCGGCTCTAGAGTATCCGTGTTGGTCAAGGGAGGGATGGAGCCGCGAAGGGTCCTTTCAGACAACCCAGGCCTTCAGGAAGCAAATCGCCAGACGGTGGTGCGCTTGACCTCGGCGTCTTCGAGGGCGCGGGTGACGGGAACTTCGTAGGTGGCGAGTTTTTCAAGCCGCTGCTTGGGCAGGTAGGCGCGGCCGGGGTCGCCGACCAGCACCTCGGCACCGCGGGCGCGCAGCGTCTCGAACCATGGCACCAGGCGGTCGGCGAAGGGCTTCTCGTAGAAGACGTCGCCGGCGAGCACGACCTCCCATCCGCAGTCACGGCCGACGAGGTCTGAACCCTCGAAGCCGACGGTAACGTCGTTGGCCGCGGCGTTGAGGCGGATGGCTGCCTCGCAGAAGGGATCGATGTCGGCGCCGACGACGGAGGCTGCGCCCGCCTTCATGGCTGATATTGCGACGAGGCCGGAACCGGAGGCGAAGTCGAGCACGTGCTTGCCGCACACGGTCTGAGGGTGGTCGAGCACATAACGCGCCAGGCCCTGGCCGCCGGCCCAGGCGAAGGCCCAGAAGGGCGGCGGCAGGCCGATTTCGGAGAGCTCTTCTTCTGTGCGATGCCAGAGGTCATGGGCCTCGTCGGCGAGGCGCAGCGAAATCTCCGGCACGTGCGGCGGCAACATCAGCGCCGTGTTGGCGAGGATGAAGGCTTCCGCACTCTTGGGCGTCAGGCGTGTCGAGGAGGCGGTGGTCACGGAGCCTTGGCGAGCCCGGCCATGCGGCAGACTTCCTGCCATTCGTCAGGTGTGACCGGCTGCACCGACAGGCGCATCGAAGTGACCAATGCCATCTTCTCCAGCGCCGGATTGGCCTTGACGTCGGCCAGGGTGACCGTCTTCGGGATCTCGCTGTGGTAGCGGATGTCGACGCATTCCCAGCGCGGGTCTTCGGTCGTGGTGTCGTGGTGGGCAAGCGCGCAGACCTCGGCGATGCCGACGACTTCCAGGCCCTCATTGGAATGGTAGAAGAAGCCGAGGTCGCCGATCTGCATGGCGCGCATGTTGTTGCGGGCGAGGTAGTTGCGCACGCCGTCCCACTGCGTGCCTTGCCTGCCCTTGGCCTTCAGCATCTCGAAAGAGAATTTGAACGGCTCGGACTTGAACAGCCAGTATTTCTTCTCGCTCATGTCGTCCCCCTCGATGCGCGGGTCAGGCGCTGGCCGGATTGTTGAATACCCAGTTCCACGGACGGACCTGGACACTTTCGAACAGGCCGGCCTTGGCATAGGGGTCGGCGTCGGCCATTGCCTGTGCCGCGGTTGCGTCTGCCGCTTCGATGACGACAAGGCTGCCGTCCGGCTTGCCGTCGGCATCGAGGAAGGGGCCGGCGAATTTCAGCGCGCCCTTGGCGTTGAGGTCGTTGAGGAAGGCGACATGGTCGGGGCGCGTGTCGAGGCGGACCTGGAGATGGCCCGGCTTGTCCTTGCAGATCAGTGCGAAAAGCATGTTGTCCCTCTCTGGATCAATCGGCTTCGGCGCGCAGCGGCCGCGACATCAGGCCGGCGACCGCCTCGTTGATGGTGATGGCCTTGTCGAGCAGGGCGGCGACCGCCTGGACGATGGGCGCGTCGATGCCGCGCTCGCGGGTGAGGCGGGCGGCGATGTAGGCGGTGGCGACGCCCTCGGCGAGCGGGCGGCCGGACAGTTCCTCGCCTTTGCCGAGCGCCACGCCATAGGCGAAGTTGCGCGACTGGGCCGAGGAGCAGGTGAGCATCAGGTCGCCGAGGCCGGACAGGCCCATCAGCGTTTCGGGGCGTGCGCCGAAAGCCGCACCGATGCGGCGCAGCTCGACGAAGCCGCGGGTGACGAGCGCTGCCTGCGCCGAAGCGCCGAGGCCGGCGCCGGTGACGGCGCCTGCGGCGATGGCGAAGACGTTCTTCAGCGCGCCGCCGATCTCGACGCCGATCAGGTCGTCGCTCGAATAGCAGCGCAGGTTGGCGGCCGAAAAGCGCGTTGCCAGCGCCGAGGCGCGGGCCTCGTCCTCGGCGGCGACGACGACTGCCGTGGGCAGGCCGCGCGAGACGTCTGTGGCGAAGCTCGGGCCGGAAAGGGCTGCGACCGGGTTCTCCGGCAGGATTTCCTTGGCGATCTCGGAGAGCAGCGTCCCGGTGTCGCGCTCGATGCCCTTGGCGCACAGCACCAGCGGGACATGGGCCGCGACATGCGGCTTCACCTCGTCGAGCACGCTGCGCAGCGCCTGCGCCGGGATGACGACCAGCACGCAGTCGGCGCCCTCGACGGCCCTGGCGAGGTCGGTGGTGGCGATGATGCCGGTCTCGAAATTGATGCCGGGCAGATAGCGCGGGTTCCGGCCCTTGCCGATCGCCTCGATGCTTTCGGCGTCGCGGGCCCAGAGCGACACGGCATGGCCGGCGCGCAGCATGGCCAGCGCAAGCGCCGTGCCCCAGGCGCCGCCGCCGAGAACGGTGACCTTGTATGCGCTCATGCCTTGGCTCCCCGCCTGCCGGAGCCGACGACCGGCGCGGACACGCTGTCCAGCGGCCAGCGCGAGCGCGGCACGAAGTCGAATGCGTCGGGCTCGGCGAGCCCGGCGCGCAGCCGCTCGATGCCGGCCCAGGCGATCATCGCGGCATTGTCGGTGCACAGCGCCAGGGGCGGCGCGACGAAACTGAAGCCATTCTCGGCGCAAAGCGCTTCCAGGCGGGCGCGGATCTGCTTGTTGGCGGCGACGCCGCCGGCAACGACGAGGGCTGGCTTCGCTGTATCGGGAAACTCGGCGCGGAAGCGCGCCAGCGCGCGCCTGACGCGGTCGCCGAGCGTATCGGTGACGGCGGCCTGGAAGGAGGCGCAGATGTCGGCGACGTCCTGGTCGCTGAGCGGCGCCACGGCGGTCGCGGCCTGGCGTACCGACGTCTTCAGGCCGGAGAAGGAGAAATCGGGCTGGGCCGAGCCCTTCATCGGGCGCGGAAAGACGAAACGGCCGGCATCGCCGATGGCCGCGGCCTTCTCGACATTGGGGCCGCCGGGATAGGGCAAGGCCAGCATCTTGGCGGTCTTGTCGAAAGCTTCGCCGAGCGCGTCGTCGATGGTAGTGGCCCAACGCTGGTAGTCGCCGACGCCGCGCACCAGCACGATCTGGGTATGGCCGCCGGAGACAAGCAACAAAAGATAAGGGAAGTCGAGCCTGTCGGTCAGCCGCGCGGTCAGCGCGTGGCCCTCGAGGTGGTTGATGGCAATCAGCGGCTTGCCGGCGGCGGCGGCGACGGCCTTGGCCGTCATCAACCCGACGATCAGCCCACCGACGAGGCCGGGACCGGCGGTGGCCGCAACCGCGTCGATGTCCCGAAGGTCAACGCCCGAATCCTCGAGTGCCGCCTCGACGATGCCGTCGAGCGCCTCGACATGGGCGCGGGCCGCGATCTCGGGCACGACGCCGCCGAAGGCCGCGTGTTCCTCGATCTGGCTGAGCACCGTGCTCGACAGGATACGCGGCTCCTTGCCCGGCTCGAGCGCGACGACGCTGGCCGCGGTTTCGTCGCAGCTCGTCTCGATGCCCAGAACGCGGATCAATTGGTCGCTACCCTGCATGATTGCCCGGTGGTAATTTCCTAGATAGGAGGTACGGGACCGCCCCGCCAGCGCGGGGTTATCACGGACCGGGCGCCATGCAAACCAGAGCCTTGAAAATCGGAACCCGCGGCAGTCCGCTGGCGCTCGCGCAAGCGCACGAGACCCGTGCGCGGCTGATGGCGGCGCACGGCCTGCCCGAGGAAGCCTTCGAGATCGTGGCGATCTCCACCAGCGGCGACCGCATCCAGGACCGCCCTCTCTCGCTCGCCGGCGGCAAGGGGCTGTTCACCAAGGAACTGGAAGAGGCGATCTACGCCGGCACGATCGATTTCGCCGTGCATTCGTCCAAGGACATGCCGACGCAGCTGCCGGATGGGCTCGAACTATCGGCCTTCCTTCCGCGCGAGGACGTTCGCGATGCCTTCATTGGCCGTTCGGCGAAGAAGATCGTCGATCTGCCCGAGGGCGCCGTCGTCGGTTCGTCGTCGCTGAGGCGGCAGGCGCTGATCCGCCGCATGCGGCCGGACCTCGACGTCGTGATGTTCCGCGGCAACGTGCAGACCCGCCTGCGCAAGCTGGACGAGGGCGTGGCAGAGGGCACGATCTTGGCCCATGCCGGCCTGCGCCGGCTGGGGCTGACCGAGATCATCACCGACCTGATGCCGGTGGACGTGTTCCCGCCGGCGCCGGGTCAGGGCGCGATCTGCATCGAAAGCCGCATCGGCGACAACCGCGTGCGCGACATGCTCGCGGCAATCGACCACAAGCCGACCGGGCAGGCGCTGGGTTGCGAACGCGCGTTCCTGGCAGCACTCGACGGCTCGTGCCGCACGCCCATTGCCGGATATGCCGAGATCGACGGCGATCGCCTGTCCTTCTCCGGGCTGATCCTGACGCCGGACGGCACCCAGTCGCATGACGCCAGGGCCGAAGGCAGGGCGGCCGACGCGGCCGCCATCGGCCGCAAGGCCGGCGAAGACGTGCGGGCGCGGGCCGGCGAAAAGTTCTTCGAAGGGTGGAGCTAGATGGCGCGGCGCGTGCTGGTGACGAGGCCGGATCCCGGCGCCACCCGCACCGCGCGGCGCCTCGAAATGCTCGGCTTCGAGCCGGTATTGCTGCCGCTCTCCGAAACGCGCGCCTTGCCGGTTGCCCGCGGCCTGGTGCCGCCTGACGCCGTCGCGGTGGCCGTGACCAGCGCCAACGCGCTGCGCCATGCCCCGAGCGGGCTCGTCGAGCGCCTCAGCCACCTGCCTTGCCATGCCGTCGGCGCCCGCACGGCTGAAAGCGCGCGCAAGGCCGGATTTGCGTCGGTCCGCGAGGGGCCGGGCGATGCCGCATCCCTCGCCGACAGCATCGCCAGGGAAATGGGCAAGGCGACGCTGGCCTATCTCTGCGGTCGGGTGCGCATGCCCGACTTCGAGCGCCGGCTGGGCATGAACGGCACGCGGGTCGTGGCCATCGAGACCTACGACACGGTCGGCCTGTCGCCGAACCCGGCGCTGGTCAGCCAGCGGCTGGGTGGGCAACCGATCGATGCGGTACTCGTTTATTCGGCGCGGGCGGCGGCGGCGCTGGGCGCCCTGATGGAGACCCAGGCGGAGGCCGACAGCCTGCTGCGCAACGCCCGCTGCTGCTGCCTGTCGGGACGGATCGCGGCGGCCATCGGCGGCGGGCTGAATGTCGAGGTGGCGCTCGATCCGAACGAGGACGCGCTGTTCGCCCTTCTCGGCGATCCCGACTGACGACCCGCCATATCGCGGCCTTTTTTCGAGGGTCGGTGGGTGTTACTGCTTTCCATCTTCGACCCCGCATCGGTCGCGGGACCTGTGCCAACGAAATCGCGGAGCCCCAAGCATGGTCAAGACGCCGAAGACGCGCCACTCGAAGTCGCATCGCGAGCCGATGACGATCGAACTGGAACCCGGTGCGGTTTCGCGCGTCGAGGAGGCGGCCGAGACCGAGGCGGCAGAGGCTGTGGAGCCTGCCGAGGCGGTCGCCGCGACGACCGGCGACGAGGCGGCCGCTGCTGCAGAGGGGGCAAAGCCGGCCGACGCGGGCGAAACGGCCGCCCGGCCGGGCGACGACTATGTCTCCTACGACTACAGCTTCGACAGCGAGCAGCCGAAAGCCGCCGAAACGCCCAAGGCGGCGGCATTTTCGGAAAGTGCCGCGCCGGTGCCCGGCGTGGCCGTGCAGCGCGGCGGCATGCCGGGCATCGCCGCCGGCCTCGCGGGCGGCCTGATCGCCCTGCTGGCCGCCGGAGGGCTGCAGTTTGCCGGTATTCTTGGCGCGCCTGGCGGTTCGGGGGCGCCGGTGGGCGCGGACCAGATGCAGGCCGAAATCGAATCGCTGAAATCGCGCGTCGCCGATCTCGGGGCATCGAACGCGACCGAAGACGTCGACGGCCGCATCGCCGGGCTGGCTTCGGCGATCGACCAGGTCAAGGCCGAGATCGAAACGCTGAAGCAGGCTGCCGGACAGGCCGGTTCGAGCGAGGCCCTTGCCGGCTTCGACGATCGGATCAAGGCGGTGGAAGGGCAGGTCGCGTCGCTCGGCCAGGGCGGCGGCGTGTCGGCCGATATCGCAACGCTGAACGAGCGCGTCGCGGCGCTGGACGCCACGGTGAAGGCCGCGGGCGAGGCCACCAAGTCTGATGCGGGCGACATCGCGGCGCTGGAGCAGTCGATGTCGTCGCTCGCCTCCAAGGTCGAGGCGCAGGCCTCGCAGCCGAAGATCGCGCTGGCGATCGCGGCGTCGGCTCTCAAGGCGGCCGTCGACCGCGGCGGCGGGTTTGCGGCGGAACTGGAAACCTTTGCGGCGATTGCCCCCGATTCGCCGCAGCTGGCGGCCCTGCGCGGCTATGCCGAGAAGGGCGTTGCGACACGTGCCGACATCGTGGCCGAGACCGGTACCGTAGCCGACGCGATGATCGTCGCAGCCAAGCCCGTCAATCCGGATGCGGGGATCGTCGAGCGGCTGGTTTCGAGCGCCGAGCAGCTGGTGAAGGTCCGGCCGATCGGGCAGGTAGAGGGCAGCGGAGTGCCGGAAACCGTGGCGCGCATGGAAGTTGCGGTCAATCAGGGCGACTTCGCCAAGGCGATCGCCGAATACGAGACGCTGCCCGAGGCGGCCAAGGCCGCCGGCGCCGACTTCGCCGCCATGCTCAAGGCGCGGCTCGATGTCGAGAACCAGGTGGACCAGCTCGTCGCCAATGCGATGAAGGCCTGAGGCGAGGGGATACGAGATGATCCGCATCCTGTTCTATCTGGCCGTCGTCTTCCTGCTCGGGCTCGGCTTCGCCTGGCTGGCCGATCGTCCCGGCGACATGGTCGTCACCTTCGGGGGATATCAGTACAGGGTCACGCTGATGGTGGCGGCGGTGGCTGTCACCGCCATCGTGGCCGCGGTCATGCTGCTCTGGTGGCTGACCAAGGCGCTGTGGAACAGCCCCTATGCGATCGCCCGCCATTTCCGCGCCCGCAGGCGCGACCGAGGCTACCAGGCGCTGTCGACCGGCATGATCGCCGCGGGCGCCGGCGACGCAGCACTTGCCCGCAAGAAGAACAAGGAAGCGGCCAAGCTGATCCGTTCCGACCAGGAGCCGCTGATCCATCTGCTCGAGGCGCAGGCCTCGCTGCTCGAAGGCGACCACGACGCGGCGCGGCAGAAGTTCGAGGCGATGCTCGACGATCCCGAAATGCGCCTGCTCGGGCTGCGCGGGCTCTATCTCGAGGCCGAAAGACTGGGCGACCGGGCGGCGGCCCGCCACTATGCAGGGCGCGCCGCCGGGCTCGCGCCGCAGCTCGGCTGGGCCGCGGAAGCGACCATGGAGGAGAAGGCCGAGCGCGGCGACTGGGACGGCGCGCTGGCGCTGGTCGACGCGCAGAAGGCGTCGAGGCTGGTGGAACGCGACGTCGCCAACAACCGCCGCTCGGTGCTTTTGACCGCCAAGGCGATGTCGCTGCTCGACAGCGACTTCAACGCGGCGCGGACCGCGGCACTGGAAGCCAATCGGCTGCGTCCGGATTTCGGCCCTGCGGCGATCGTCGCGGCCAAGGTGCTGTTCCGCCAGAACGACGTGCGCAAGGGCTCGAAGCTCCTGGAGGCGGCATGGAAGGCAGAACCGCTGCCGGACATCGCCGAACTCTACGTCCACGCCCGGCCGGGCGATGCGGTGCTCGACCGGCTGGCGCGGGCGAAGAAGCTGCAGTCGCTCAAGCAGAACAATCCGGAATCGTCGCTGACGGTGGCGCGCGCGGCGCTCGGGGCGCAGGACTATGCGCTGGCGCGGTCGGAGGCGACGGCCGCGGCGCGGATGCAGCCCCGCGAGGGCGCCTATCTGCTGTTGGCCGACATCGAGGAGGCCGAGACGGGCAACCAGGGCAAGGTGCGGCAGTGGCTTTCCAAGGCTGTGCGGGCACCGCGCGACCCGGCCTGGGTGGCGGATGGCGTCGTCTCCGAGCGCTGGGCGCCGTTCTCGCCGGTCACCGGGCGGCTCGACGCGTTCGAGTGGCGGGCGCCGGAAGAGCGGCTCGGCCATCTCATCGAACAGCAGAACCAACCCGCCGAGCGGGTTCCGATCCCGTCCATCCGCGCCGCGCAGCCGGCCGGCGACGACATCGTCGAGATCGAGCACGAGGTGGCACCGGCCGACCTACAGCCGGCGAAGGTCGGTCCGGATGGGGGGACTGTCAGTCCCGAGCCGAAGCCGCGCGACGATGCGATTCTGGACGACGGCGACGCCGAACCGATCCGCCTGCCCGACGATCCCGGCGTCGATCCGGACGAGGATCGGGAGAACGCCCAGCGCCGCTTCCGATTGTTTTGAGCGGTGGCCGTGCCTAAATCCAGGTTTTGCCGCAACAGGAACCGCCGATGTTCGAACGCATGATCTCATTCCTGAGGGACCTGCCCGCTGTGGGCGGCGCTCCGTCGCGCCAGGACGACCTGCGCGTCGCCGTGGCAGCACTGCTCTATCACGTCATGGACGCGGACGGAGACCGGCAGGACGTCGAGTGGGAGCGGCTGAAGCAGCTCCTGGCGCAGAGCTACGGCATTTCCGGCGCCGAACTCGACCGCCTCGTCAAGGCGGGCGAGCAGGCCGACAACGAGGCGATCGACCTCTATGCCTTCACCAGCGTGCTCAAGCGCAATCTCGACGAGCAGGCGCGCAGGGACTTCATCGGCATGATGTGGGAGGTCGTCTATGCCGACGGCCAGGTGCACGAGATGGAGGACAACACCATCTGGCGCGTCGCCGAACTGATGGGAGTGGAGCGGCGCGACCGTATCGCGGAGAAGCACAGGGCGGCCGAGAACGCCCGCGCCGCCATTGGATCGGAGTCGGACGAATAGACGCTCGATGCGGGGGCAGGCGAGACCCAAGATCCTGGTGGTGCTGCACCAGGAGCATTCCAGCGCAGGCCGCGTCGGCCATGTGCTGATCGAGAACGGCTTCGACCTCGATATCCGCCGCCCGCCGCTGGGCGATACCCTGCCCGAAACGCTGGACCGACACGCCGGCGCCGTCGTCTTCGGCGGGCCGATGAGCGCCAACGACCATGACGAGTTCGTGCGCCGCGAGACCGACTGGCTCGCCGTGCCGCTCAAGGAGAACCGGCCGCTGCTCGGCATCTGCCTGGGCGCGCAGATGCTGGTCAACCATCTCGGCGGCAAGGTCGAGGGCCACGGCGACGGGCTGGTGGAGATCGGCTGGTACCCGATCAAGGCGACCGAGGAAGGCCGCAAGCTGATGCACTGGCCCGAGATGGTCTACCAGTTCCACCGCGAAGGCTTCTCGCTGCCGAAGGACGCCGTGCTGCTCGCCGCGTCGGAGACCTATCCGAACCAGGCGTTCCGCTATGGCGACAATGCCTGGGGCATCCAGTTCCATGCCGAGCTGACCCGGATGATGATGCAGCGCTGGGTGGTGCGCGGGGCGGAGCGCTTCGTGCTGCCCGGCGCGCAGCCCGGCCGCGACCATCTCGGCGGCCGCCTGATCTGGGACATGCATCTCAAGCGCTGGCTCGACGAGTTCCTGGACAATATCTTCGGACGCCCTGTGCACGATTGATGCACGACTCCGGCCAAGGTGGTGCGGCTGGTCGAGGCGGAAAAAAACCGGCCGGCCCGGCGCCGCAGCCACCGGACCACACCGCTCTGCGCAAATGCCTGTCTCGCGCCTGCGACGCGCGGGGTCTCGCTACCGCACGAAGACCGTGACGGCGCCATCGGCCGCGACGTTCGCGGCGAGGATGCTGGAGGTGTCGACGTTCTCGGCGTCGAGCTTTTCCTTGAGCAGCGCGTTGGCCATGATCGCGGCCTGGACGCCGGTGATGTCGGCCTGGTTGTCCTTCTCCGCCTGATCCAGCTTCTGCAGTTCGTCCTTGCTGGCGATGGCCGCAACCTTGACGATGTTCACCGACGTGACCGCGGTCAGCGACTGGATGGCGGTGGCCGTACTGCTGCTCGCCTGGATCGACGACATGACGGCGGCGAAGCCGGTGGAGCCGGTGCTGGCCGTCGTGCCCGGATCGACCTGGGCTGGCATCGTCGACGGCGCGCTCGCGTCCTCACCGGCCGCCGGCGCGGCCAGCGCGGCACCGCCCAGCAGGATCGCGATGGCGAGAGAATGTCTCATTGATCTTCCTCTTCGAGATTCGGCCCCTCGCGCGGGTTAACCCGTCTGCGCGTGCATCGGTTCCCCGACAATTCGGCCGGCGGGACGAAAAGTCCGGTGCGATGTTATCCCGCCGACCAGCCGCAACGCCTTGTGTCCCTTGCGCTACAGCAGCTCCTGGCCGGGGCGACTATGTTGCATTGCAATATGGTTTGAATTGTCCGGCGCTGCCGCCTGAACAATCCTGCGCCCATGACAGACAGGCAGGCGAAGGCATGACGACACCCGCTTCGGCGTCGTTCCGTCCGGACATCGAGGGGCTGCGGGCCATCGCCGTCGCCGGGGTGGTCGCGTTCCATTTCGGCATGACGAGCCTTCCCGGCGGCTTCATCGGCGTCGACATCTTCTTCGTCATCTCGGGCTACCTGATCACCAGCCACCTGATGCAGGAGATCGGCCGTACGGGAACGGTCGACCTCTGGCGCTTCTACGGCCGCCGCGCGCGCCGCCTGCTGCCGGCCTCGCTGTTCGTGATCGCAGCCACGCTGGCGGCGGGCTATTTCATCCTCGCGCCGTCGGAACAGCAGCTCTATGCCAAGGGTGCGCTGTTCGCCTCCACCTATGTCATCAACATGTGGCTGCTCCGATGGTCGTTCGACTATTTCGCGACCGACACGGCGAACAACCCGTTCCTGCATTTCTGGTCGCTATCGGTGGAGGAGCAGTTCTACCTGCTGTGGCCGGCGCTGCTGCTGCTCGTCGCGCGCTTCCGGCCGGGCGAAAGGGGCATGGCCGTGCTCCTGGGGCTGGCGGCCCTCGTTTCGTTCGCCGCGAGCGCCTGGATGACGAAGACGTCGCAGCCCTGGGCCTTCTACTTCTCGCCGCTGCGCGCCTGGGAGTTCGCGGTGGGCGGGCTTGTCTCGCTTCCCGTCGCCAGACGCTGGGCGGCAGGCTTGCGCCCGGCGCCGGCGATGGGATGGGCCGGCATCGCGCTGATCGGCGCGGCCTATCTGGGCGTCAGGGAGGCCGATCCGTTTCCCGGCTTCATCACGCTGATGCCTGTGGCGGGCACCGCGATGCTGCTCCTGTCCGGCGCCCGCCAGAGCGGGCCTGCGCCTGGCGCCGTGCTCGCGCTTGCGCCGTTCCAGTGGGTCGGCAAGCTGTCCTATTCGCTCTATCTGTGGCACTGGCCGGTCATCGTCTTCGCCACCATCCTGGTTCCGGAGCTTTCGCTCGCGGGGCGGCTCGCCTGTCTCGCGCTGACCTTCGGCCTGTCGCTGCTGAGCTACCACCTGGTCGAGAACCCTATCCGGCTGAGCGGCTGGCTCGCGGCAAGGTCGGTGCGGTCGCTGGGGCTGGCGGCGCTGCTGACTTCGGCGGGGGCGACCTTGTCCTATGCCGCGGCACAGCTTGCGGCGCAGAGCATCGACCCCAACCAGCGCCTGATCATGGAAAGTGCGGCCCGCGGCTCCTCGGCGCGCCAGCTCGACAGCGGATGCGTGCTCGCCCGGGAGGAGACGGTGCCGCGGCGCTGCATCCTCGGGGCCGCGAATTCGGGCAGGACGGTGGTGCTGTTCGGCGATTCGCATGCCGACCACTGGTCGACGCCGCTGGCCGAGATCGCCAAAAGCCGGGGCTGGCGGCTGGTCACCTACATGAAGTCGTCATGCCCGGCAGCACAGGTGCAGACCTGGAACGAGGTGCTGGCGAGGGAATATGCCGAATGCGACGAGTGGCGGCGCCGGGCCCTCGACGAGATCGCCGCACTCCGGCCCGAACTGGTGATCGTCTCGCAGTATTCCTACAGCTATGTCGAGAACCGGGTGAACGGAGAACTCGAGCACCTCGTCGGCCGCGACGCGTGGGCCGAGGGACTGAGGGGGGTGGCCGACCGGCTGCGCAAGGCGGGCGCCGAGGTGGTGCTGATCAGGGACGTCCCTGTGCACAGGTCCTATCTCGACAAATGCGTGGCGCGGTCGCTCTGGCAGGGGCGGGGTGCCGAGGCCTGCGATACGCCGCGCGACCAGGCGATCGACGAGCGGGTCTTTGCCGCAGAACAGGCGGCGGTCGCCGGCATGGGCGGCGTGCGTTATGTCGACCTCACCGGCCAGTTCTGCGATGCGCGCCACTGCCCGGCGATGATCGGCGGCAAGCTGACGTTCCGCGACCGCCATCACATCGCCACGCCCTATGCCGCGTCGCTGGCGGCGCCGCTGCAGCGGGCGATCTTCGGCGACCAGCTGGCGCAGAGGGCGCGCTAGCTGTGGAGTGTCAACAGGTTGTCCTTGGTCAATGCGAGGCGGCTGATCGGTGTTTTTGAGCGTAGGCTGCTGTGTGGCCTGTGCCAATTGTAGCGATGAAGCCATCGTGACAGCTCAGCGGTGCGCTCACGGGAAGTGTCGTAGGCTCTGGCGTAAGCCCATTCGCGCAGGCTCGTCTGGATGAAGCGCTCGGCCTTTCCATTGGTCTTGGGCGTGTATGGCACTGGTGAAGATTTGGCGCAGACCGAGACGTCTTAAGGCTGCCCGGAAAGTTTTTGACCGATAGCACGAGCCATTGTCGGTCATCACGCGCTGCACGTTGATGCCGAGGCTTACGTAATAGGCAACGGCAGCTTCCAGGAAAGTGACGGCGCTCCCCTTTCGTTGGTCGGGCATGACCTGGACGAAGGCGACGCGCGAGGCATCATCGATGCAGACGTGCACGAACTCCCAGCCGATGCCGAGATGACGGTTGACCACGCCGGGATATCGCCCGGTGATGCGGTGACTCACGGCTAGTCTAGCCCCTCACACCTCCGTCTTCGCCGCCTCCTCCAGCATCCACTCCCTGAACGCTGAAATGCGCGGGTCGTCCTCGGTGCTTTTCGGATAGACCAGGAAATAGGCGAACTCGCGCGACACGCGGATGCCGAGGTCGAAGGGCCGCACCAACCGTCCTTCGGAAAGGTCGTTGGCCACCATGGCGAAATCGGCCAGCGCCACCGCACTCCCGTCGATTGCCGCCTGCACCGCGTCTGAGGAGGCGGTGAAGACGATGGCGCGGCTATCGTCGAAGTCTTCGACGCCGGCGGCGGCCATCCACATGCGCCAGTTCGGCCAGGTCACGCCCTGCTGCGACCATTCGATATGCACCAGCGTGTGATGGAACAGGTCGCGCGGCACGCGCAAGGGCGGTCCGGACGCCAGCAGCCTCGGACTGCACACCGGAATGATCATGTTGTCGAACAGCCGGTCGGCGCACAGGCCAGGATACTTGCCCATGCCGAAGCGGATGGCGACATCGACGTCGTCGAGGTCGAAGTCGCGCACGTCGTAGCTGATGTCGAACCTGAGTTCGATGTCCGGGTGCAGCTTGCGGAAGCCGTCCACCCGCCGCATCAGCCACTTCGAGGCGAACTGCGCGTCGAGCGTCACCTTGAGCTGCGTGGTGCCGCGCGTCAGCTTGCGCGCCTTGGAGACGGCCCGGTTGAGCAGTTCGATGGCGTCCGTCGAGGCGTCGCACAGCGCCGCCCCCGCCTCCGTCAGCCTGATGCTGCGGCTGGTGCGCGTGAACAGCACCACGCCGAGCTGGTCCTCGATTTCCTTGATCTGGTGGCTCACCGCAGCCGGCGTCAGCCCCAGCTCGTCGGCCGCGCGCGTGAAGTTGAGGTGCCGGCCGGCCGCCACCAACGTCCTCAGCGCACGTGTCCCAGGCATCGACCGCATCGTCTTATCTTCAAGCCAAATTTGATGATCGAGAAAGAACTACTCGTTTCTCTTTTGTCTTTCAGCGCTCCATCATGGGATCAGTTGAAACAATGTCAAACCGGATTTGATGTCCGGGCGAAATGGAAGCAGACCATGTCCACCGATGTCTTCAAGGCACCCTATGCGCAGCCGAACCCGCTGAAGCCGCTTTTCGACTGGCTCCGCCAGATGCGGGCAGCGCTCAGCCTGCCGGCCAGGAGCTTCGGCTGCCTGACCGAACACTACCGCCGCGACACCGGCATCCCCTGCCGTGACGTCGGCCACGCCGTCGACGCCGAGCTTGGCCGCCTCGGGCTGCTCGACATCGGCTGGCAGCCGCCGCGCCGTCCGAACCGCCGCTGACCTTACCTGCAGTTTCCGCATCTCCCACTGCTGTTGGAAGGCAGTACCTCCGGCCCGACGATCCCATGGGATCGTCGGGCCGCTTTTTTCGAGCATCTTGCAGCCAGACGGAATCGTCTGGCGTCGCACAGATGCGGCCAAGAAAAATAGCTGGAGGGGCGGAACCGCATTCATCGGAATGCTCGCCGCTTCAGCGCACCACCTTCATGACCGTGCGGCTGGAAAGATGCGGCAGGAGCCGCGCCATCACCTTTGCCGTCACCGCCACGCAGCCCTGGGTGGGCGTGAAGCCAGGCCGGGCGAGGTGGAAGAAGATCGCGCTGCCGCGACCGCGCCGGCGCGGCCTGATGTTCCAGTCGAGCACGATGCAGGCGTCGTAGAGCCGGTCGTCCCGCTTCATGCGTTCATGGCTGGCGCCGTAAGGTATCTTCACCGGCCTGTTGTAGTTGCGGTCGTCGGGCACCTCGCACCAGCCGAGGGCGTCGCCGATCGGGCTCATCGCAAGCCGCGTGCCGCCGCCGCGGAAATGGTCGTTGCGAAAGTAGCCCGACAGGAGCCGCATAGCGCCGAGCGGCGTGCCGCCGTCGCCTTCGCGCTTGTTGGCCGTGATCCCCCCGCGTCCCAGTGCACAGGGAAACACCGAGCCGCCTGCCTGCAGCAGCCCCTTGGTCCGGTCGCCGGGCCTGGCCCGGACGACGATCGTGGAAATGCCTTGTCGCAAAAAGATCGTCCGCCCCAATTACGCCGTTGATTTTTCTTGTATGATCGCCAACCGAAGCAAATCACCCGTCGGGCGGTTGTGGCGACCAGCTTCCGCATCCATAGTCTACGGTCAACAGAATTCTGATCTTCAATAACGGATTGATCCATGACCTCACGCACCATCCTCATCGTCGACGACGACGACGATCTGCGCGGCACGCTCGTCGAGCAGCTGGCGCTCTACGAGGAGTTCGAAGTCCTTGAGGAAGCAAGCGCCGCAAAGGGCATCAACGTCGCGCGCGGCGGCATCATCGATCTGTTGATCATGGATGTCGGCCTGCCCGACATGGACGGCCGCGAGGCGGTGAAGATCCTGCGCAAGGGCGGCTACAAGGCGCCCATCATCATGCTCACCGGCCACGATACCGATTCGGACACGATCCTCGGCCTTGAGGCTGGCGCCAACGACTACGTCACCAAGCCGTTCCGCTTCGCGGTCCTGCTTGCCCGCATCCGCGCCCAGCTGCGCCAGCACGAACAGAGCGAGGATGCCACCTTCTCCGTCGGGCCCTACACCTTCAAGCCGAGCCAGAAGCTCCTCATCGACGCGCGCGGCGGCAAGGTCAGGCTCACCGAAAAGGAGGCCTCGATCATCAAATATCTGTATCGGGCCGACCAGAAGGTGGTGACCCGCGACGTACTTCTCGAAGAAGTGTGGGGATATAATTCCGGGGTCACGACCCACACGCTGGAAACCCATGTCTACCGGCTGCGCCAGAAGATCGAGCGCGATCCTTCCAATGCGGAAATACTTGTGACAGAAAGCGGCGGATACAAGCTGGTCCCCTGACCGGTTCTTGGCGGCAGGTGGGGCCGCTGGCAAACGACAGGGAGGGAAAACCGGTCTGAAAAGTCGGGGACGTAATGGCGCTGGATGACGACATCCGCATCCTGTCCGGCGTGAGGCTGTTCGAGGGCTTCACCCAGGAGCAGTTGCGTTTGCTCGCCTTCGGCGCGGAGAACATCCATCTCCCCGCCGACCGCAAGCTCTATCGCGAGGAAGACGAAGCCGATTCGGCCTATGTCGTCGTCAGCGGCCGAATCAGCCTCTATCGCGACATCGATGGAACGCGCGCCGAAGTCGGCTCAGCCGGTCCCGGCGCCATGCTCGGCGAACTCGCCCTCATCGCCGATACAAGGCGCCTGACCAGCGCCGCCGCCCAGGTCAATTCGGAAATCATCCGCCTGAACCGCAAGATGTTCCACCGCATCCTCGAGGAATATCCCGAGGTCGCGGCCCGCCTGCACCAGCATATCCTCGAGGACCTCCAGGACATGATCGCGCGGATCGAGAGCATGGCGCCCAGGTTCGGGAAGTAGGCCGACACCCAATCAAGCTGTTGCGCTATCAAGCGCCCCTCACCCTTACCCTCTCCCCGTGAAGAACGGGGAGAGGTAGTCGCGAGCGTAGCGGCCAGCCTCCTTCTCCCCGTCATGACGGGGAGAAGGTCCGGTAGGGGATGAGGGGCAGCTCGACCTCGCGCGCGATTGCAATACGGGACCGCCAGTTGCTCGGCAAGCTGCGGCTGAAGCCCGCCGGGGCGTATTCCCCTAGTCCAAATCGAACCGCGCGAGCACCGGCACATGATCCGACGGCCGCTCCCAGCCGCGTGCCTCGCGCAGGATGTCGATGCCGGCGAGGCTCGGCGCGAGATTGGCCGACGCCCAGACATGGTCGAGCCGGCGGCCGCGGTCGGACAGTTCCCAATCCTTCGCCCGGTAGCTCCACCAGGTGTAGATCTTCTGATCGTCCGGCACGTTGAGGCGCATCAGGTCGACCCAGTCGCCGGCCTTGCGCATCGCCTCGAAATTCTCGGTCTCGACCGGGGTGTGGCTGACGACGTTGAGCAGTTGCTTGTGCGACCACACGTCGTGCTCGAGCGGCGCGATGTTGAGATCGCCGACCAGCACCGAAGCCGAGCTGTCGTCGTGAGTCGCGCGGATGGCGTTCATCTCGGCGACGAAGTCGAGCTTGTGGCGGAACTTCGGATTGATCTCGGGATCGGGCTCGTCGCCACCCGCCGGCACGTAGAAATTATGCAGCGTCACCTGCTTGCCGCCGGCGTCGAAGCGCACCGAGAGGTGACGGCTGTCGTCGATCTCGCAGAAGCGGCGCTTCTCGACGATCTCGATCGGCCGCCGCGCCACCGTCGCCACGCCGTGGTAGCCCTTCTGGCCATGGAAGGCGACGTGCTCGTAGCCGAGCTTGCGGAACGCCGCCGAGGGGAACTGGTCGTCGGGGCACTTTGTCTCCTGCAGGCACAAAACGTCCGGCGCCTTTTCGAGCAGCAGGCGCTCGACCAGTGGCATGCGCAGGCGCACGGAGTTGATGTTCCAGGTGGCTATCGTGAAGGGCATGGCTGGCTTCGTCCGGCGGGAATTCGCGCCGGAACCTGCCAGCAGGGCGCGGCAAAGACAAGGCGCGGCGGCTCATGCGGCGCAGGGCGCGCCGCTTTCCACAGCTAAGCCGCAGTCCCGGCGTCAGTCGTTCTTCTTGCGGGTGTTGAGTTCGCGGTTGAGCTTGTAGTCGATGGTGAAGGTGTCGGCCGGGAAGGAGCCGCCCTGCTGGACGTTGAACACCATCACCGTGGTGTCCTTGCCCTGCGCATCGGTGATCGTCCACTGGCGCAGTTCGTAGGTCTTGGGATCGAACATCATGGTGATGGTCGAGTTGCCGAACACCTGCTTGTCGGACAGCTTGATGGTGGTCAGGTCGTCCTCTTCGGCGACGCTCTGGACCTTGTTGCCGCTGAGATCGATGCGGTCGTCGAGCAGCAGCTTCAGCGGCGTCTTCGACAGCGGATAGAGGTCGGAGGTGCGCATCTTCGAATTCAGGATCACCACCGACTGACCGTCGGAAATCACCTTGAAATTCGATGGCGCCTCGTAGTTGAAGCGGATCTTGCCGGGGCGCTCGAGGAAGAACTTGCCGCCGGTCTGCTCGCCGCGCGGACCGAACTGGACGAACTCCCCCGACATCGATTTCACGCTGGAGAAGTGGTCGGCGATGCGCTGCGCGGCGTCCGAAGCCGCCTGGGCCGGGCTCTGCAACGCCATCAGCGGCGCGGCAGTCAGGGCCATCGCGGCGGCGAAGCCAAGCAGGCGGCGGCGAGTCATGGTGCCAATGTCGTCGTTCATGCCGGTTACTCTCTCACTTCAGTTCGACGGTTCTATCGGCACTTAGTAGGGCTGAAGTTTGACATGGTTCACGCCATGCCCTCCGAACGCGAAAACGTGATCGCCGGTTCCGCCGGCTTCACATTTTGTCGTCTTCGGTCGGCACCAGGATCTCACGCTTGCCGGCATGGTTGGCCGCGCCCACGATGCCTTCCTTCTCCATGCGCTCGATGATCGAGGCGGCGCGGTTGTAGCCGATGCCGAGACGGCGCTGGATGTAGCTGGTCGAGGCCTTGCCGTCGCGCAGCACCACCGCCACCGCCTGGTCGTAGGGATCGTCCGAATCCTCGAAATTGCCGCCACCTCCGCCGCCGCGGCCCGAGGGCTGGTCGTCCTCGTCCTCGCCGTCGTCTTCGGTGATGGCGTCGAGATATTCCGGCACGCCCTGCAGCTTGAGATGGGCGACAACCTTCTCGACCTCGTCGTCCGAGACGAAGGGCCCGTGCACGCGCTGGATGCGGCCGCCGCCGGCCATGTAGAGCATGTCGCCCATGCCGAGCAGCTGTTCGGCGCCCTGTTCGCCGAGGATGGTGCGGCTGTCGATCTTCGACGTCACCTGGAAGGAGATGCGGGTCGGGAAGTTGGCCTTGATGGTGCCGGTGATGACGTCGACCGAGGGACGCTGCGTCGCCATGATGACGTGTATGCCCGCCGCGCGCGCCATCTGCGCCAGGCGCTGCACCGCGCCCTCGATGTCCTTGCCGGCGACCATCATCAGGTCGGCCATCTCGTCGATGATGACGACGATGTAGGGCATCGGCTCGAGATCGAGGTCCTCCGTCTCGTAGATCGCCTCGCCGGTCTGGCGGTCGAAGCCGGTCTGCACGGTGCGCGAGATCCTCTCGCCCTTCTTGTCGGCGGCAGCCACCCGGGCATTGAAGCCGTCGATGTTGCGGACGCCGACCTTCGACATCTTGCGATAGCGGTCCTCCATCTCCCGCACCGTCCACTTCAGCGCCACCACCGCCTTCTTGGGATCGGTGACGACAGGCGTCAGCAGGTGCGGAATGCCGTCGTAGACGGAGAGCTCCAGCATCTTCGGGTCGATCATGATCAGCCGGCATTCCTGCGGCGTCATGCGGTAGAGCAGCGACAGGATCATCGTGTTGATCGCCACCGACTTGCCCGAGCCGGTGGTGCCCGCGACCAGCACGTGCGGCATCTTGGCGATGTCGACGATGACCGCCTCGCCGTTGATCGACTTGCCGAGCGCCAGGGCCAGCTTGGCCTTGGTCGTCTCGAAGTCGCGGCTGGCCATGATCTCGCGCAGATAGACCGTCTCGCGCTTGGTGTTGGGCAGCTCGATGCCGATGGCGTTGCGCCCGGGAACCACCGCCACGCGCGCGGCGATCGCGCTCATCGAGCGGGCAATGTCGTCGGCAAGGCCGATGACGCGGCTCGACTTGATGCCGGGAGCGGGCTCGAGTTCGTAGAGCGTGACCACCGGACCCGGACGCACATGGATGATCTCGCCCTTGACGCCGAAATCCTCCAGCACGCCCTCGAGCAGCCGCGCGTTCTGTTCCAGCGCATCCTTGGAAAGGCTCGTGTCCCGCGCCACGTTCTTGGGCTCGGAAAGGAAATGCAGCGACGGCATCTCGAACTTGTCGGAACCGATCAGCGAGGTCTGCGCCTCGCGCTGCACCCGGGCGCCGGGAACCGGCCGCGGCGCCGGCCCCGCCACGCGGGCGGATGCCTGCCCGGCAGGGGAACGGAAGTTCTGCACCTGCGCGCCGCCGCCACGGATCTCGCCGGTCACCGGATCGAAATCGTCCTCGTCGCCGAACACGTCCTGGTCGTCGGGATCGATCGACACCGACCGGTCGTGCGAAACCATCTGGGCGAAGAACTCCGGCTCGACGCGGGCGCGGCCGGCGCTGGTGACGCGTGCTTCGGCCCGTTCCGCCTTCTCGACGCGCTGGGCGGCCTGGCGCCAGGCGCTCTCGCGCCTGACGGGCTGGTCGAGGCCCTCTTCCTCGCGGCGCTTGGCGGCGCGGCGGCGCATCCAGGCCTTGGCCGACAGCCACCAATGGGTGATGGCGCCGAGCGCCAGCACGCCTTCGCTGTCGTCCTCGTCCTCCTCGTCGAAACTGGCGAAATCCTGTTCGCGCATGTCCGGCTTGGGCTTGGCGTGGACTGCGGCAAATCCGTTCTCGCGCTTGAGCAGGCCCGCGCCGTAGGCAAACAGCCACAGCGTCGGGGCGAGCAGCAGCACGCCGATCACCATTGCGACCAGTCCGGTCGGATAGCCGCCGAGGAACAGGCCGGGCACCTTCAGCACCATGTCGCCGAACACGCCGCCGAGCCCCGTCGGCAGCGGCCAGGTGGGCGGCGCCCCGACGCATCCCGAGATCGCGGCGGCAAGCACCGCGGAGCCGAACCAGGCAAGCCCGCGCCTGGGCATGTGGTCGACGCCGCGGGCGGTCGCGAAGAGCACGCCCCAGATCACCGCGGGCACCAGCGCCGCCACTGCGGCGAGACCGAAGAACTGCATGGCGATGTCGGCGAAGACGGCGCCGGCATAACCCATCGCGTTGGTAACCGGACTATCCGTGGCATGGCTGAAGCTGGGGTCGGCGACGTTCCAGGTACCGAGCGCGGCAAGACCGAAGGCGACGAAGGCAAAAAGGCCCAGCCCGGCCGCGCGGCCAGCCTGCCGTCGCGCGAATGCCTGGATGCCGTGCCCCGTCTCGGTCAGCGCGAGCGGTGAGGAAACCCCAGAACGCATGCTTGTCCCCGTCCAAAGATGCCTTTGTCCCACGCGCGGACGCGTCGCGGGCAGATTCGGCAACCAGACTATCGGGGCGAAGGTTAAGGCCGCATTAAGGTTAAGCCATCGTTCACGCCGGGTGGTGTCGACGGCCGCGCACGGCGCCCATTTCAGCGCCCCAGCCAGGCGCGATCGAAGACGTCGACCAGTTTCTGGAAGTCCTCCTTGGCGATCTGGTCGGTGCCGCCCTTGCCGTCGCGGGTCAGGAACTGCCGCAGGTGCTCCTCGGCGAGGTCGGGCTGCTCCAGCCTGACCTCGAAGCGTTCGAGATCCTGCGGAATGCTCGTTCCCGGTTCGAGATAGCCCAGGCCGGCATGGTCGAGCGCGGCCGGCTCCTTGAGCCGCACCAGCACCATGCGCGTCACCGAAGGCTGCGAATCCGGCCCCAGCACGGTCGTGCCCGTCAGGTAGCCGCCGAGCACGCTGCCGGGCGGCGAAAACGGAAACAGCGCGCAGAAGAAGTGCGTGTCGTCGGCCGGTCCGCCGACATGGATGTAGAGGCTGCGCCTGGTCACGATGACCTGCCCCTTGATCTGCAGGCGCATGGTCGGCAGGCTTTCCGTGTAGGTCGCCGACAGCCGCTGCCCCTGCTCCGGCTCGATCAGCATCGAGCCGCGGATGAATTGACCGCGGAAGTAAGGCGACCAGCTGTGCGAGTAGCACGCATAGGCGCCGGCAAGCGAGCCGCCCCTGGCGTCATGTCCGTTGGCCTGCGCCTTGCCGAAGGCCTGCGCCCGCCGCTCGAGCTGCTGGCGGTCGCGGCCGTGATGCCGGCAGATTTCGGCGATGAACGTCTCCAGGTCGCTGTCGGCGATCCAGTCCGCCGTCTTCGGCAGGTCGAGCAGCCTGATCCAGTCGTCGTAGACGCTGAACTGTCGCGGCGTCGAGCGCCCCTGCAGCCATTTGTCGGCCCGGTCGACGTCGAAGGCGGTCGCGGGGTTGATGCGCCGGAACGCCGCGGCAAGGTCTTTCCGCGTCCCCGCGCCAACAAAAGCCGCGGTCAGCCGCAGCTTGCGGTCGATATTCATCCCCACACGCACCCCCGAATTAGCCCGCATGCATATTTTATTGTTCTTCTTCGAAAGCAAGGGACCTCGGAAACTTCACGGAATTCTCGGCCGCCGGTGCGGAACCTGACATTGCCGCAAAAAGGAGGCCCGGATCGCTCCGGGCCTCGACGTACCGGTAAAAAAAGGAGGCCCGGATTGCTCCGGGCCTCAAGGCGTGACCACCATTCGGAGGGCACGACGGGATAGGGGAGGATGCGGCGGCCCGTTCCGGCCGCCACCTGCGCTCAGGCGTGGTAGGCCGCCTCGCCGTGCGAGGTGAGGTCGAGGCCTTCGCGCTCTGCGTCCGGGGTGATGCGCAGGCCGACCACCATGTCGACGACCTTGTAGAGGATGGCGCTGCCGATGCCCGACCACGCCAGGGTCACCAGCACGCCCTTGGCCTGGGCCAGGAGCTGCGTGGCCACGCCGGCGTAGCCCGCGGCGAAGTCGGCCGTCGAGTAGTCGACGATGCCCGCGCCGCCGAGTGCCGGGTTGACCAGGATGCCGGTGGCGAGCGCACCGAAGATGCCGCCGACGCAGTGGATGCCGAAGACGTCGAGGCTGTCGTCGTAGCCGAACTTGTTCTTCACCACCGACACGAAGAAGTAGCAGATCGCGGTGACGACGATGCCGAGCACGATGGCGCCCATCGGACCGGCGAAACCGGCGGCCGGGGTGACGGCGACGAGGCCGGCGACCGCACCCGACACGGCGCCCAGCATCGAGGCCTTGCCGCGCAGCAGCGTCTCCAGCACGATCCAGGTCACCGCCGCGGCGGCGGTCGCCACGAAGGTGTTGATCATGGCGAGCGCGGCATAGGCGTTGGCCTCTAGGTTGGAGCCGGCGTTGAAGCCGAACCAGCCGACCCACAGCAGCGACGCGCCGACCATCGTCAGCGTCATCGAATGCGGCGCCATCAGGTCCCGCATGTAGCCGACCCGCTTGCCGATCATGACTGCGCCGACCAGGCCCGCAATGCCGGCATTGATGTGCACGACGGTGCCGCCGGCGAAGTCGATGGCGCCGAAACCGAAGATCAGGCCGGACGGATCGGAATAGGCGCTCGGGCCGCCCCAGAACCACACCATGTGCGCGATCGGGAAGTAGACGAACGTCACCCAAAGGATGGTGAACAGGATGACCGCCGAGAACTTGATGCGCTCGGCGAAGGCACCGACGATCAGCGCCGGCGTGATGGCCGCGAACGTCATCTGGAAGACGACGAAGACCAGTTCCGGAATGGCGACACCCTTGGTGAAGGTCTCGGACACGGTAGTGACGTCCACCCCGGCCAGGAAGGCCTTCGACAAGCCGCCGATGAAGGCATTGCCGGGCGTGAAGGCGAGGCTGTAGCCGTAGGTGACCCAGATGATCATCACCACGGCGGTGATGGTGAACACCTGCATCAGCACCGACAGCATGTTCTTGGCGCGCACCAGGCCGCCGTAGAACAGCGCCAGGCCGGGCACCGTCATCAGCAGCACGAGCACGGTCGAAACCATCATCCAGGTGGTGTCGCCCTTGTCGACGGTGAAGGCCGGCGTCGCCGCGGCTTCAGTGGCGGCGGGGGCGGCTTCCTGGGCGAATGCGGCGACCGTGCCGAGGGCGGCGAGCGCCAGCGTGCCGAGCAGCGCCGAGCGCGCCGCCGACTTCAGTGAGGAAGGAATTGTCATCGAGGTCTCCATGAGATTGCTGGCCGCTCAGAGCGCGTCGGTGTCGGTTTCGCCGGTGCGGATGCGCACGGCCTGGTCGATGCCGAAGACGAAGATCTTGCCGTCGCCGATCTGCCCGGTCTTGGCGGCACCGGTGATCGCCTCGACGGCCTTGTCGACGAGATCGGTGCTGACCGCGACCTCGATCTTGATCTTGGGAAGGAAGCTCACGGCATATTCGGCGCCGCGATAGATTTCGGTGTGGCCCTTCTGGCGCCCGTAGCCCTTGACCTCGGTGACGGTCAGGCCCTGGATTCCGACGCTGGTCAGCGCTTCGCGCACCTCGTCGAGCTTGAACGGCTTGATGATAGCCATCACGATTTTCATCAGGTTTCACCCCTTGCTGATGCGGGTCCCCCGCGATTTCAGTCATCCCCAGCGGACCCGAAAGCCACTGGTGAGTGACAAACAGGATTCAAGCTCCGTGCCAGTTTACATTGGCATTGGCTAAGCAACTGAAATTGAATGTAAAAATCTCTTGTCCGCAGGCGCGCGTTCGCAGACGCAGCAAGGCATCTGCTCACACAATGTGCAAAATTCCTGAAATGCCTAGTTTGTAGGCTTTGTGCGCAGGCGGATCAGTCCTTCCTGTGCCACCGAAGCGATCAGCGTGCCGTCCTGGGCATAGATCGCCCCGCGCGTGAAGCCGCGCGCCCCGCTCGTCGACGGGCTGTCCTGGGTGTAGAGCAGCCAGCCGTCGAGCGAATGCTCGCGATGGAACCACATGGCGTGGTCCAGGCTCGCCGCTTGGATGTCGGGATCGAAAATGCCGCGCCCGTGGGCAAAGGTTGCCGTATCCAGCAGCGTCATGTCGGAAAGGTAGGCAAGCACCGCCGTGCGCACTGCCCGGCCGTTCGGCACCGGCCCGGTCAGCCTGATCCACACCTTCTGCAGCGGCGGCAGCTTGTCCCGGCTCGAATAGTGCTCGGCATAGACCGGCCTGAGTTCCAGCGGCCGCTCCTTGGCCCAGAACATGCGGATCATGTCGGGCACGTGGGTCGCCTCCTGCAGCAGCTCGCGCTGCGACTTAAGCGTCTCCGGCGCCGGCACGTCGAGCGGCATCGGCATCTGGTATTCGAGGCCCGGCTCGTCGAGCTGGAACGAGGCTTCCAGCGAGAAGATCGCGTGCCCGTGCTGGATCGCCACCACACGGCGGGTGGTGAAGCTCGAACCGTCGCGAATGCGGTCGACCTCGTAGACGATCGGCACGGTGATGTCGCCGGGGCGCATGAAGTAGCCGTGCAGCGAATGCACGTGCCGGTCGGGCTCGACGGTGCGCTGCGCGGCCACCAGCGCCTGGGCGATCGTCTGGCCGCCGAAGACGCGCTGCCACTTCACCTGCGGGCTGCGACCACGATACAGGTTGTGTTCCAGCTCCTCGAGATTGAGAATGCTGAGAAGCTCTTGTATGGCGGCCGGCATGCGTTCCCCTCTTCGGGACGAAATACACCCGGTTTCCAGCAGGAAGCCCCCGCCGAGTCAAGGCGGGAAGCCTGACGCAGGAAGGATCCGCCATGGCCACGCGCGACGGTGACGACAACAAATCGACGCAGCTCGACGTACTCGTCGCGGGTGCCGGCTATGTCGGTCTCGCCACCGCCGTGTCGATGAAAGAGGCGCGCCCGAGCCTCCACATCGCCATCGTCGACGCCGCACCGCCGGAGGTCTGGCGCAAGGACGGCCGCGCCTCGGCGATCGCCGCCGCCGCCTGCCGCATGCTCGACCATCTCGGCTGCTGGGAGGAGATCGAGCCCGAGGCGCAGGCCATCACCGACATGGTCATCACCGATTCCAAGGCCGCCGATCCGGTCCGCCCCGTCTTCCTCACCTTCGACGGCGAGATCGCCCCGGGCGAGCCCTTCGCCCACATGGTCGAGAACAGGGTACTCAACGGCGCCCTGCGCCGCCGTGCCACCGAGCTCGGCATCGACATCATCGAGGGTGTCGCCGTCCAGGCCTTCGAGACCGGCACCGCCACCGCCAGGGTGCATCTCGCCGACGGCATCAGCATGGACACACGCCTGCTGGTCGCCGCCGACGGCGTCAATTCCAGGCTGCGCGACATGGCCGGCATCAAGACCGTGCGCTGGGAGTACGGCCAGTCCGGCATCGTCTGCACGGTTGCCCACGAACGGCCGCACAACGGCCGCGCCGAGGAGCATTTCCTGCCCGCCGGCCCCTTCGCCACGCTGCCGCTCAAGCCCACCAGGGAAGGCGTCAACCGCTCCTCCATCGTCTGGAACGAGCGCACCGAGGACGCCGACAAGCTGGTCAAGGGCGATCCCTTCGTCTTCGAGATCGAACTCGAGCAGCGCTTCGGCCTCAAGCTCGGCGAGATCCGCGTCGAGGACAAGCCGCGCGCGTGGCCGCTGGGGCTGACGCTGGCGCGCGCTTTCGTGGCGCCGCGCTTCGCGCTCGCCGGCGACGCCGCCCACGGCATCCATCCGATCGCCGGCCAGGGCCTCAACCTCGGCTTCAAGGATGCCGCGGCACTCGCCGAAACCATCGTCGAGGCCGATCGACTCGGCCAGGACATCGGCGCGATGGACGTGCTCGAGCGCTACGAGGTCTGGCGCCGCTTCGACACGGTGCGCATGGGGGTCACCACCGACGTCCTCAACCGCCTGTTCTCCAACGACATCGCCCCCGTGCGCGCGCTGCGCGACTTCGGCCTCGGCCTCGTCGACCGGGTGCCGCGCCTCAAGGAGTATTTCATCCGCCAGGCTTCCGGCACGACCGGCGAGACGCCGCGCCTGCTCAAGGGCGAGGCGATCTAGGGCCGCGTCGCCATTCCCCGGACCTCGTGCGCCCCAAGAACGCCCTTCGCGAATACAAGCCGACATTTTCGCAAGACACTTTTTTCGTGGCCCTTTGTTTTCGTGACGGCTCGGATGCTGGCAGCCGCGCCGGCCGGCGCTATAGTCTCCCCGGTCGCCGCACCTGGCCCAGTCAGCAATCAGGGAGAACGTCATGAAGCACAGCGCCAACGCCGTCTGGAAAGGCAATCTGAAGGAAGGGTCTGGAACCCTCGACACCCAGAGCGGTGCGCTCAAGGGCCAGCCCTACTCGTTCAAGGCACGCTTCGAGGATGAGACCGGCAAGTCGGGCACCAATCCCGAAGAGCTGATCGCCGCCGCCCACGCCGGCTGCTTTGCCATGCAGCTGTCGCACTTCCTCGCCGAGAACGGCACGCCGGCCGACAAGCTCGACGCTCAGGCGGTCGTGACGCTGATCCCCGGCACCGGCATCACCGAGAGCGCGCTCACCCTCGTCGGCACCGTGCCCGGCATCGACTACGCCAAGTTCCAGGAACTCGCCACCAAGGCCAAGGAGAACTGCCCGGTCTCCAAGGCCCTCGGCGCCATCAAGGTGTCGCTCGACGCCAGGCTCGCCTGAGCCTTCCGGGGCGCCGGCCCGACCGGCGCCCTCGCCTCAGGCGGCGAGCGCCGCCGCTCTGATCTCCGACGGCGTTGCATTGAAGCGCCTGCGGAATGCCCGGTTGAAGTAGGACAGGTCGTTGAAGCCTGCCTCGTAGGCGATGTCGGTGATGCTGCGCTGGGTCCGCAACGGGTCGGCCAGCATGCGGTGCGCCCGCGTCAGCTTCTGGCCGAGGGCGAATTCGGTGAACGACAGCCCCTCGCCCTCGAACAGCTTGCGCACGTAGCGCGGCGACAGCTTGTGCTCCGCCGCCAGCGCCTCGGCCGAAAGCCCGCGCAGCTCCGTCCGGGCGGCAATGTCCGCCTTGATTGCCGCCAGCCGCGCCGCGCGCAGGCCCCGCCCCAGCGCCACCTGCTCCGCATCGCGCTCCGCACCCAGCGTCAGCGCCGTCAGGTCGAGCAGATGGCTCGAAACCAAGCGCGCCATGTTGCCCGGCAGCGGCTCGTCCAGCTTCTGCAAGGCCGTCGCGTAGCTGAGCAGAAGCTGCATCGGCCCCCGGTTGATCGGAATCGGCCGCATCAGCATCGCCGACACGTCGCCGAGCAGCGGCTGCAGCGCCTTCCGCTCGAAGCGCAGGTTGATATAGCTGAAGCCGGGCCGGGTCACGTTGGCGCCTTCGCGCCCGCCGGGCACGAACATCGCGCAGCCCGGGCGGATGCTCCCCTCGAAGCTGCCGATCTGCATGTGGCTGCCGCCCGAAAGCGCGGCCAGCAGGATCACGTCGTCGTTGTCGATCGCCTCCTTGCGCACCGCCACCCTGATCGGCGAGGCGGTGCCCGTTGCAATCCCCACGCCCGGCAGCAGGCGAACCCGCATGTCCATGTGCACCGGCATATCGTCCGCCGGTACGAGTTCGGCCTTGAGGATCGTGCGCCCATAGACCTCGCGCAGCACCGCGAGCCGGTCCTGCGGTGGAAGCTCGGCGGTAAGCACGCGGAATGAGAAGGACTGCCCGTCGGAATTCGTCATTGGCTTACTCGACAATATACAACCAAGGCGGGCAGGCGCACTTTCTATTTCGCGCCAATTGACACGTCAAGCCAGTACCGCCGAGGCCCGGAACTGGGGCCGCGCAGTCCAAGAACGGGCTTTGCCATCCGTCTAGCCTGCCCACGCGAATCGATGTGGCCGGTCCGAGGAAACGCACATGTACCGTCTGCAATTCTGGAAGACGCTAGCGGCGCTCGCCGTGGCGGGCTTCAACCCGCGCGCCTTCCTTGCCCCCATGGCGCTTGGCGGCAAGCTGCCCGAACCGGCCGACAGACATCGGCCGAAGGAGGAGAACGAACCCGAGGCCTGAGCGGACAGGCCTCGAAGACGGCGGCGGGCTTCGCCGCCGGTCGCCGGGGTCCGGCGGCAGCGGATGCCAGGGCAGTGGCAATCCGCCAGCTGGCAGGCCGGGCGCGTGGGGGGGCAGACCCGCGTCCGGCCACCTTCCGCCCTGGAGCCGTCTTTACGTTTGTTGCGCGGCAAAGCAGGCCGGCGCAATGCGCGGTCGTGCCGCGCCCCCACTTCGAAACCAAAGATCGTCCAAAAAGTTTAGCCTCCAGGGACCAGCTCACCGGGAGGAACCCTCATGCTGAACGTCCTGAAACCGCGCCACGAAGTCGCCGGCGCGACGACCCTCGAAATCACCGACATCACCGCCGAAGCGGCGCGTCTCCCGGCCTTCGACGCCCACGAGCAGGTCTGGCTCGGCCGCGACACCGTGCGCGGGCTGACCGCCATCGTCGCCATTCATTCCACCGTCCTCGGCCCGGCGCTGGGCGGCACCCGCATCTGGCCCCATGTCAGCTTCGAGGCCGGGCTCACCGATGCGCTGCGCCTGTCGCGCGGCATGACCTTCAAGTCGGCCATCGCCGGCCTGCCGCTCGGCGGCGGCAAGGCCGTCATCATCGCCGACGCGAAGACCGACAAGACGCCGGCCATGCTCGAGGCCTATGCCGAGATGCTCGACACGCTGGTCGGTCAGTACATCACCGCCGAGGACGTCGGCATGACGCTCGCCGACGCCGACTTCCTCGCCGAGCGCGCACCCAATGTCGCCGGCACCACCAGGGGCGGCAGCGGCAATCCCTCGCCGTTCACCGCACAGGGCACCTTCATCGGCCTCAAGGCCGCACTTCGCCACCGTACCGGCAGCGACGAACTCAAGGGCGTGCGCGTCGCCGTCCAGGGCCTCGGCTCGGTCGGCTGGTCGCTCTGCCGCAAGCTTCACGCCGAAGGCGCCGTCCTGACCGTCTCCGATCTGGACGCGGCCCGCACCGCCCGCGCCGCCGAGATGCTCGGCGCAACGATCGTCGAGGGCAACGCCATCGTCGCCGCCGACGTCGATGTCCTCGCGCCCTGCGCGCTCGGCGGCGTGCTCTCTGCCGAAACCATCCCCCTGCTCAAGGCCGGTATCGTCGCCGGCGCCGCCAACAACCAGCTCGCCACGCCCGAAGACGGCCAGCGCCTGGTCGAGAAGGGCGTCCTCTACGCACCGGACTACGTCATCAACGCCGGCGGCGTCATCAACGTCGCGGCCGAGCTGGCCGACGGCGGCTACAGCGTCGAGGCGGTGATGCCGCGCGTCGAAAAGATCGCCGGGACGCTGACCAGGATTTTCGAGCGCGCCGAGCGCGAGGACCGCACCACCGACGACGTCGCCGAGGCCATGGCCCGCGAAATCGTCGAGGCCGCGCGCAGGTAGGGCTTCTCCCGCAAAGGCAGGACGAACCAATAGTTGAAGGGCTTGGCAGGTCTTGTACCCCCACCCCTAACCCCTCCCCACAAGGGGGAGGGGGACTCCAGCGGCTTAGCGGCTTCCTTGAAATCAACGTGCTCGGCGCCCACCTCTCCGATACCCCTCCCCCTTGTGGGGAGGGGTTGGAGGTGGGGGTGAATCACATGCGATTGCCCCGCCACTTATTGGCGCTGAGCCCTTGTCGAAGGGCGAGGCGAGCCCTCGATTCGCAGGAACGCAAAACGGCCCGGCTGCTTCCGCAACCGGGCCGTTTTCAATCTTTCCGCAGCGCGCCTACGCCCCGGCAGCGTCGAGCCGCGCCTTGAGCGCCGCCACTTCCCCTTCCAGGACACGGACGCGTTCCTCGAGTTCCGAAACGACGGGCAAGGCGGCGCTCGGTGCCCGGCTTGTCGTGATGACGACCGCAGCCTCGACATCGCCGGACAGGAGATGCGCGAAGCGATCCTCGCGTTGGCCGGGTGCGCGGCCGATCTCCTTGACCAGCGCCGGCCGGCGGCCGATCAGCATGTCGAGTTCGCCGCGCACGGCGTCGGCGTCGGCGAAGTTCGCCATGCGCTCGGTGCGGGCGAGCAGTTCGTAGACGGTCTGCGGCCCGCGCAGCAGAAGCAGGCCGATCAGAACGCCCTGGTTGCGCGTCAGCGAGAACTTCTGCGCCATCTGGTGTTCGTAGCGCTCGACGCGAGAGGCGAACTGCTGCTTCGCCAGTCCCTTCGCCTGCAGCGTGCCGAGCGCCCTGGTGATGTCGACCATCTCCAGCGCCATGACCGGCTCGCGCGAGGTCTTCTGGTTGGCGGCGGCCACCAGCGCATTCGACGTCATCGGATAGACGTCGGGCGTCAATTCCTTCTTCTCGATCAGGCAGCCGAGCACGCGTGCCTCGGCGGCTGTGAGGTGGGGAAGCTCCGTGTCCGTCATATCAGCCGCTCTGCCTCATACCCGGCTAGACGCGCCGCTCCACCATCATCTTCTTGATCTCGGCGATCGCCTTGGCCGGGTTCAGACCCTTCGGGCAGGTCTGGGCGCAATTCATGATCGTGTGGCAGCGATAGAGGCGGAACGGATCCTCGAGATCGTCGAGGCGCTCGCCCTTGGCTTCATCGCGGCTGTCGATCAGCCAGCGATAGGCCTGCAGCAGCACGGCCGGGCCGAGATAGCGGTCGCCGTTCCACCAGTAGCTCGGGCACGAGGTCGAGCAGCAGGCGCACAGGATGCACTCGTAGAGGCCGTCCAGCTTGGCGCGGTCCTCGTGGCTCTGCAGCCATTCCTTCGCCGGCTCCGGCGACACCGTCTTCAGCCACGGCTCGATCGAGCGGTGCTGGGCGTAGAAGTTGGTCAGGTCGGGCACCAGGTCCTTGACCACCGGCATGTGCGGCAGCGGGTAGATCTTCACCGCGCCCGAGATGTCGTCGCAGCCCTTGGTGCAGGCCAGCGTGTTCGAGCCGTCGATGTTCATCGCGCAGGAGCCGCAGATGCCCTCGCGGCAGGAGCGGCGCAGCGTCAGCGTCGGGTCGATCTTGTTCTTGATGTAGAGCAGGTGGTCCAGCACCATCGGCCCGCAGTCGTCGACGTCGACGAAATAGGTGTCGATGCTCGGGTTCTCGCCATCGTCGGGCGACCAGCGGTAAATCCGGTATTCGCGCAGATTGGTCGCGCCCGCCGGCTTCGGCCAGGTCTTGCCCTCGCGGATCTGCGAATTCTTGGGGAGTGCTAGTTCGACCACGATCGGTTCCTCACATCTTGGCGCGGAGTTCCTTGCGGATGACGAGCTTGAGCCCGCTCCACACGGCATCCACGGCGCAGACCTTTACGTCCACTAGCCCCTTGGGCAGCGCCACGTCGCGAATGACATCCTCGGTGATGTCGGTGGCGATCTTCGACGCCTTCTTGGGCCAGGAGATCCAGACCGCGCCGTCCGGCGCGATCATCTTCTTGAATGTCTCGGCGTTGCCGTCGAGGTCGGCGCGGCGCCGGGTGAAGGCATGAACCACGTCGTGGCCCTCGCCCGCCGCATCGATCCCGGCCCAGCCGGTCAGCTTCCTCGCCGCGAAGTCGCGCGAAAAAGCCAGTTCGCCGAGTTCCTCCGGCAGGTCGACGAATACCACGCTCTGCCCGTCCTTGAGGCCGAGCTTGGCCACAAGTGGCGTTGGCGAGTATCCTGCCGCCGGCAGCGCCATGGCTCAGTACACGCGCGCCTTCGGCGCGATCTTGGCAAGCGAGATGCCGCCGTCCTCTTCCTTGAGCAGCGGCTCGGTGTGCACCGGCCGGTAGGTCAGCGTCACCTTGCCGTCCTCGGCGACATTGGCCAGCGTGTGCACACGCCAGTTCTGGTCGTCGCGGGCCGAGAAGTCCTCGCGGGCGTGCGCCCCGCGGCTTTCCTTGCGGGCTTCGGCGCCATGGACGGTGGCGATGGCGTTGGCCATCAGGTTCTCGAGTTCCAGCGTCTCCACCAGGTCCGAGTTCCAGATCATCGAGCGGTCGAAGACCTTGACGTCCTTGAGCTCGCCCCAGATCTGGGAGATGCGCTTGCAGCCCTGCTCGAGCGACTCCTGGGTGCGGAACACGGCAGCGTCTTCCTGCATGGCGCGCTGCATCTTCTCGCGCAGCACCGCCGTCGGCGTGCCGCCATTGGCGTGGCGCAGGCGGTCGAAGCGATCCATGATCTTCTCGACCGAGGCCGCGTTCGGCGCGGGGATCGGCGCGTTGCGGTCGACCACCTGGCCGGCGCGGATCGCAGCGGCGCGGCCGAACACCACCAGGTCGATCAGCGAGTTCGAGCCGAGGCGGTTGGCCCCGTGCACCGAGGCGCAGCCGGCCTCGCCCACGGCCATCAGGCCGGGCGACACGCGATCGGGGTTGTCCTTGGTCGGGTTCAGCACCTCGCCCCAGAAGTTGGTCGGGATGCCGCCCATGTTGTAGTGCACGGTCGGCAGCACCGGGATCGGCTCGCGGGTCACGTCGACGCCGGCGAAGATCTTCGCCGACTCCGAGATGCCGGGCAGGCGCTCGTGCAGCACCGCCGGATCGAGGTGGTCGAGATGCAGGAAGATGTGGTCCTTGTTCTTACCGACGCCGCGGCCGTCGCGGATCTCCAGCGTCATGCAGCGGGAAACCACGTCGCGCGAGGCGAGGTCCTTGGCCGACGGCGCGTAACGCTCCATGAAGCGCTCGCCCTCGGAGTTGACCAGGTAGCCGCCCTCGCCGCGGGCGCCCTCGGTGATCAGGCAGCCCGAGCCGTAGATGCCGGTCGGGTGGAACTGCACGAACTCCATGTCCTGCAGCGGCAGGCCGGCGCGCACCGCCATGCCGCCGCCGTCGCCGGTGCAGGTGTGCGCCGAGGTGGCGGAGAAATAGGCGCGGCCGTAGCCGCCGGTCGCCAGCACCACCATCTTCGCCGAGAAGCGATGGATGGTGCCGTCGTCGAGGTTCCAGGCCACGACGCCGGTGCAGGTGCCGTCCGGCTCCATGATCAGGTCGAGCGCGAAATACTCGATGAAGAACTGGGCGTTGTTCTTCAGCGACTGGCCGTAGAGCGTGTGCAGGATGGCGTGGCCGGTGCGGTCGGCGGCAGCGCAGGTGCGCTGCACGGGCGGGCCGTCGCCGTAGTTCATCATGTGGCCGCCGAAGGGGCGCTGGTAGATCTTGCCGTCCTCGGTGCGCGAGAAGGGCACGCCGTAGTGCTCGAGCTCGTAGACGGCGGCCGGCGCCTCGCGCGCCAGATACTCCATCGCGTCCACGTCGCCGAGCCAGTCCGAGCCCTTGACGGTGTCGTAGAGGTGCCACTGCCAGGAGTCGGGCCCCATGTTCTGCAGCGAAGCGGCGATGCCGCCCTGCGCCGCCACCGTGTGCGAGCGGGTCGGGAACACCTTGGTGATGCAGGCCGTCCTCAGCCCCTGCTCGGCCATGCCGAGCGTGGCGCGCAGGCCCGCGCCGCCGGCGCCGACCACGACGACGTCGAACTTGTGATCGACATAGGTATAGGCGGAAGCTGCTCCGCTCTTGCCGTCCTTGGCCACCGTATCAGCCTCCGAATGCCATCTTGAGCAGGGCGAAGAGCGAAGCCACGCCGACCGCTATGGTAAAGAAAGTGTTGAGCATGATGAGCGCGACCTTGCTGCCCTCGCCATGCACGTAATCCTCGATGATGACCTGCATGCCGAGCCGCATGTGGTAGAGGCCCGAGATCAGCACCAGCGCCATGACCAGCGCCACCAGCGGGTTGGCGAGCGTCGCCCGCACGGCGGCGTAGTCGGCGCCGTTGAGCACGACCAGGAGGCCGACGAAGAACAGCATCAGCGGCACGTTGGCCACCGCCGTCACCCGCTGGCGCCAGAAATGCTCGGTGCCCTCGCGGGCGGAGCCCAGGCCGCGGACCTTGCCGAGCGGGGTGCGCATGTCTTTGTTGTTGCCGCTCATCTCAGGCTCCCCGCACCATGTAGCCGACGATCCAGACCAGCAGCGTCAGCAGCACCGCGCCGACGACGGTGGCCCATGCGAGCTTGGAGGCGGTGTGCTTCTCGAGCCCAGCGCCGGTGTCCCAGATCAGGTGGCGGATGCCGCCGAGCAGGTGCTGCATCAGCGCCCAGGTGTAGCCCAGCAGCACGATCCGGCCGATCCAGCTGCCGTAGATGCCGTTCACGAAATCGAAATATTCCTGCGACGTCGCCGCAGCAATCAGCCACCAGGCCACCAGCAGCGTGCCGAAATAGAGTGCTGCGCCGGTGATGCGATGGATGATCGACGTCGTCATAGTGATCGGCGGGCGATAGATGGTCAGGTGCGGCGACAGCGGCCGCGCTCGCGATTGGGTTGCTTGTGATTTGCTCATGGCTCCCCCGGTCTGCATCCGAGCGTGGCTATGTTTGAATACGGCGTCGTCGCACCGTTTTGCGACGTCGGAATGGGCGCTTTCTAATGCGGTTTTTGCACCGCGTCAAAGTCGGAAAACCGTTCTGGCGCACATATTTAGTCGTATCGCGCCTTCAATCGATTGAAGCCGGGCCCCACTACCCGCCCGGGTGAGCGACGCCTGAACGAGGCGGCAGCCGGTCGTCGTCGCTGCCTGCCCGTCCGCCTCCGCCGGCCCTACCCGGGCGTGGGGCGCTCACGCGCCCAATACGGGAGCAAAATTAACCTTGTTTGTTAATCGAAACGTCCCTGCTGGCCGCAATCCCTTAACAAAGGTTAAGAAAGCGTTAAGATTCGATTCGAGAAGCGGCGCTGCGAGCCAGGGAGATTCTGCGATGCGCACTGCATTGGCCTTGACCGGGATCCTGCCGCTGGCGATGGCAGCAGCCGTTGCACTTGCGGCATCCGCTTCCGCGGGCGGCTGGGACGGCGACCGGGTCTACGCCGATTCCTTCGGCAACCTCGTCGTCGAAAGCGGTGCGGGATACAAGCGCATCGTCGTCGGCGAAGGCGGATCGGCCCGCAGGCTCGCGGCCGGCGCCGGTCCGAAAGTGGTCTATCTCGACCGGCAGGGCACGGATTCGGTTCGCCGCTGCTACCGTCCGCCCATGCTGCTCAAGGGCCGCAGCTACATGTACGGCTTTTCCGAGGGCGAGATTCCCCAGCCGGGCCTTCGTTGCCGCTGAGCCCGTTCAGGCCGACGGCGGCTTGCCGCCGAACGGCACGACATTCGAGACATTCGCTTCGAACGAGACTTCGAGCACGCTGATACCGGCGATGCGGACGCAGTCGCGGCCGTCCTTCTTGGCTTCGTAGAGGGCGGCGTCCGCCCGCCGCATCAGCTGGTCGATACCCTCGCCGGCAACGAGTTCCGCCACGCCGAAGCTCGCGGTGAACCGCCGGTTCACCGGCAGGCCGTCGATCGGCAGGGCCGAGAACGCGCTGCGGGCGCCTTCGGCGAACAGGCGCGCCGCCGCCATGTGCGTGCCCGGCAGGATGATGGCGAACTCCTCGCCGCCGATGCGGCCGGCTATGTGGTGGCCCGCCTTCGATTCGTGCAGGAAGCGCGAGAATGCCTCGATGACACGGTCGCCCGAGGCATGTCCGTAGCTGTCGTTGATCGACTTGAAGTGGTCGAGATCGGAGATCACCAGCGTCACCGGCAGGCCCTGGCGCGACGCATCGCGCAGGGCGGCCGCGGCATGCCGCTCGAAGCCGCCGCGGTTGAGCAGCCCCGACAGCGCATCCGTCTCCGACTTCTGCAACACGTCGGCGAGGATATCGCGCATCAGGATGACCATGATCAGCAGCGCGATGGACAGGGCGAACACCGTGCCCAGCGCCTGCGAGATCATCGCGTAGGTGCTCTGCAGGTAGAAGTGAGGATCGGAACCCGAGCCGCCGACCGCAAGCGCCAGGTACGGCTTGGAGAAGAACTGCACCGAGCTTGCCAGGAGCACGCCTGCGAGCGCGTAGTCGAAATGACTGAGCTTGGTCCGCGCCCGGAGCACGATCGCCGCGCCGACGGCCTGGGCGATGGCGTAGGGCGTCTGGAACGTCATCATGCGCAACAGCGAGTCGCGGTCGAGCCCCTGCGTGACATAGACCGCAATGGTCGCCAGCATGAAGAAGGCAAGCATCGACCGCCACGGCGGCGCCACTTCGTAGCGGCGCGCCAGGCCGACATTCATCAGAAGCGTGATGGCCAGGAACATCGCGAAATTGACCGCGACGATCACCCGCGTGTCCTGGAACAGCGGAATGGTGAATTCCGTCCCGATATAGACGATGCCGAGGCCGTAGCAGAGCGCGAACCAGCGCGCCGAAATGCGCCTCGAGTCATAGATCGCGATCGCCAGGAACGCGCTGGCGAGCAGGCCGGCGACGAACACGTTGATCGCGAGAATGAACTCTGCACCGCTCATCGCTTGTGGTCGCCTCCGATGCTCAGAAGTAAATCATACGCGCGAGAAAAAGACGTTAACGTGACCGGCGGAAGGCGGGTTTTGCCTATATCCTCAACAAATGGAAAAGGCGGCGGGCTGACGCCCGCCGCCTCGTCCGCAAGCGCGTCGGCGACGGCTATTTCCAGTCGCGGATGTCGACGAAATGGCCGGCGATCGCGGCGGCCGCAGCCATCGCCGGCGACACCAGGTGGGTGCGGCCCTTGAAGCCCTGGCGGCCCTCGAAGTTACGGTTCGAGGTCGAGGCGCAGCGCTCGCCCGGCTTCAGCCGGTCGTCGTTCATGGCCAGGCACATCGAGCAGCCCGGCTCGCGCCAGTCGAAGCCCGCGGCGACGAAGATCTTGTCCAGGCCCTCGGCCTCCGCCTGCTCTTTCACCAGGCCCGAGCCCGGCACGATCATGGCGTTGACGGTCGAGGCCACCTTGCGGCCCTCGACGACCTTGGCCACCGCGCGTAGGTCCTCGATGCGACCGTTGGTGCACGAGCCGATGAAGACGCGGTCGATGGCGATGTCGGTGATCCTGGTGCCGGCGGAGAGCCCCATGTAGTCGAGCGCGCGCTTCTTGGAGTTGCGCTTGGTCTCGTCCTGGATCTCCTCCGGATTCGGCACGATGCCGGTGACGGACGCCACGTCCTCGGGCGACGAGCCCCAGGTGACGATGGGCGGCAGCTTGGCGGCGTCGAGCACCACGACCTTGTCGAAGTGCGCGCCCTCGTCCGAGCGCAGCGTCTTCCAGTAGTCGAGCGCCATGTCCCACGCCTTGCCCTTGGGCGCGCGCGGCTTGTCCTGGACATAGGCGAAGGTCGTCTCGTCGGGCGCGATCAGGCCGGCGCGGGCGCCGCCTTCGATCGACATGTTGCAGACCGTCATGCGGCCTTCCATCGACAGCGCGCGGATCGCCTCGCCGGCATACTCGATGACGTAGCCGGTGCCGCCGGCGGTGCCGATCTCGCCGATGATGGCCAGCACGATGTCCTTGGCGGTCACGCCCTCGGGCAGAACGCCGTCGACACGCACCAGCATGTTCTTGGCCTTCTTCTGGATCAGCGTCTGGGTGGCCAGCACATGCTCCACTTCCGAGGTGCCGATGCCGTGCGCCAGCGCGCCGAAGGCGCCATGCGTCGAGGTGTGGCTGTCGCCGCAGACGATCGTCATGCCCGGCAGGGTGAAGCCCTGCTCGGGGCCGACGATGTGGACGATGCCCTGGCGCTTGTCGTTCTCGGAGTAATACTCCACGCCGAACTCGGCCGAGTTCTTGGCCAGCGCCTCGACCTGGATGCGGCTTTCCTCGTTCTTGATGCCGTTCTTGCGGTCCGGCGAGGTCGGCACGTTGTGGTCGACGACGGCGAGCGTCTTCTCGGGGTGACGAACCTTGCGGCCGGCCATGCGCAGGCCCTCGAAGGCCTGCGGGCTGGTCACCTCGTGCACGAGGTGGCGGTCGATGTAGAGCAGGCAGGTGCCGTCGTCCTGGCGGTCGACGACGTGGTCGTCAAAGATCTTGTCGTAGAGGGTGCGCGGTGCGCTCATGTGCGTAGATCCGTCGATATGAAACTGGGGAAGGCGACAGGGCGCGCCAAAGGCCCGTCGGCTTGGCGCATGGAGGCGACTAGATAAGTCGGCTCGTCAGCGCGCCTGAAATCCGGGCAAAGAAACGCGACGGCAGGCGCTTGTGGTCCTGCAGCACGAAACCCTTGTAGGCCGGATCTCCAAAGAGCTCTTCCATGGCCCGCTCATATCAGCCTTTTGGGCTTCCGGCAATTGCGACTGCAGCGCCCACCCCGGTCGAGGTTCCGAAGGCCGGCTCAGCGGATCTCGAACACGAACGCCTTGACCAGCACCTCCGGCTCCGCCACGGCGAAGGCGCGGAAGGGTGGGCTCTCCTCCACCGGCCGCCATCGGCCGGCGGCCTCGAGTTCGGCGAACTTTTCCAGGAACCCGCCCTGCGACAGCACCGTGTCACGCACGGTGAAGATGGCGAAGCCGCCGGGACGGGTGATCCGCTCCAGTTCGTCCAGGCTCGCCGCCGGCGCATGGCCGGCCGTGAACACGCCGGTCGAGAAGAACGCCGCGAAATGCCCGTCGACCCAGGGCAGTGGCCGGCCGAGCGCCGCCCGGGTCAGCGCCGAATAGCCGCCGCGCACGCGAGCCAGCGCCAGCATCTCGTCGGAAAGGTCCAGCCCCTCGATCCCGGGATAGCCCAGCGCGGCGAGATAGGGCCCCGACAGCCCGGTGCCGCAGCCGGCGTCGAGCAGCGGCCCGGCTCCCTTCGGCACGTGCCGCGCCACCCAGGCCGCGACGACGAAGGGCAGGCAGTAGCCCAGCGCCGCCGTCTCGGTGTCGTAGCCGTTGGCCCAGGCGGCATAGGCATCGGCGAGTTCGCCGTCGGTCCTTGCCGCATAGACCCGGGCCAGCGCCTCGCCTTCCTCGCTCATCGGCTATCCTCGCCTATCGCGCCTGTCCCCGCTTCAGCCGCCGCTCCAGCGACCGCAAGGCCAGCGACAGCCCCACCGTCAGTATGAGGTAGACATAGGCGACGATCGAGTAGGTTTCGAAGAAGCGGAACGAACCCGAGGCATAGACCTTGGCCATCTGCGTGATGTCCGCCACGCCCAGCACCGACACCAGCGACGAGTCCTTCACCATGGCGATGAAGTCGTTGCCATAAGGCGGCAGGATGGTCTTGAACGCCTGCGGCCAGACGATCAGCCGGAAGCGCTGATAGCGTGACAATCCCAGCGCCTTCGCCGCCTCGATCTGGCCGGTATCGACGGCCTGGATGCCGGCCCTGAAGATTTCGGCGATGAAGGACGAATAGGCGACGGTCAGCGCGATGATCGCCCGCCACAGAAGCGAGAAGTCGCGCACCTGCATCGGCTCGATCAGGCCTGCGGCCTGCAGCGGTGCCGAAACCCAATTCCAGGCCGCCACGAAGGCCGGCGCGCCGACGAAGGCGATCCAGAACAGAAGCACCAGGATCGGCAGGCCGCGGATGATCTCGACATAGAAGCGCGCGATCTGGCGCAGCACCGGCGCGTTCGACAGCCCGAGCAGCGCGACGAACAGCCCGAGCGCCGAGGCGAGCGCGAAGGCGACGACGGTGACGAACAGCGTCACCAGCAACCCCTTGGCGAGGGTCGCGATGATCTGGCGATAGAGCTCGTCGGACCCGATCGCCAGCGCGGCGGCCACGGCGATGATGCCGGCGGCAACCAGCCACCAGGGGAAATCGTCTTTCTTGACCGGATGTTGGCTCATGCAGGCGCCTGGCGGGCGAGGAACGCGGCGCCTTCCGCCCTCCCGCTTGTCGGGAGGATCGGGAAGCTAACGGCGCGAAGCGGCGTCTGCGACCCGGGGTGGGGGTAGGGAAGCCGCCCTGGGCTCGCCCTCACCCGGCCCTTCGGGCCACCCTCCCCGCAAGGGGAAGGGTAAGGCAGCGTTCTCACTGCCCCATCTTGTAGTCGAGGAACCACTTCTTGTTCAGCTTGTCGAAGGTGCCGTCGGCCTTGAGGGCTGCGATCGCCTGGTTGACCGGCGCGACGAGGTCCGAGCCCTTCTTGAAGATGAAGCCGAAATCCTCGCTGCCCAGCGGCTCGCCCACCACCTTGAGCTTGCCCTCGGAAGCGTCGACATAACCCTGTGCCGCCACGCTGTCGGTCAGCACCAGGTCGACGTCGCCGGCCTTCAGTGCCTGCACCGTGGCGCCGAAGGTCTCGAACAGCTTGATGCGCGGGTTCTGCTCGTTGCCGTCGAGGATTTCGTAAACGGCGGTGTAGAACGGCGAGGTACCCGGCTGCGCCGCGATCAGGCCGTCCTCGAGGGCGGCGAAGCTCTTGGCATCGGTGAAGCGGCTCTCGTCGGCGCGCACCAGCATGAACTGCTGCGAAAGCATGTAGGGATCGGAGAAGTCGACCTTCTCCTTGCGGTCTTCCTTGATGGTGATGCCGGTCATGCCGATCTGGTACTGGCCGTCCGACACCGCCTGGATCATCGCGTCCCAGCTGGTGTTCTGGTACTCGATCTTGAAGTTGAGCCGCTTGGCGATCTCGTCCATCGCGTCATACTCCCAGCCGATCTGCTTGCCGGTCTTGGGATCGACGAACTGCAGCGGCGGATAGGCGTTCTCGGTCACCACCACCACCGACTTGCCGCCGAGATCCGGCAAGCTCTGAGCCTGGGCAACGAAGGGCGAAATCACGACGGCGAAGGCGCCGGCGAGCGCAAGCTTTAGACTATTCATGGTCAGTTCCCCAAAATGACTAGACGGCTGCGCCGATCTATTGCGCGAGACTTTAGCCGTCCCGGATGGGCTTGCAAGCATGGACGATGCGCCGCGGGCGTCCCTGCACCGGTGTTTGTTGCAATTTCCGGCACTCCTGCGGAAGCCCGGTTCACGTCGCGCCGAGGACCAGAAGTGCCTCGTCGTGGAAGGCGCCGTCCCGGAACATCGCCTTGGGCCCGGTGCCATAGGGCCTGAAGCCGAGACTAAGATGGAGCTTGAGTGCCGCCTCGTTGTCGGCGATGACGGCGGCAGTGACGATCAGCCCGTGCGCCCGGCCATGGTCGACGACGGCCTGCACCAGCGCGCGTGACGCCCCCGTCCCGCGCCAGGCCGGATCGACATAGCGCTGCGCATCGACGCCTCGTGGCGGACCTTGGCGCGCCGTTCGGCAGCCAGCCGCGCCATGCCGACGATCTCGCCATTCGCCACCACGCCGAAGGTGGCGTCGGGCTCGGGGGACGCCAGTCGCGCGTCGAAATCGGCATCCGTCAGTTCCGCCTCGTCCTCGACGGTCGAGATGAAGGCATACGGCGCGTTCGCGAGCGCCGCGAGCCTGAGCTTCCTCAGTGCCGCCCCCTCGCCCGGCACGAGCCCGCGGACGACGAAATCCCTTGCGGTCACCGTTCGTCCTCCCGAAACGAAAAAGGGCGGCTCGAAGCCGCCCTTTTGGAACTCTGTCGCGCCGGCGATTATTCGGCGGCCTTGGCGGCCTCGGCAGCGGCCTTCTTCTCGGCGGCTTCCTGGGCGGCCTTCTCGGCTGCCAGCGCCTCGGCGGCGGCGATCTTCTCGGCCTCGATGCGGGCCTTCTCGGCGTTCGCCGCTTCGCGCTCGGCGTCGTTCAGCTTGCGGGCGCGCACGCCGGTGTTCTCGGAGATACGCGCCGACTTACCGCGACGGTCGCGCAGGTAGTACAGCTTGGCGCGACGCACCTTGCCGCGGCGGACGATCTCGACGCCCTCGATCATCGGCGAGTAGACCGGGAACACGCGCTCCACGCCTTCGCCATAGGAGATCTTGCGGACGGTGAAGTTTTCCTGGAAGCCCGAGCCGGAGCGGGCGATGACGACGCCCTCATAGGCCTGCACGCGGGTACGCGAACCTTCGGTGACGCGCACCTGGACACGCACGGTGTCGCCCGGCTGGAATTCCGGCAGGGTGCGCTTGGCTTCGATCTTGGCGGCCTGTTCGGCCTCGAGCTGACGGATCAGATCCATCTCAAAAATCCACTTCTTGTTCTTCCGACAGCCAGAGCGCCCAGCACTTGCCTTGCAGTCCAGTTGACCGCTCGGCTATGCCTTCATTCCCTTGCGGGCCTTCCGGCAGGGGCGACTACACCGTCATTGTTGACGGGACTGGACGATCATTCGTCCGGTTCGGGCGGCCACATACCGCTATTTCGCTCATTTGTCACGCCTTTGCGGCGTCTTTTTTGCACGCTTCGCGCCTGTGTGGAGGCTCCGCTTGTCATGCTGAGCCTCCGCCGCCTGCGGCGCGCGCCTCCGCTGCCGCCCAGTGCGGGCCGTACGCCTGGCTGAATCGTCGCCGCTAGGGCAGGTGGGCAAGCAGCGCACGAAAGATCGCGGCGAGCTCCGCTACCGGATCGGCGCTCTCGAGCGCGCGCGAAATCCGGTCGCCGCGTGCCTCGACCACCATGCCCGCCGCCTCGAGCAGTTCGGCATCGCTCAGTTCCGATGGCGACAGCGTCGCGATGCCGGCCGCGAGCGCCGCAGGCGCCAAGAGCTGCAGCGTCGGCTCGACCTCGGCCACCCGGATGTCGCCCTGCAGCGGCTGGCTGGCGCGCAGCTCCACCAGCGTCGCCGCCGCCACGGCGGCCACCGCGTCGAGGCGATCCTCGGGACCGGCCGCGCGCATCGCCGCGAGCAGTTCCGGGTGCTTGCGGCGGACGGCCAGATGCGCCTGCGAGAAACGCGCCTCGTGCAGCAGCGGCATCGGGCCGCCCTTCTGGCGCAGCCAGGATTTCAGCGCCGCGTAGAGGTCGCGGCGGAACAGCCGCTCCCCCTCCGTACCGCTGCCGGTGGCGAAATAGACGTCGAAGCCATGCAGTCTTGCGCCGTCGTCGGGCCTGACGATGGGCAGCAGCGACAGCGACACCGTCTCGGCCATGGTCAGCGTGTCGTCGACCACGCTCGCCGCCCGCCCGATGAGCCGCTCGATCTCGGCGGGCGGGGCGAACGGATCGGTGCCCGGCGGCCGCCGCGGCCCGCCGGGATTGTCGTGCCGGCTCGCCCGGACGAAATGGCGCACGTCGCGCAGGCGGTCCTTGACGTTGACGACGACCTCTTCGGAAAAGCTTCTCAGCATGCGCGCGTTCCTTGCAGCCCGTCGGGCGCGGCTTTCAGGGCATTGCAGCATTGTTCGGCCACAACTTCAATTCACCCGCCGCGCACAGGTGCTTGACCTGTGGAGCGTTCCTTGAAAAGTGATGGAAACCGAAGCAGGGGGAGCGGCGTGAGCAAGGGTACAAGAGGTTCGGGCGCGAGGTCGCGCGCCGCGGAGGCTCCGACGGACGCCGACACGTCTCCCACCGACAGCCGCGCCGACCGGCTCCGCCTGCGCGCCGCCTGGATGTATTTCATCGAGCAGATGACCCAGAACGACATCGCCGAGGTGCTCGGGGTCGGGCGCGTCACGGTGGTCCGCATGCTGGCCGAGGCGCGCGCGCGCAACGAGGTCAAGATCGCCATCGAGGGCGAGCTGTCCGGCATCGTCAGGCAGGAGCGGGCGATCGAGCGCAAGTTCGGCGTCCAGCGCGCCATCGTGGCGCCGCTGTCGTCCGCGGACGCCGACCCGATCCCGGCGATCGGCGCAGCCACCGGGAGCTATCTTTCCGAGGCGATGCGCTCGGACATGTCCGTCGGCGTCGGCTGGGGCCGCACCCTGTTCGGCACCCTGCCCTACATCAGCGCCCGGCCGCTCAGCGACTTCCGCGTCATTTCGCTGCTCGGCGGCGTCGGCGTCGCGCGCCGCACCAACCCGGCCGAATTCGCCTGGCGTTTCGCCCAGGCCTTCCAGGGCGACGGCTATCTGATCCCGGCGCCGGCCGTCGTCGACAGCATCGACACCAAGCGCGCGCTGATCGAGCGCTGCGGCCTGTCGGAGATCTTCGCGCTCGCCGATTCGCTCGACGCGGTGCTGGTCAGCGTCGGCGACATCGCCTCCGCCTCGACCTTCTACCGCGGCGGCTTCCTTACCGAGGCGGAGCGCCAGAAGCTAGCCGCGAAGGGGGCGGTGGGCGACCTCCTGTTCCATTTCTTCGACCGTAACGGCAACCTGGTCGACCACCCGATCAACGACCTGGTCATGTCGGTCGACGTCGACCGCATCCGCCGCGCGCCGATGCGCATCCTCACCTCCGGCGGCACCGACAAGATCGACGCCCTGCTCGGGGCGATGAAGCTGGTCAGCCCGACGGTGCTGATCACCGACGAGCACAGCGCCCGGCTCATGATCGAGGCCCCCTGAGCGGCCAGGGCGGTGGGCAATATACGGGACGAAACCACCCGGCTGGAAAAGACCGAGGCCCGGATCTTCGCGATGAAGCCCGCAAACCCGACCCGTATCGATCGCGCACCCAGGGGCGGCGCATGATCGGGCATTGCGGCGCGACCAGGGCTGGCGCGTGATGAGGCCTGTCCGGAAGGCTCGCTGAAAAACGTGTCGGTAGCCAGCGCCGCCGGACCGTCATCGACCTGGTATCCGAGATGGTTTTGACGGCCCCAGAAACGACGAAGGCCGCGGAGAGCCGCGGCCTTTTTCGTGGAGTAATTGGAGCGGGTGAAGCGATTCGAACGCTCGACCCCAACCTTGGCAAGGTTGTGCTCTACCCCTGAGCTACACCCGCTCGCCGCGGCTCGCCGCCGCAACGGCGCCTATATGGCCGAAGAGCGCGGTGAATGCAACAGGGTATGAGCGCTCTTTTTTCATCTTTTTTCGCCGACGCGGAAAACCGGGTGTTGACCCATGGGAAGGCTAGCGCGGCGGCACGGGCAGGCTTGTGTCGGCTCCCGGCATTGCCCATAAACCCTAGCGCACAGCAATCCGGGCGAGATTCCATGACAGCTCCAGCGACCCCCAAGACCCAGGCCGAATTGATGGCTTTCCTCGACGGACTGGGGATCCCGGTCAGGACGCGCAACCATCCGCCGCTTTTCACCGTCGCCGATTCGCAGGCGCTGCGCGGCGAGATCGCCGGCGGGCACACCAAGAACCTGTTCCTCAAGGACAAGAAGGACAATTTCTTCCTCGTCACCGTCGACGAGGAGGCCGAGGTCGACCTCAAGCAGATACACCACCTGATCGGCGCATCGAGCCGCGTGTCCTTCGGCAAGCCGGAGGCGCTGATGGAACTGCTCGGCGTGATCCCGGGCGCCGTCACCGTCTTCGGCCTGATCAACGATACCGCGGCGCGGGTGAAGGTCGTCCTCGACAGCGCCCTGATGGAGAACGAGGTGGTCAATGCCCACCCGCTGACCAACGAGGCGACCACCTCGATCGGCCGCGACGATCTCTTGCAATTCGTCCGTGCGACCGGCCATGACCCTGTTATCTTGAAAGTCTCCGGCTGATCGCCACATGGTGGGCTGAACGAGGCGCCCGCCGGGCGAGCATCCAATTCCGAAAGAGCGACGATGAGCAACGAGAGCAATCCCTTCGGCGGCATGTCCGGCCAGTACGCCACCAACGTGCAATTTGGCGGCGCAGCGCCGGCGAGCGGCTCGCCGGCGGCCGATCTGATCAAGGACACCACCACGGCCGGCTTTGCCGCCGACGTCATCCAGGAATCGCGCAAGCAGCCGGTGCTGGTCGACTTCTGGGCACCCTGGTGCGGACCGTGCAAGCAGCTGACGCCGGTGATCGAGCGCGTCGTGCAGGCCGCCGGCGGACGCGTCAAGCTCGTCAAGATGAACATCGACGACCATCCCGCGATCGCCGGCCAGCTCGGCATCCAGTCGATCCCGGCCGTCATCGCCTTCAAGAACGGACAGCCTGTCGACGGCTTCATGGGCGCGGTGCCCGAAACCCAGATCCGCGAATTCATCGACCGCGTCGCCGGCAAGGGCGGCGGCGCACAGGTTGAGGACGCGATCGCGGCGGCTGCGGAAGCCCGTGCCGCGGGCGACCTGCAGGCCGCAGCCCAGATGTACGACGCCGTGCTGGCGCAGGCGCCCGACAATGTCGACGCCATCGCCGCGCTCGCCGACCTCCTGTTCGAGGCCGGCGACACTGCCGGAGCCGAGGACGTGCTGGCCCAGGTCCCGGAGGGCAAGAAGGATGCCGCCCCGATCGCTTCGGTGCGCGCCAAGCTGGCGCTGGCCGAGCAGGCCGCCAGCCTGGGCGACGCTGCCGAGCTGGAGCGCCGCATCGCCGAAAACCCGAAGGACCACCAGGCGCGTTTCGACCTTGCCATGATCCAGAACGCCAACGGGCAGCGCACCGAGGCGGCCGACAACCTGCTCGCCATCGTCAAGGCCGACCGCAGCTGGAACGACGACGGCGCCAGGGCGCAGCTCCTGCAGCTGTTCGAGGCCTGGGGCATGACCGACGAGGTGACGCTCGCCACCCGGCGCAAGCTGTCGTCGCTGCTGTTTTCGTGACGGTTGGGCGAAACGGGCTTGCGGCGCGCCGGAACCGCCCCAGATAGAGATCGGCAGGGGGTACCATGCAGGCAGGAAACGCGCACTACAGGCTCGGCACCGATCTCCCGGCGACTGTCCCGGTGTTTCCGCTGACGGCCGCGCTGCTCTTGCCCGGCGGCCGCATGCCGCTGAACATCTTCGAGCCGCGGTACCTGCAGATGGTCGACACGGCGATCGGCGGCTCGCGCCTGATCGGCATGATCCAGCCGGCGCTCGACGGCACGCTCATGGCCGATGGCGAGCCCGGGCTTTGCCCGGTCGGCTGCATCGGCCGCGTCACCTCCTTCACCGAGGCCGGCGACGGGCGCTACCTGATCTCGCTGCAGGGAGTGTGCCGGTTCCGCGTGGTGCAGGAGATTGCGGTCAAGACCCCCTTCAGGCAGTGCAAGATCGCTCCCTTCGTCGCCGACCTCGCCGAGGACAGGGCCGCCACCGATATCGACCGCCCGGCGCTTTTGCGCGCCTTCCGCGCCTATCTGCAGGCCAACGAACTCGAGGCCGACTGGGAAAGCGTCAGCCGGGCCGACAATGCGATGCTGGTCAATGCCCTGTCGATGATGGCGCCCTATGGCGCCGCCGAGAAGCAGGCGCTGCTGGAAGCTCCCGACCTCAAGACCCGCGCCGAGACGCTGATCGCGATCACCGAGATGACGCTGGCGCGCGACAACGACGATTTCGGTTCGAGCCTGCAATAGGCAGGGCCGAGCGAAGGAACCGCGTGACCGCATCCCACCGTGCTTCGGGGAATGACGCGGGGCGGAAATGGCGGCGCCTAGAGCAATTCCAGGAAAAGTGCGTAGCGGTTTTCCGTCCGGAATTGCGTCAAAACAAAGAGATAGAGTGTTTCCGCGATTCGAAGAAAAGCGGAAACGCTCTAGGCGTGGTGGGCGTGGCGGAACAGAAGTGGTCGATAGTCGGAGGTGCGCATGGCCGAAACGAAGGGACGCGGCATCGACGTCAAGCTGCTCGAACTGCTCGCCTGCCCGTTGACCAAGGGGCCGCTCGTCTGGGACGCCGAACGCGGCGAACTGGTCTCGCGGCTGGCGCGGCTCGCCTATCCCGTCCGCGACGGCATCCCGGTCATGCTGCCTTCCGAGGCAAGGCAGATCGACGAGGCGGAGACTGCGGCCAAGCGGCGCTCGTCGCCGGAATGAGGTGGAGGCAGGCCGCCCGCCCCGCCCGGTAGTCTCGTCCCGCATCGCGAAAAGCCGCATCATTGAAAATTCCGGCCCTTGGGCATGACGCTGCTCGCCTTGCGGGCCAGGGTTTCGTAGCTCTGCAGCATGCGCGGGTCGCGCGCCGCCTTGTCAGCGGCACCTGCCCGCCCTTCCGGCAAAGGCCCGGCGCCGGCCTCCGCACTCGGCTGCAACTCCTCCGACATCGCCGCCAGCCAGTGCGTCAGATCCTCCATCCTGTCGGCGACGATGTGGATCACGTCCGATTCCGTCTGCAGCTTGCCGGTGACGCGAATGAACTTCGACCCCATGATGACGGGCCGGAAACGCTCGAAGACGCGCGCCCAGACGATGACATTGGCGATCGAATGCTCGTCCTCCAGCGTGAGGAAGATCGCATTGCCCTTGCCCGGCCGCTGGCGCACCAGCACCAGCCCGGCGACGGAGACACGCCGCCCGTCGGGCACCGAGCCGAGCCGCGCGTTGGGCGTGATGCCGGCACGGTCGAGATGATGCCTGAGGAAGGCCACCGGATGCGCCTTGAGCGACAGGCCGAGCGAGCGGTAGTCGTGGATGACATGCTCGCCGAGCGGCATGCGCGGCAGCTGCGTCTCGGGTTCGTTGTCAGCCAGCTGGACATCGGGGCGGTCGAACAGCGGCAGCATCTCGGCGGCACTCCTGCCGTCGAGCGCCCGCACGGCCCACAGCGCCGCGCGCCTGTCGATACCGATCGAGCGGAAGGCATCGGCCTGGGCGAGCAGCTCGATCTCGCCGACATCGAGTCCCGAACGCAGCCAGACATCGCGAACCGAGACATAACCCTTGCCGCGCCGCTCGACGAATGCCCGCATCTTCTTGTCGGAAAGCCCCCTGATCTGGCGGAAACCGAGCCGGACGGCATGGCTGGTCCTGATGACGTCGCGCATTTCGGCGTGGCGCGGCCGGATGCGTTTTGGGTCGAAGCCTGAGCGCTCGAGCGCACAATCCCAGATGGAGTGATTGATGTCGACCTGCCGGATCTCGACGCCATGGTCCTGCGCGTCGCGCACCAGTTGCGCCGGCCTGTAGAAGCCCATCGGCTGGGAATTCAGGATCGCCGCGCAGAAGACATCTGGGTAGAAGGTCTTGAGCCAGCAGGAAGCGTAGACCAGCAGTGCGAAGGACGCGGCATGGCTTTCGGGAAAGCCGTATTCGCCGAACCCCTCGATCTGCTTGAAGCAGCGTTCGGCGAAATCGCGCTCGTAGCTGCGCGCGACCATGCCCTCGACCATCCGCTCGCGATAATTGCCGATGGTGCCGGTGCGCTTGAAGGTGGCCATGGCGCGCCGGAGCTTGTCGGCCTCGCCGGGCGTAAAGCCGCCGGCGACGATGGCGATCTTCATCGCCTGCTCCTGGAACAACGGCACCCCCTTGGTCTTGCCGAGGATTTCCCTCAACTCCTCCTTGGGGAAGTCGACCTTCTCCTTTCCCTGCCGGCGGCGCAGATAGGGATGCACCATGTCGCCCTGGATCGGACCGGGCCGGACGATCGCCACCTCGATGACGAGGTCATAGAACTCGCGTGGCCGGAGCCGCGGCAGCATCGACATCTGCGCCCGGCTCTCGATCTGGAAGACGCCGAGCGTGTCGGCGCGGCAGATCATGTCGTAGACCCTTGGGTCCTCCGGCGGCAGCGTCGCCAGCGTATAGGGTCGGCCGTAGTCGTCGCGCTCGTCGTAATGCGCCTCGAGCAGGTCGAAGGCCTTGCGCAGGCAGGTCAGCATGCCGAGCGCCAGGATGTCGACCTTGAGGATGCCGACGGCATCGAGGTCGTCCTTGTCCCACTCGACCATCTTGCGCTCGTCCATCGCCGTCTTGACGATGGGCACGATCTCGTCGAGCCGATCCTTGGTGATGACGAAGCCGCCGACATGCTGCGACAGGTGGCGGGGAAAGCCCATGATCTCGTTGGCGCGATCGATGACATGCCGCGTCACCGGATCGGCCTTGTCGAGGCCGCCGGCTCCGGCTTCCCGCTCGCCGAGTTCGGACGAGTACCACCCCCATATCGACCCCGACATGGCGCTCCTGACATCGTCCGACAGCCCCATCGCCTTGGCCACTTCGCGCAGCGCCGAGCGGCCGCGATAGGTGACGACGGAGGCGGCGAGCGCGGTGCGCTTGGCGCTGTATCTTTCGTAGATATGCGCAATCACCTCGTCGCGCCGCTCGTGCTCGAAATCCACGTCGATGTCAGGCGGCTCGCCGCGCTCTTCCGAGATGAAGCGTTCGAACAGGATATCGACGATCTCCGGCCCGACATCGGTGATGCCGATGCAGTAGCAGATGATGGAGTTGGCGGCCGAGCCTCGCCCCTGGCAGAGGATTCCCTTCGAGCGCGCGAACTTCACGATCTCATGGACGGTGAGGAAATAGCGGGCGTAAGTGAGCTTCTCGACAATGCCGAGTTCGTGCCCGATGAGTCCCTTCACCTTTTCCGGGATGCCGCCGGGATAGCGCTCATGCGCGCCCTCCCAGGTCAGCCGTTCGAGTTCCGCCTGTGGCCCGAGCCCCGATTCCGTCGGCTCGTCGGGATAGTTGTACTGAAGCTCCTTCAACGAGAAATGCAGGCTGGCGGCGAAGCGCAGGGTCTCGGCGAGCGCCTCCGGATGGCGGCGGAACAGCCGCGCCATCTCGATGGGCGTTTTGAGATGACGCTCGGCATTGGCTTCGAGCCCGAAGCCCGCTTCCGCGACCGGCACGTTGAGGCGGATCGCCGTCAGCACGTCGTGCAGCGGCCGCTGGCCCGGCACATGGTAGAGCGCATCGTTGGTCGCCATCAGCGGCAGGCCGACAGCCTGGGCCATGGCTGCCGCCTGCTCTATCCTGAAGTGGTCGCTGCCGCCGAAGGCGGGCGCGACGGCCAGCCAGAGCGCATTTCCGAAACGCTTCTTGAGCAGCCGCAGCAGCGCCATCTCCTGCTCGACGTCGCCGGCAAGATTCGGAAGCACGGCCAGGGACAGAAGATCGCCCCACTCGAGGAGATCCTCGTGGCGCAGGTCGGGGGCGCCCTTTTCGCCGCGCATGTTGGCCTGGGTCAGCATGCGGCAGAGATGCCCCCAGCCCTCGCGGTCCTGCGGATAGGCGAGCATCTGCGGCGTGCCGTCGGAAAAGACCAGCCGGCAGCCCGGATGGTAGGGGAGCTTCTCTTCCTCCGCCATCTTCCAGGCGCGGACGACGCCCGCCACCGTGTTGCAGTCGGCCAGGCCAAAGGCCGAAAAGCCGAGAAACTTGGCCGTCGTGGTCAGTTCCTCCGGCGTCGAGGCGCCGCGCAGGAAGGAGAAGTTCGAACGGATGCCGAACTCGGCATAGCCTGGGGCAGAGACCGCGTTCATGCGAAGACCCCGTGCAGGAACCAGCGCGGCACTGCCTGCGCGCTGTAGAGGCCCTGCCTGTAGAGCCAGTAGCGGCGGCCCTCGGCGTCCTCGATGCGGTAATAGTCGCGCGTCGGCGCATCGGCGCCCTCGCGCCACCATTCCGGCGCGATGCGCTCCGGCCCTTCGGCGCGGGCCACGCGATGCAGTGCCCGACGCCAGCGGAAATTGAGTGGCGGCCCGTCGGGCACCTCGGTGGCCGGCACCTCGATGGGCTCGGGCACCCGGAACAGCCGGATGGGGCGCTCGGCCGGCCGGGGACGCTTGCCAACGGGCTGCACCTCCCTGGCCGGGCGCCCGGCCGCACCCTTACGTGCCTCTTCCAGGGCGTAAGGGATGGCGGGTGCGGCGCGTTCCGGCAGGTGACTGTCGACGGCAACGGCTTCGAGAACCGCGGCCTCGCCGAGGCGGGCGCCGATGCGATCGGCAAAGATTGCCAGCTCCTCGCCGCCGTCGTCGACCTCACCGGCGAGATCGGCCTGGCGGGCGTCGAACCGGGCCGTCGACAGGGCCGAAAGGCGCACGAGATCGAAACCGTAGCCGGCATCGATGGTTTCGCCCAGCGTCGCCAGCCGTTCATGGAACAGCCTGCGCACCAGCGTGGGTTCTCGAATGGGACGCGAGGCGCCGACCGCTATGCGGCTGACCATTCCGTCGACCCGGAACAGCAGCAGTTCGAGCACCCGCGCCCCTTCCTCCCTGCGCTCCAGGTCCGCCTTGAGGGTGGCGGCGAGCAGGCCGACCAGCCGCTCGATGTCGTCGATGAGCGACAGCGGGTCGGCGAGATGGCGCTCGACCGAAAGCGGCGCCACCGGCAGGCGCGGCGAGATCGCCTCCTCGAGCCGGCCCAGCGCCTGGTCGAGCCGTTCGATGAGTTCAGCGCCGAAACGCCGGACGAGCGGTGCGCGCGGACCGTCCATGATCGCGCCCACGGTGCGCAGCCCGACGCTTTCGAGGCTCGCCTTCGTGGCAGGATCGATCCGCAGCGCCGACAGTGGCAGGCGGGCCAGGAAACTGCACTCGCTGCCCGGAGCCAGGATGTGGCCGGTGGCGAAGCGGGCGGCGGCCCATGCCGCGCCCGGTGTCGAGGCGAGGCCGGCGCGCACGTCGAACCCCTGGTGGAAGAACCGCATCATGAGGTCGTTGAGCAGTGCCTTTTCGCCGCCGAAGAGATGGGCGCAGCCGGTGATGTCGAGGAACAGTCCGTCGGCACCGTCGATGGCGACGAGCGGCGTGTAGCGGTCGCACCAGTCGGCCAGCCCTTCGAGCAATCTGCGATCGGCCTCGGGATCGGCTTCGACCACGTCGATGTCGGGATGCATGGCGCGCGCCTCGGCAATGCCCATGCCCGGCTTCAGCCGGAGCGCTTCAGCCTGCGCGTCGAGGCCGGCGATGCGCTGGGTGTTGTTCTCGCGGTGGCTGGTCACCAGCGGCTTCGCCGCCTGCGGGCTTGAACGCCAGGACCGCCCCAGCCTGCGCCGGAGGACGCGTTCGGCCGCGAGATGGGGAAACCACAGCGACACGATTCTCTGGACTTCTCTCTGCGAGGGTGCGTGCATCGGGGTTCCATTCCAGAATGAAGCTGCCCGGCAGAGCGGTACGGCTCTTGCCGATCTCGACAGCGAATGCGGGCGCGCCGATAGAGCCGGCGAGCGGGCCGAGAAGTGTCTGCCGCAGGGTGGCCGGCGCGGGTGCTGCGACCAGCCTGACGGGGGCGGCGGTGGGCTCCGGCTCGGCCGACTGGCGCAGCAGGAAGATGGGACGGCCGCTGTCTTGCGCCCGCCGGTGCAGGCGGCGCGTCGCCGTGAGGTCGACGCTGCGCGGATTGCCCCGCATCTCGACCACGATTGTCGCGATCTCCTCGATGCGGGCCGCCTCCTCGGCGATCCAGAGCACGTCGGCCGGCTTCGGCGCCTCGGCGAACAGCAGGCTTTCGGCCAGAATGCCGAAGAACCTGCCCAGTCCTGGCACGTAGGGAAGCCCCGCCTCGCGGAAAATCTCGGTCGTGCCGACCCACAGGACCAGATCCTGCGGCCGCGACCGCTCCCTGAGCATGCGGCTGACCAGGCAGAGGGCGAGCCCTGCGGCAGCCCCGGCATTGCGGGTTTCGGTTCCGTGGATCTCGGTCAGCGCCGCCCGAGGCAGGCCGCCGCCCAGGATTTCGTCGAGGCGTTCGACGCCGGTCGGCAGGAAGAAGTCGCGCGCCGAGGCAAGACCGTTGCGGCGGACAAGCAGACCGGCAACAGGCTGGCCGGCGGAAGACTGGCCGTCGGAGGGCGGGGCCAGCCTCTCGGCCAGCGTCCCCTCGATCTTCGCTATCTTCCGGCGCAGGGCAAAAACGACGTCCCGCGCCACGGCGCTGGTCGCCATGTCGGTCTGCCTTCCTCAATATGTTCACGTTATGTTCTCATAGATTCCAGAGCCATCGAGGAGAGTCAAGCCGATTCGATGAGAATCTATTCCTCTCCGGGCAAGTGCCTCCGGCGCCTAAATCATCCCCGCCACGGCAAAGGCCTCGTAAGGCGTGCGGTGAAAGGCTATATGCCCTCAAAAGGAAAAAGAATGGCCCGCATCTACAAGACCCGCGCCTGGCACGACCAGCTGTCGCCCTCGATCGAGGAGATGGAGCTCCTGGCGCTCGAAGCCTATGCCCACCTGCCTGAAGAATTCCGCGCCCTCACCGGCGACGTCGTCATCCAGATCGCCGAGTTCCCGACCGACGAGATCATGGACGACCTGTCGCTGGAAACGCCCTTCGACCTGCTCGGCCTGTTCGAAGGACGCGGCATCGCCGAGCGCTGGAACCCGCAGACCGGCGAAGGCCCCAACCGCGTCACCCTCTACCGCCGGGCGATCCTCGACTACTGGGCGGAGAACGAGGAGACGCTGGGCGACATCGTTACCCATGTGCTGATCCACGAGATCGGGCACCATTTCGGCCTTTCCGACGACGACATGGAAAAGCTGGAAGCGTCGGTCGACTGAACGCGGCGCCCCATTCATCAGGCGCCTCCCGGCTTAGAAATCGCCGAGCTTGATGCCGGGATCGTATTCGACGCCGTCGACGTCCTTCACCACGGCCTGGCCGCAGCGCATCGTCTTGGTCTCGGCATCGAAGGAATAGGTGGGCGAGCCGAACAGGTGCCAGCCCTTGTTCAGCGCCGCCGTCACCTTGTGGCAGAACGTGGCGTCGTCGGGACCGGTCAGGAAGCGGTAGAGTTTCATGCTTGTCTCCGCATCGCGCTGTCAGTTCTTCAGCTTCTCGATCATCGCCGCCCGGGCGAGCAGCTTTTCGGACTGGGCGAGATGCAGCCGCTCGACCATCTTGCCTTCGAGCGAGATTACACCGCGCCCGGCATTTTCCGGAAGCGCGAAGGCATCGACGACGGCGCGCGCCTCGGCAAGCGCCTCGGCCGAGGGCGAGAACGCCTCGTTGGCGGGGCCGATCTGGGCGGGATGGATCACCGTCTTGCCCGAGAATCCCATCGCGGCCGCCTCCCGGCATTCGCCCGAAAAGGCGTCGAGGTCGCGAAAATCGTTGGAGACGCTGTCGAGCATGTCGACGCCGCCGGCCCGCGCCGCGAGCACCATCTGCATCAGCCAGGACTGCAGGTAGCGGCGGTCGGGCGTGAGCATCACGCCGGTGTCCTTGGCGAGGTCGTTGAGCCCGGCGACCAGGCAAGCGAGCCGCGCGGCGGGATCGCGGCCGAGCTCGGCGATGGCGGCGATGTTGACCAGCGCGCGCGGCGTCTCGATCATCGCCCAGAGCCTGACGCTGTCGGGCGCGTCGCTGTCGTCGAGCACGTCGCCCGCCTCGATGATGTCGCGCGGCGTCGCGATCTTGGGCAGGAGCACGCCGTCGATAGCCCATCCGCTCGCAGCCGCAAGGTCCTCCACGCCCCAGGGGCTCGCCAGCGAATTGATGCGGACGAGAAATTCGCGGTTGCCCGCCGGCCTTTCGGCCAAGATGCCGGCCAGCCTGTCGCGAGCGGCTGCCTTGTGCTCGGGCAGTACGGCGTCCTCCAGATCGAAGATGACGGCGTCGCAGCCAAGCTGCGGCAGCTTGGCGATCGCCTTCTCGTTGCTGGCGGGCACGAACAGCGCCGAACGGCGGGGGCGGGACGGAGAATGTGACATCTGGTCTTCTTGCCCGGCAATGCTGGCCCTTGCAAGTGCTTGCCGGGCGGTGGCGTAACTGCTTTTCTCCTCCATCCGAACAGACGGAATCATTTCATGGCACGCTACGACGTGGTCATCATCGGCGGCGCGATCGTCGGCAGCTCGATCGCCTACTACCTGCGCGACGAGGGCTTTACCGGCTCGATCGCGCTGGTCGAACGCGATCCGCAATTCGCCACGGCCGCGACCACGCTGTCCTGCGCCTCGATCCGCCAGCAATTCTCGATCCCCGAGAACATCCGCCTGTCGCAGTTCACGCTCGGCCTGTTCCGGCGCCTGAAGGACGAGTTCGGCGAGGACGCCGACATCGGCTTCCGCGAGGGCGGCTACCTGATCCTCGCCGGCGAGAACGGCCTGCCCATCCTCAAGGCCAACCACGAGGCCCAGATGGCCGAGGGCGCCGACATCGTGCTCGAGGACGCCGCGCAGTTGCGGAAGCGCTTCTCGTGGATCTCGACCGAGGGCATTTCGGCCGGCGCCTATGGCCGCACGGGCGAAGGCTGGTTCGACGCGCATGCCATGCTCGGCCTGTTCCGCAAGGCGCTGAAGACCAAGAACGTCGACCTGATCACGGCAGAAGTCGCCGGCATCGAGCGGCAGGGCAGCCGCGTCACCGCCGTGACGCTGACGAACGGCGAAAGGCTCGAGGCGGGCACGATCATCAACGCCGCCGGTCCCAATGCCGGCAAGGTCTCGGCCATGGCAGGCCTCGTGCTGCCGGTCGAGCCGCGCAAGCGCAACGTCTTCGTCTTCGAGGCGCGCGACCGCTTCGACGACATGCCGCTGATGGTCGACCCGAGCGGCGTCTATGTCCGGCCCGAGGGCTCGGTCTACATCACCGGCGGGGCCGAGAGCGAAGAGGGCGAGCAGGCGGCCGATCCGGCCGACTTCAACCCCGACTGGCCGCTGTTCGAAGAGGTGATCTGGCCGGTGCTCGCCACCCGCGTGCCGGCCTTCGAGGCGATCAAGCCGACGCGCGCCTGGGTCGGCCACTACGACTACAACGCGCTCGACCAGAACGCCGTCATCGGCCCGCATCCCGAGGTCGAGAACTTCATTTTCGCCAACGGCTTCTCCGGCCACGGCCTGCAGCAGGCGCCGGCCGTCGGCAGGGCGCTGGCCGAGCTCATCGTCCATGGCGGCTACCGCAGCATCGACTGCTCCGCCTTCGGCTATCAGCGCATCGCCGAGGGCCGGGCGTTCCGCGAACTGAACGTGATCTGACTTTTCGCCCCTCGTCCCGAGCATGCCGGAGGATGAGGTCACGCATGCCACCGAGCTTCGCCCCTTACCGGCCGCTTCGCGGCCACCTCTCCCCCCAGCCCGTTCGGTGCACCATCGATGCGCTCTTGCAGCCGTTTCATGCGGATGTGCCACGGGCAAGCCGCCCGGCCTGGCGCACCAGCCGGGATTTGGTCATGTGGGAAGCCGACGCATGGGGCGCGCCTTCCTGATACTATGTGTGCGGCACGCCGCCATGCGTCCGCCGGTGCTCTTGCCCCGCCCTCGTGCCGTGGAAACGCGTTCTCGCGCGACGGCTGGCGGGGCCCTGGCCTGGGGGCTCAACACCCAGCGACGCCACCGTTAGCGCCGCCGGCCAGGACACCGTCTCCCCCACCTGATACCCGGTGCGCACCAGGCTTCCCGCGAGGGAGATGAACCGATCTTAAGTCGGCTCTCGAAGGGGTGGAGAAATCAGCCGGAAGTTTTTTTGAAATCCAAGCAATAACAAAAGGTTGTATCGGTAATAGCCGGAAATCTATCCCCGCCTGCGAACTCTGCCGGGCGGCCGAAGGCTGCGAGCGACCAGGGGAAATGAAAGAGCCGTCACGGGCTCGGACCCGGACGGCTCAGTCGTACCCGGCACGAATGCCGGATCAGCTTTCGCGCCCGCCGCCCATATCGCCGCCGGCACCGACGCACGGCAGAGAGGCGAGACCGCGGATGAAATCAAACAGTAAAGGGCCGCTTTGCCATATTCGCCTCCATCGATACTCGCAACGATGGAAGCGTAGGCCGATGCCGTAGGGGCGTCCACAAAGGCCCTAAAAGGTGGTTAACCATAAGATAGGCGAATTCGACGAATTTGATCATTCGCTTGCCGGACGGCCCGAATATTGCTTTTGCGATGCGGCGGCCGCCCTGCAAGACATTGCGGGGGACCGCCACGCCAGTTTGTTTTTCCTGGCCGCATTCGTGCGACGCCAGACGAATTCGTCCGGCTGCAAAATGCTTCAGCGCATGGTCGCGAGCCTGATCATCAGTCCGCGCTCGACTTCCATCGAGGGTTTCGCTTCGACCGAAGGATAGCCGATGTCCTTGAGCTGCTCCGGACCGAGCGCCTCGATCGCCCTGCGGGTACGGGCGAGCCGGCACCAGTCTCCGATCGCGGCGAAACGCGTGGCCGCGGCTTCGACGAAGCGTGCGGTGAAACCGGATGCCGGCAGCTTGTGACCGGAATATGCCGAGTAAGCCATCATGGCCTCCCATTGCGAAGTTGATGGGAAGACTTTGCCACCGGGCTGTGATGCCGGCGTTCGCGCGGCGTGAACGGCGCGTGCAAAGGGCTGCGTGACCGCGTTAAATCGGCGTTAAATCGGGCCTCGGCAGTGTTATTGTTGCATGACATCGCCAGTGCTGGAGCACGCTGATGCGCATTCGGTTGTTCGGTGGCCTCGAGGTGGTTTCCCCGGAAAACCGGCCTGTCCGCTTCGCCACGCGCAAGACGGCGCAGATTTTCGCCGCCCTCGTGCTGGCGGGCGGCAAGCCGGTGCGGCGCGAGGCGCTCTGCGAGGCGTTCTGGCCGGGGCGCGGCGAGGCACAGGCGCGCAACAGCCTGCGCCAGGCGCTTGTCGACATCAGGCGCAGCTTTCCAGCCGGAAACGCCGCCAGGGTCGAGGTCGAAAGCGATCTGGACACCGTCACGCTGAAGGCGGAACCGGGCACAGCCGACATCTGGGTTTTCGAGCAGACGGCTCAAGGAGACGACGGCGGTCTTGCGACTGCCGCCGAACTCTACCGGGGCGACCTGCTCGCCGCGGACGCGATCCACGAGGGGACGGACTGGTTCGCGCCACACCAGCGCAGCTACCGGCGCATCGCCTTGCAGGTGGCGGAGCGGCTGAGCCAGGCCGCGCCCCGGCCCGGCTCGCCATCGGCGGCGGCCTGCGAACGGCTGGCGGAAAGGCTGCTCGCGGCGGATCCGACCGCAGAGGAAGCGCACCGCGCCATCATCCGGCTGTGCCTGCAGCGCGGCCAGCCGAACGCGGCACTCAGGCAATACAAGCTGTGCCAGGAGGCGCTGCGGCGCGAACTCGAGGCCGAGCCGGAGGCCGCCACGAGCGCGCTGATCGAGGCGGAGCGCGAGGTTAGCCCCCCGCCCGGGCAAAATTCGACCTCGCCTGTGCCGGACCGCCAGTCGCCGTCGCGCGGCACCGATCAGCCCTCGGTCGTGGTGCTGCCGTTCGAGAACCTGAGCGGCCCGGAGGACGAGTTTCTCGTCGAAGGCGTGGTCGAGGAGATCACCGCCACGCTTTCCCGGGTCAGCGACTTCTTCGTCATCGCCCGCCAGTCGGCCTATACCTACCGCGGCCGCTTCGTCGACCTCGCCGAGATCGGACGCGAACTCGGCGTCCAGTATGCCGTCGAAGGCTCGGTGCGCCGGTCGATGGACAGGGTGCGGGTCGCCGTCAAGCTGGAGGACACGCGAACACGCGCCCAGATCTGGTCCGAACGCTACGACCGCGCCGCATCCGACATTTTCGCCCTGCAGGACGAGATCGCCGGACAGGTGGCCGGCGCCATGCACCCGGCCCTGCTCAAGGCCGAGATCGAAGCCGCGAGACGCAAGCCGCCAGAGAGCCTCAGGGCTTACGAGCTGGTGCTGCGGGCCTATCCCGACATCTGGAGCGCGACGAGCGACGGCAACCGGCTGGGGATCGCCCTGCTCGAACAGGCGATCGCGGCGGACCAGCGCTATGGCCGGGCCTATGCGCTGCGCGCCTGGGGGCATGCCCAGAACCTCGTCTATCTGTGGTCGTCCGACCCCGACAGGGAAAGGCAACTGGCGCTCGCTGACGCCGAGACGGCGGCGCGGCTGGCGAGCAACGACCCGATGGCGCTGACGGCGATGGGCGCGGCTCTCAGCATGTGCACCACCGACCAGAGCCGCGCCGGCGCCTATATCGAAAGGGCGCTGGCGCTCGACCCGAACAGCGCCTGGGCCTGGGCCCGATCCGGATGGGTCGCGATCTACCGCGACCAGCCGCAGGCGGCCAGGCGCGACTTCGAGCGCGCCATGGCCCTGAGCCCGTTCGATCCGCTGGAACACAACTTCACCATGGGGCTGGCGGCGGCCAGCGGACTCGAGGGCAAGTTCGCGCAAGCCGCCAAACTTACGCAGGACATGATCGACAAGAACCCGCAGGTGACCTGGGCCTATCGCCAGCTCGCCGCCTACTCCGTCTTCGCCGGCGATCCGGAAGCCGCCCGCCGCGCCATCGCGACGCTCAGGGCGGCGAATCCCGGCGTGTCGATCGCGGTGATGAAGAAAAGCCATCCGTTTCGCCACATCCCGCGCCTGTTCGACACCTTCGTCGAGGGCTGGCGGCGCGCCGGGCTGCCGGAGGAGTAGCCGCGATAAGGGGTGGGTGGTTCCGCGCACCCTTGATCTCGATCAAGGCCGTCCGCCCCCTGGGATGCAAGCTGGAATCTTGGCGGACCGAGCGAGGGAGGAAGCGATGGTCGACATGGGCAGCGGCAATGCCAGGCGGCCGGGGGCACTGCCCGAGGTGCGGGCGCTGACGATGGCCGACATCCGCGACAGCCTGGCCGAGGGTGCCGCGGACTTTGCGCGGCGGCCGACAATCGGCCTCGCTATCGCCGCCGTGTTCGTGGTGATCGGCCTGGCGATCACCACCTCGCTCCTGGTGCTGCACGAGCCATGGCTGATCTATCCCTTCGCCATCGGCTTTCCGCTGGTCGGCCCCTTCGCCGCCGTCGGCCTCTACGAGGTGAGCCGCGGGCTGGAGGCGGGACGGATGCCGACCGTCCGGGAGGTGTGGCAGGTCATCTGGGCCCAGCGCCGGCGCGAGGTGTCGTGGATGGCCTTCACGATGCTGTTCGTGTTCTGGGTATGGATGTACCAGATCAGGCTGCTGATGGCGCTGATCCTCGGCCGCATGTCCTATGCCACGCTCGACCGCTTCGCCGACGTGGTGCTCACCACCAACGAGGGCTGGGTGTTCCTGGCGGTCGGTCACATCGAGGGCGCGGCCCTTGCCCTGGTGCTGTTTTCGATCACCGTGATCTCGATCCCCATGCTGCTCGACCGCGAGGTCGACTTCGTCACCGCCATGCTGACTTCGATCCGCACGGTGCTGGCGAGCCCGCTGGTGATGCTGGGCTGGGGCCTCGTCGTGACGGTGGCGGTGCTCGCCGCCTGCGCACCCCTGTTTCTCGGGCTCCTGGTGGTGCTGCCGGTGCTCGGGCACGCGACCTGGCACCTCTACCGGCGGGCGGTGGTGTAGGCATTCGGGCCATGAACGGGCCCGGCGGCGTGCCGTCAAAGGCCCCGGCTCATCAAATTCGGCCATAACGCCGCCGTCTGGCTTGTCGCGGCGGCGGGCGAGGCGCACAATCCGCCGCCATGCGGGACGAGGAGGCATTTCTCTCAACGGAGGAAGCCCCATGAACGACCTCAGCCTGACCACGCTGGACGGAGGCATGGCGATGCTCAGCGCGCCTGTGCTCGATGCCTTCGCCGCCAGCCTGCGCGGCGACGTGCTCAATGCCGGCGATCCCGGCTACGACGAGGCGCGCGCCATCTGGAACGCCATGATCGACCGCCGGCCCGGCCTGATCGTGCGCTGCGCCGGCGCGGGCGACGTCATCGCCGCCATCAATTTCGCGCGTGAGAACAATCTGCTCGTCGCCGTGCGCGGCGGCGGCCACAACATCGCCGGCAACGCCGTCTGCGACGGCGGGCTGATGATCGACCTCACCAGGATGAAATCGGTGCGCGTCGACCGAGTAGCCCGCAGGGCCTGGGTGGAGCCGGGCGCGATCCTGGCCGACGTCGACAAGGAGACTCAGGCCTTCGGGCTGGTGGTGCCGACCGGCATCAACTCGACCACCGGCATAGCCGGCCTGACGCTCGGCGGCGGCTTCGGCTGGACGGCGCGCAAGCTCGGGCTCACCATCGACAACCTGCTTTCCGCCGACGTGGTGACCGCCGACGGCGAGCTGGTGCGGGCGAGCACCGCCGAGCATCCGGACCTGTTCTGGGCCATCCGCGGCGGCGGCGGCAATTTCGGCGTGGTGACCGCCTTCGAGTTCAAGCTGCACAAGCTCGGGCCGCAGGTGCTTTCGGGCCTCGTCGTGCACCCGTTCGACGACGCCAAGGCGGTGCTCGAAGGATACCGGGCCGCGCTCGAGGACGCCCCCGACGAGCTGACCTGCTGGACGGTTGCGCGCCGCGCCCCGCCGCTGCCGTTCCTGCCGGCCGACTGGCACGGCAAGGAGGTGCTGGTGCTGGCCATGTGCTGGTGCGGCGAGATGGCGGCGGGCGAACAGGCGACGGCCCGCCTGCGCGGCATCGGCAAGCCGATCGTCGACGTGGTCGGACCGAACCCCTTCGTCGGATGGCAGGCGGCCTTCGACCCGCTGCTTGCGCCGGGCGCCCGCAACTACTGGAAGAGCCACGACTTCATCGAACTGGCCGACGAGACCATCGATGCGCTCGACCAGGCGATCCGAAACCTGCCCGGACCGGAATGCGAAGTGTTCATCGGCCATGTCGGCGGCGTCGCCGGGCAGGTCGCCACCGAGGCGACGGCCTTCCCGCAGCGCAGCTCGCACTATGTCATGAACGTGCATGCGCGCTGGCGCGAGGCGGCGATGGACGACGCCTGCATCGCCTGGGCGCGCGGCATCTACGAGGCGACCAAGCCGCAGGCGATCGGCACCGCCTATGTCAACTTCATGCCGTCGGACGAAGCGGACCGGGTGGAGGCCGCCTATGGCGTCAACTATGCGCGGCTGATCGAGGTCAAGCAGAAGTACGATCCGAAGAACTTCTTCCGCCTGAACCAGAACCTCAAGGCCCGGCACGCCCGAAAGGCGGCATAGCGCGCCCGCAAGGGCTCTGCCCGCCTGCCCGCCGCAGGCCCTCCCCCCGACGGGGAGGGCCTTTCCTTGCCGCGCCCTGGAGAAGCCCCAGCGACCGTCTGGACAACGCAGCCGATCTTTTATATAACCAAATAGTTATCAAAAGCGAGTTCATGAGATGACGCTGTCCGAACGCCTCGACGCCACCTTTGCGGCGCTTGCCGACCCGACGCGCCGGGCGATCCTCGCCAAGCTGATCGGGGGCGAGGCGACGGTGATGGAGCTGGCCGAGCCCTTCGACATGAGCCAGCCGGCGATCTCCAAGCACCTCAAGGTGCTGGAACGCGCCGGCCTGATCTCGCGTGGCCGCGACGCCCAGCGCCGGCCCTGCCGCATCGAGGGCGCGGCGCTCGCCGAGGCCGTGGGCTGGATGGAGGAATACCGCAAGGTCTGGGAAGGCAACTACAGGCGGCTCGATACCCTGCTTGCCGAATTGCAGGCGCACAAGGGCAAGGCCTGAGCCGAAAAGCGACACGAGGAGAGGACGATGACGCACCGACTGGAAGTGACGACACCGAGCCCGCGCGAGATCGCCATGACGCGCGTCTTCGACGCGCCGCGCGACCTGGTCTTCGACTGCTGGACGATTCCGGCGTTGCTGAAGCGCTGGATGACCGGGCCGGACGGCTGGCGTTTTTCGGTCTGCGACATCGACCTGCGCGTCGGCGGGAACTACCGCTTCGTCTGGCAGCACGTCGACGGCCGCGACATGGGCATGACCGGCACATATCGCGAGATCGTCAGGCCCGAGAGGCTCGCCAGCACCGAGCTCTTCGACATGGACTGGACCGACGGCGAGGCACATGTGACGCTGGTGCTGACCGAAAGGGACGGCCGCACCACCTCGGTAATGACGGTTCTCTACAGCTCGGAAAAGGTCCGCGACGGCGCAATCCAGGTTGGCATGGCCGATGGCGTAGCCGCCGGCTACGACCGGCTCGACGACGTGCTGGCAGAACGGGTGGCGGCCGAGTAGAGCACCACTATCCGCCACGATCCCGCGCCTCGGGCGGGTCCTCGCGCGGCCGGGGAGAAAACTTCAGCGGCAGGCGCGGAGAAAATTGCTGCCGAAGACATCGATCCGGCAGCCCGGCCGGACCACCGGCACGTCCGGCCTCGGGGTCGGCTGGTTGGCCGTCTGGCGGTCGACCTCGCGCAGCCGCTGCTGCCGTTGCTGGAATTCGATGCGCCGTTCGCGGTTCTCGAGGATCTGCAGCTCGTCGAAGCGGCCTTCGCGGATCAGCGTGTCACGGTCGGGCTGGCCCACCAGGCCGCCTGCGAACGCCTGCGCCATGCCGCCTAGCAGAACGGCAGCGGCAAGCAGAGAGCTTTTCGCAAGATTCGGCATCCAATTCTCCCGCATCGTCCGCGCAAGGCTCAAGGTAGTGCTTGGCGCAGCCGATGCAATGGGCGACCAAGCCATTGACGTTGCGTCGGCTTCTCCCTATCTGAGCGCGGTCAAGGGCGGGAAGCCCCTGCCGCCCGCAGCCGCAAGGCACGGTGAAGCTTCCCTCGAAAATCTCGTTTCCCTGTCGATGCGACGGCCGAAGCGGCAATGCGGGCTCCCGATTTCGAAAGACGCCGTTCGCCAATCGCGAAGGAGCGAAACCATGACCAACGGTCAGACCCCGACCGACTACAAGACCAATGCCCGCAGGCTGCGCGACGCGCTCGCCGCCGAGGGTTTCGACATCAGCCACGCCAAGGCCCTCGAGCTGGTCGCCAAGCAGAACGGCGCCCGCGACTGGAACACGCTTGCGGCGCGTCCGGTAACAGCGAAGGCCGACGAGCCCAAGGGGGCCGTACCCTTCGGCGTCGGCGAGACCGTCGCAGGCACCTTCAACGGCAACCCGGCCAGGGGCCGCGTCATCGGCCTCGAAGAGACGATCAAGCCGGATCTCTGGCGCGTCACCATAACCTTCAACCCGCCGGTGGACGTGTCGACCTCGAAACTGTTCTCGTCGGAACGCCGGCGCATCCAGATGGTGGTGGGCGCCGACGGCCGCTCGCGGCGCCTGACCGGCACCGAGACCGGCGTGATGGCGCTCGCACGCGCCTGACCGGCACGGGCCGCCGTCACGACGGCGGCCCTCGAGGCCACCTTCGGCAACTAGTGTTCCTGCTTTGGCGCGAGCAGGCTGCCGGCATAGCCGCACAGCGCCCCGACGCAGATCGGGCCGAACAGCGAGCCATCGACCGCGAACAGCATGATCAGCACCGCAGCGATCGGCCGGCCCAGCCCGGCCGTGGCGGCGGCGCTCATGCCGGCGGCGATCGCCACCGCCGGTGCGATGCCGGGTGCGACGGCAAGCACCGACGCCCCTGCGGCAGCGCCCGCGAAGATCAGCGGAAAGATCGCCCCGCCCAGCCATCCCGTCGACAGGCAGAGCACCGCGGCCATAACCTTGAGCGCGCCCAGCAGCAGCAACGCCGCCATGCCGGCAGTGGCCGCCCATTCGAGCATGCCGGCAATCTCGCCATGGCCGGAAAATCGGAGCAAGGGCAGCATCGCAGCCAGCAGGCCGAAGGCCACGCCGCCGGCGACGGGCTGCCAGAAAGCCGACGGCAACACGCGCCGGACCAGCCCCTTTGCCGCCGGCAGGGCAAAGAGGAACAGCACGCCCACCGTGGCGCCGAGCAGCGCGGGGACGACGGCCAGGACGAGATCGCTTCCATCTCCCGGCGGGGAGTACGCCGGCAGCTCGATGCGATGGAAGCCACCCGACAGCAGCAGCCGCGCCGCCAGCAGGAACCCGAGCAGCCCGCAAAGTCCGGCGAGCAGCAGCATGGCGCGCGGCGCCTCGGGCTTGTCGTCGGCATAGGCCGCGCCGCCGAGCGGCGAGCCATAGAAACCGGAAAGCGCTCCGGCGGCGCCGGCTTCGCCAATGACCCGCATATCGGCATGGCTCCGGCCAAGGAAGATCGCAATGGCGGAGGTCAGTTCCGCCACGACCGCCAGCAATCCGGCCTCGGGTCCGACCGCGCCGCCGAACGCGACGGCGACCACCGCCGCCATGCCGACATAGAGGGCGTTGCGTCGATGGATATGCGCCGGGTCGCGCAGGGCCGCGAGCTGCTCGTCGACACCGTCGGTCGCCCCCATCATCCGCGTGAGGCCGATCAGCGCTCCGCCCGCGATCGCCGCGAGAAGAATGTACCAGCGGGCATCACTGACTGCCCAGACAAGCGAGCTGACGCGCTGCATCAGCCAGAGCATCGCCGCCGCGGCAGCGCCGGCGAGCAGCCCCACCCCACCGGCGAGCAGCGCGAGCCTGACAATCTGCGTCTTCGTCAACGATTCCATCCCGCCTCCCCATCGCCCGGAGCATCCATTCTATGGCGAACGGCCCTGCAGGGCCACGAGCGCCGGTCGATCGACTGCGAAGCGCCGCAGCATCGACGGCGCACCCCCGGCTTCCGCAGCGTCTAAACGCTTTGATTCCCGGCCAAGCTTGTGTAAAGCGGGGCAAGCCAAAATCCCCGCAACAGCCAGACGGGCAAAAAGCCATGGAAAAATTCACCAAGCTCACGGGCGTCGCCGCCCCCCTGCCGATCGTCAACGTCGACACCGACATGATCATCCCCAAGGATTATCTCAAGACGATCAAGCGCACTGGGCTTGGCACCGGGCTTTTCGCCGAGATGCGCTACAACGAGGACGGTTCGGAGAACCCGGACTTCGTGCTCAACAAGCCGGCCTACCGCAAGGCCGAGATCCTCGTCGCCGGCGACAATTTCGGCTGCGGCTCGTCGCGCGAGCATGCGCCCTGGGCGCTGCTCGACTTCGGCATCCGCTGCGTGATCTCGACGTCGTTCGCCGACATCTTCTACAACAACTGCTTCAAGAACGGCATCCTGCCGATCACCGTCAGCCCGGAAGACCTGGACAAGCTGATGGACGATGCCGAGCGCGGCGCCAACGCCACCATCTCGGTCGACCTCGAAGCCAAGGAAATCCGTGGCCCCGACGGCGGCGTGGTCAAGTTCGACCTCGACGACTTCCGTCGCCACTGCCTGCTCAACGGCCTCGACGACATCGGCCTGACGATGGAGAAGGCCGGCTCGATCGACAGCTACGAGAAGAAGGTCGGCGAAAGCCGCCCCTGGGCCTGATCGCCCGCTTGCATTTGAATATGCCTGGAAGCCCCGTTCCATCCGAACGGGGCTTTCTTCGTTTCGGGGGAGCGAGTGACGCTCGCGATTCCGTGATGCTGGCAAGCCACAAAGGCCGATTTGGCGCAATGCGGAACGGCTGACACCGCAATGGCGCCATGGCATTGTCGCGCTCCGGGATTCGGAGCGCAACTACGGCCGCTCCGGACGTCACATTGGATTTCGGGAGCGTCGCATGAAGCCGTCCACCCTCCTTGCCTCGATCGCGCTGGCGGGCAGCCTGTCGGTACAGGCACTGGCCCAGTCGGACGAGCCGGTGGAGATCCCCTTCGAAGGCGGCACCTTCACCATCAACGAGACCGAGGACCTCGACAAGATCCTCGCCTATGACGGCAAGGAGCTCGCCCGCAACTACGTCGCCTATTACGAGCGTACCGTGGACCTCAACGGGACCAAGGTCGCCATCTTCGACGTCGGTGACGGCGGCAATGCCTGCGGCCCCGCAACGGTGCTTGCCTGGAAAACGGCGGCGGGCATCCAGTCGACCATCGTCGGCGCCGACGAATGCGGCACCCCGCCGGCGGCCGCCACCAGCGATACGCTCTATTTCGTGCCCTATCTCAGGCCGGGATCGAAGGCACCGGTGCGCAGCTGGTCGCCGCAGGACGGCCTCAAGGTCGCGGGCGAGCTGGGCTTCACGCCGCAGCCCGGCACTACCTGGGCCGACATTTCGCCCGACAAGATCACCTATCCGGCCGACTTCTTCGCCAATGCCGAACTCTATGCGGCGGCCACCGCGCTGCTCGGCGACCAGCTCGAGCAGGTGGCGCTTGGGCTGTCGGTCGCCGGCGAGCCGGAGAAGACGGCTTCGGGCGTGCTCTTCGCCAGCGGCTGCGTGCCGCACGCCTGCGGCAGCGCCGACGCCTTCATCGGCGTCGATGCCGCCGGCAAGAAGCTCTATTTCGCCCAGGCGGGCGAGACGCCGGAGCCCAGGACCTGGCCGGCGTTGGCCGAATGGCCGGGCGACGTGAAGGACGCCATGACCAAGGCCCTGGTCTCGCAGTGAGGCGGACGCCATGCGCAAGCTGATCTCCACCGGTTCGCCCTTCGAGAAGACCGCCGGCTATTCGCGCGCCGTCGTGCAGGGCGACTGGTGCTTCGTCTCGGGCACCACCGGCTACGACTATGACACCATGACCATGCCCGAGAGCGTGGAGGCGCAGACGCGCAACTGCCTGGCGACCATCGCCAAGGCGCTTGCCGACGGCGGCTTCGACATGGCCGACGTGGTGCGGGCGCACTACTACATCACCGACCAGGCCCATGTGGACCTGGTGTTCCCGATCCTCGGCGAGACCTTTGGGGACATCCGCCCCGCGGCGACGATGATCGTCTGCCAGCTCAACAAGCCCGAGATGAAGATCGAGATCGAGGTGACGGCGCTGAAGCGCGGGTAACCACCAGGGGGGATCGCTTGCGCATCCTATCGCTGAACGGCTGGGGCGGCAGGCTCGGCGAGGAACTGGTCAGCTATGTCGGCGCCGCCGATCCCGACGTGCTCTGCCTGCAGGAGGCGACCCGCACGCCCGAGGCGACGGTGCCATGGCTCATCTATCGCGACGGCGGCGAGCTGCCGCAACGGGCGAACCTTTTCGGCGAAGTGGCGAACGCCCTGCCCGGGCACCAGGCCTTCTTCTGTCCAGCCGCCCGCGGTCCTCTCCATGACGGCGACCGGGCGATCCCGTCCGAATGGGGGCTGGCCACCTTCGTCCGACGCTCGATCCCGATCATCGGGCAGGTACAGGACTTCATCCACGGCGGCTTTTCGGCAGATGGATTTGGCCAGCACCCGCGCTCGCGCAATGCCCACGCGGTGAGACTGCACGACTACGCCACGGGGCGAACGACTCTTGTCGTCCATCTCCACGGCCTGCGCGAACTCGACGGCAAGGGCGACACGCCCGCGCGCGATGCGCAGACGAAAATGCTGATCGAGATGATCGGCACGTTGCGCCAAGACGGCGACGGGCTGGTCGTCTGCGGCGACTTCAACGTGCTGCCCGGCAGCCGTATGCTTGCAGCGCTGCGCGACATCGGGCTGGCGGAACTGGTGACGTCCCGCGGCTTCACCGACACGCGGACGTCCTTCTACCGAAAGACGCCGCGCTTCGCCGACTACATGCTGGTCAGCGGCAATGTCGCGGTGCGCAGCTTCGAGCTGGTAGCCGAGCCGGAGGTCTCCGACCATCGAGCGCTGTTGCTGGAGATCGGGTAGCGACAGCGGCGTCTCGCTAAGGCTACTTCTCGCCGTCGAGTGCCCAGTCGGCATCCGGCGCCCAGTCGTTGCGCATGACGCCAAGATCACCTTCCCAACCCATGCCGCGCAACTCTTCGAGAGCAGCCTTCTGCCCAGCTATGGTGACCACCGTCCGCAGAGCGGTTTCCACCGTCGCCTTCTTTGTCGACTCGCCAGTCGCGTTCATCGCTTTCATCATCAAGTCGTCATCGATCTGGATGGTCATGCGCATGATGCACCCATGTGCCTGGACCAGCAAAACGTAGCTGCAAGGGCCCGCCAATTCAAGCAATCCGCGCCTTTCCCGCTTGCACCGGCGCCCTTGCAAGGCTAGCAAGGCCGCGGTTCACGCATCTTTCGGAAAGGTTTCCCATGGCGACGCGCAATCTTCTTCTCCTGCCCGGCGACGGCATCGGCCCCGAGGCCATGGCGGAGGTCCGCAAGCTGATCGCCGCCATGAACGAGAAGCTCGGCAGCGGCTTCCTCATCGAGGAAGGTCTCGTCGGCGGCTCGGCCTACGACGCGCACGGCCTGGCGATCTCCGACGCCGACATGGCCAAGGCGATGGCTGCGGACGCCGTGCTGTTCGGCGCCGTCGGCGGCCCGAAGTGGGACGCGGTCCCCTATGAAGTGCGCCCGGAAGCCGGCCTGCTGCGCCTGCGCAAGGATATGGAGCTGTTCGCCAACCTGCGTCCGGCGATCTGCTATCCGGCGCTGGCCGCCTCGTCGTCGCTGAAGCAGGAGGTGGTCGAGGGCCTCGACATCCTGATCGTGCGCGAGCTGACCGGCGGCGTCTATTTCGGCGAGCCCAAGCAGATCATCGACCTCGGCAACGGCCAGAAGCGCGGCATCGACACGCAGGTCTACGACACCTTCGAGATCGAGCGCATCTCGGGCGTTGCCTTCGAACTCGCACGCACGCGCAAGAACCACGTGACGTCGATGGAAAAGCGCAACGTCATGAAGTCGGGCGTCTTGTGGAACGAGGTGGTGACCGCAACCCACAAGGCCAAGTATTCGGACGTCAAGCTCGACCACATGCTGGCCGACGCCGGCGGCATGCAGCTGGTGCGCTGGCCCAAGCAGTTCGACGTCATCGTCACCGACAACCTGTTCGGCGACATGCTGTCGGACGTGGCGGCGATGCTGACGGGATCGCTCGGCATGCTGCCGTCGGCTTCGCTCGGCGCGCCCGATGCGGTGACCGGCAAGCGCAAGGCGCTCTACGAGCCGGTGCACGGCTCGGCCCCCGATATCGCAGGCCAAGGCATCGCCAACCCGATCGCCATGATCGCCTCGTTTGCCATGTGCCTGCGCTATTCGTTCAACATGGTGGCCGAGGCCGACCGCCTCGAGGCCGCGATCGCCGCGGTCCTCGACGACGGCCTGCGTACCAGGGACATCATGTCGGAAGGCAAGACCGAGGTCGGCACCACCCAGATGGGCGACGCCATCCTGGCCAAGTTCTTCGCCTGATAGCCGGGCGAACGAGAACACGTGAAAGCGGCGCCTCACCGGGCGCCGCTTTTCTTTGTGCTGACGGGATTGCTCAGCCGGCCGGAACGTAGGGCACGGGGATCTTCACGCCCTTAGGCACCGGCCCCCACCTGTTCTCATGCTTCTGCGACGGGATCAGGGTGAAGACGAAAAGGATGAGCCCGCCGACATAGGGCACCAGGATCAGCAGATAGAACCAGCCGGACAGGCCGAGATCGTGGATCCGGCGGACCGTGACCGCGATGCTGGGCAGGATGATCGCCAGGCAGAAGACTCCGACCAGCACGAGGGTCACCATCGGGATGCTGTCGCGGCCCTGGCCGGAGACGGCGGCGACGATGCCGCTGAGCGCGCCGATCGTCAATCCGCCAAGGATGGTGAACAGCACGAAGGCCCAATATTCCTTGCGGCGCGCGCGGCCACCGAAATTGACGTAGTTCGTCGTGATCGCCCGCCAGAAATAGGACCACAGCCCGGTCGCTTCCCCGGTGGCGGACGCACCCGTGTAGGTTGACGCGTCGCTCGGCGCGCGAGCCGGTGCGTAGGATGGCTGTTCCGGCTGGCTCTCCGCCACGCCGCGGCGGCCGAACTGCGGCACCGAACGCCCCGCTTGGGGAATGGGGGCTGCCGTGCGCGCGGTCGGCGCATGGATGGCGAAGACATCGCGGGCTTGCCCGCCGGACGGCGTGAACTCCACCTGGGTGCCCTTGCCCATCGTGGCGGCCTGGCGCATGTCCTCGCGGGCGAAGGCATAGCGGTTGCCGTCGACCCCGGTGATGAAGCCGAAGCCCTCGGCCTCGTCGTAGTGCAGAACTTCCCCTCGCATCGACGCCCCCATCCAGCAAGTGATTTGCGCAGGATGGGCAATGTCGGCGATCCTCGCAAGTCCAAGGAGTGAACGGGCCTTGCCGCGATTGACTCTTTTCCGAAACCCGATAAAAGCGGCGGCGAACAGGGAACCCCTCCGATGCGCGGCCTCTTGATGGCGCTTTTCGCATTCGATTTCCCCGGCCACGACGGAAATCGTGCCGGGCGCGGAGCCGTTTCCCTGCTTTCGACCAAAACCATGGCCAAAACCACCACCACCAAAACGGTGTGATTTCCCTTGGCCTGCTCACCCTCTCCCGGGTCTGGCCCGGGGGTGAAGCCCGCAACGGCCGGCGGGTTTTCTCCAGAAGCGAGCGGAGAGGGACAGGAGTGATCTGATGGGTTTCAAGGTTGCGATCGTCGGCGCCACGGGCAATGTGGGCCGCGAAATGCTCAATATCCTCGAGGAACGCGGCTTCCCCGCCAGCGAGGTGGTTCCGCTCGCCTCGCGCCGCAGCCAGGGCACCGAAGTGTCCTATGGCGACAAGACGCTGAAGGTGAAGGCGCTCGACACCTACGACTTCTCCGACACCGACATCTGCCTGATGTCGGCCGGCGGCAACATCTCCAAGGAATGGTCGCCCAAGATCGGCAAGCAGGGCTGCGTCGTCATCGACAACTCCTCGGCCTGGCGCTACGACGCCGAAGTGCCGCTGATCGTGCCGGAAGTGAACCCCGACGCCATCGCCGGCTTCACCAGGAAGAACATCATCGCCAACCCCAACTGCTCGACCGCCCAGATGGTGGTGGCGCTGAAGCCGCTGCACGACAAGGCCAGGATCAAGCGCGTCGTCGTCTCGACCTACCAATCGGTGTCGGGCGCCGGCAAGGAAGGCATGGACGAGCTGTTCACCCAGACGCGCGCCGTCTTCGTCGCCGATCCGGTCGAGGCCAAGAAGTTCACCAAGCGCATCGCCTTCAACGTCATTCCGCACATCGACGTCTTCATGGAGGACGGTTACACCAAGGAAGAGTGGAAGATGGTGGCCGAGACCAAGAAGATGCTCGACCCCAAGATCAAGCTGACGGCCACCGCCGTGCGCGTGCCGGTGTTCATCGGCCACTCCGAAGCCGTCAACATCGAGTTCGAGGACCCGATCACCGCCGACGAGGCGCGCGACATCCTGCGCGAGGCGCCCGGCTGCCTGGTCATCGACAAGCGCGAAGACGGCGGCTACGCCACCCCGGTCGAAACGGCCGGCGAGGACGCGACCTACATCTCGCGCATCCGCGAGGACGGCACGGTCGAGAACGGCCTGGCCATGTGGATCGTCTCCGATAATCTGCGCAAGGGCGCGGCCCTCAACGCCGTGCAGATCGCCGAGCTGCTGGTCGCGCGCGGCCTGATCCAGCCGAAGCAGAAGGCTGCCTGACGGCAACCGAAATGGCCGGCCGCCTCGGCGGCTGGCCCCACGTAGCCGGTGCGGCGCCGGCCAGTCACCAAAATCCAAGCGAAACGCGACGCGCCCGGGCAGAGGCCGAGGCGCGGTACGCGCCAAGATTGATTCCGGGCACTGCTTCGATACATTGCCATTCGCGGCAGGCGGCGGGCTGGGATATCGGAGACGGGGAGCATGGCGCGCGACTGACTCGACGCCACAGGCAGCATGGCCCATGCCGACACGGGGCGGCCGCTGCGCATCCTGATGACCAACGCCGTCATGAGAGGCCGCAGCGTCACCGAAACGCTGGTGCGCGACATGGTGCTGGCCCTGCGCCGGCGGTTCGGCGGCTCAGGCGTGGCGGTCTCCTGCGCAGGCTCTGGGACAAGCTGACCGGGCGAACCTACGAGAGCTGATCCCGCGTGGGCTCTATCTCGGCAAGCAGCTGAAACAGTTCGACGAAACCGCAGCCCATGTCGCTATTGGAGGATGACACCGGGTCATCCTGCGCACAGTATCGGGCGGAAAGAGGTACCACCCATATGATCGTCCGCCCGCGCACGAATTTGCTCAAGCTCTTCTTCGTCATGCGCGGCTCGGTCGTGCCGCGCATCCTGCCGCAGATCTTCGGCTTTGCCGCCTATGGCGCCCTGGTGGTGGTGGCCGTCAGGCTGCTCGGCCTCGAATTCGGCAACGCCGGCATAGCCCCCTTCGCCCTGCTTGGCGTGGCGCTCTCCATCTATCTCGGCTTCCGCAACAACGCGGCATACGACCGCTGGTGGGAGGCACGCAAGCTATGGGGCCAGCTCGTCTTCGAGATCCGGAACTTTTCGCGCGCAGCCACTGCGATGATTTCCGACCGGGCCGAATTGCGGCCGCTGCTGATGGACGCCCTGGCCTTCTGCCATTTCCTCCGCGGCGAACTGCGCCGGGTCGACACGCGCGACGCGGCACGGCCTTTCATCGGCGACGCGGTGGATGAAATCCATGCGGCCACCAACCGGCCCGACGCCGTGATGCGGCGCATGGGCCAGAAGATCGGCGCGCTGAAGCGCGCCGGCGTGCTGGAGGCGATGGATTACCGCATCCTCGACGAGAGGCTGTCGGCCATCGCCGCCCTCCAGGCCGGCTGCGAGCGCATCATGGGCACGCCGCTGCCCTTCGCCTATACGCTGCTCCTGCAGCGCACCGCCTACATCTTCTGTCTGCTCCTGCCCTTCGGCCTGGCTGGTTCCGTCGGCTGGGCGACCCCGCTGTTCACCGCGCTCATCGCCTACACCTTCTTCGGCCTCGACGCGCTGTCGGAGGAACTTGAAGACCCGTTCGGCATGGAGGCCAACGACCTGGCGCTCGACGGGCTCTGCCGCGTCTGCGAGATTTCCGTGTTCGAGGCGCTGGGCGAGACGCCGCCGCCGATGCTGGCGGCCGAGAACTACTTCTATTCGTGAGGCCGGGCGGGCGTCCCGAAAATGTCGCAGCCATCGGCGATTTTCCGCCAACGCTGAAAATGCTAACTCTCCACCGAAGCTGAAGGTTTGCATGATCGGACTTGGCCGCAACAGATGGAGCATCGGGGCCGCGCTCGCCGTAGCGCTGATCCTCATGCTGCAGACCGCGGCCGGAGCGCTCGCCCTCGGCAAGGGTACGCCGCCACTCGACATCTTCGGCAATCCGCTCTGCATCACCTCGAGCACAGATCACACGGCGCCGGCCAAGAGCGACCACCCGAGCCTGCCCGAATGCTGCACCCTCGGCTGCAACATGTTCGCCGCGGCGATGGCGTCGCCGCCGGACGGCGCCACTCTTCCGGTCGGGCGGTCGCGCGAGGCTGTAGTCGTTCTCCAGCCTGCACGGCTCGCTCCGCCGACGGCACCGGATCACGACCCAGGCAGTCCGCGCGCGCCGCCGCCGGCGGCCTGACGCGCGCAGCCGGGACGCCGCGGCGGCCCGACCTTCTGAGATAAATCCCGCGCCGCTTATGCCGGCGCCTTTCCCATCGGAGTTTCACATGAACGTTTCCGCTCGCGCCATCGCGCGCCCGCTTTTCGGCAGCATCGAACAGCGCCTCGGCATCGTCGTGCTTGCGCTGTCGTTGCTGATTGCCACGGCCCACGGGCTCTTCGCCCACGAATTCAAGCTCGGCCAGCTCGAGATCGACCATCCCTGGTCTCGCGCGACGCCGCCTGGCGCCCGGGTCGCGGGCGGCTATCTCGTGGTCAAGAACGAGGGCAGCGAGGCCGACCGCCTTGTCTCGATCCGGTCCGACATCTCCGAAAAGGCCGAGGTCCACGAAATGAGCGTCGGCGCCGACGGCGTCATGAAGATGCGCCAGATCACCGACGGCGTCGAAATTCCGGCCGGCGGCGAAGTCGCCTTCAAATCCGGCTCCTATCACATCATGTTCATCGGCCTGAAGGCGCCGGTGAAGGAGGCCGAGAAGTTCTCGGCCACGCTCACCTTCGAGAAGGCGGGCACCGTGACGGTCGAGTTCGCGGTCGACAAGATGGGCGGCCAGAGCCAGGACCACTCGGGCCACTGACGTGGGGAGCGCGCGCCCTCCTTCCGTTCCCGGGACCGGCCTTGCCGGGGTTGGCGCGCGCCTGCCGGTGCTGATCTGCGGCCTCGTCGTCGCCGTCGCGGCCGTCCTCGGCGCGACGGCGGCGGCGAGCGCCCATGCATCGCTGCTGCGCTCGACGCCCTCCGAGGGCGCGGTGGTGCAGACCGCACCGGCCGGGATCGTGCTCGGCTTCAGCGAAGCCGTGACACCACTCGTCATCGAGCTTTCGGCGCCGGACAGCAGCTCGGCGCGGCCGGCGGCCAAGGCTGTCGGCGCCGACCTGACGATCGATTGGCCCGCGCAGGACGCCCCCGGCACCTACCTGCTGTCCTGGCGCGTCGTTTCCTCCGACGGGCATCCCGTCGCCGGGATATTGTCCTTCTCCATCGGCAGTCCGAGCGCGACGCCGCCCACCGCAGCCGAGCCGAGCCGCGGCGCGCTCAACTTCGCCATCTGGAGCGCCAGGCTGGCGCTCTATCTCGGCCTGTTCCTCGGGGTTGGCGGCACCTATGCGCTCGCCTGGCTGGAGCCCGGCAAGCGCACTGGCCGCTCCGCCACGGCTGCGTTCGTCGCGCTCGGCCTAGTTGCCGCGCCGGTCTCCCTCGGGCTCCAGGGACTGGACGCGCTGGGCGCGCCGCTCAGGCTGTTCGGCAGTGCAATGGCCTGGCAGGCCGCGGCGGCGACCAGCTACGGCCTGACGGCGGCGTTCGCCTTCCTGGCATTGGCAATGGCGCTGCCGGCACTCGCCATCACCGGCAGGTTGGCGCGCTGGCTTTCGCTCGGCGCCCTGGCGGGCACAGGCATGGCGCTCGCGGCAAGCGGCCATGCTAGCGCCGCCGCCCCGCAATGGCTGACCCGACCGATGGTGTTCGTCCATGGCACAGGCATCGCCTTCTGGGCCGGTGCGCTGCTGCCGCTCGGCCTTGCCTGGCGCGAGGGCGGCCAAGACGCGGAAACCGCGTTACGCCGCTTCTCCATCGCCATCCCCTATCTGGTGATGGCGCTCGTTGCCGCCGGGCTCGTGCTGGCAATCGTCCAGGTCGAAACGCCGCTGGCACTCTGGCGCTCGGATTACGGCCGGCTGCTGCTTTTGAAGCTCGCGCTGGCCTTGCTTCTGCTGCTGCTCGCGGGCATCAACCGCTGGCGGCTGACCAGGCCGGCGCTGGCCGAACAGACAGGCGCGCAGCGCTGGCTGGTGCGCAGCATCGCCCTCGAAACACTGCTGATGGTGGCGATCCTCGGCGTGGTCGCCGGTTTCCGCTTCACCCCGCCGCCGCGCGTACTCGCGATCGAAGCGGCCGAGCCCGCCGCGATCCACATCCATACGGCCGAGGCCATGGCCGACCTCGCCATCGCGCCCGGTCACACCGGCAAGGTCAGCGCTTCGATCGTGGTGATGACCGGCGATTTCGGCCCGCTGGATGCGCGCGGCGTGACGCTCAGGCTGAGCAGGCCCGGCTCCGCCGAGATCAAGGCAGAGGGCTACAAGCCCGGCGACGGCACATGGCGCATCGACGAACTCGACCTGCCGGCTGCCGGCAGATGGAGCGTTGCCATCGACGTCGACATCTCCGACGGCCAGCGGGCGACGCTGGACGGCGACGTGCTGATCCGGCCGGCACCCGGCTGGTAGTCGATACGGACGATGCCGCGCCGGCGTCGCCGCCTATCGTCCGGACATTCTTTGCGAAATGCCCGGGAGAGTGCGCATGAAAATCCTCGTCGTCGGCGGAACGGGCATGATCGGCGGCCACACGGCAGGCTACCTCAAGGCGCAGGGCAACGAGGTGGTGCTGGCGGCGCGCAGGCCGGCGCCTGAAACGACGCCCATGGCCGCATATCCGACCATCTACGGCGACTACACCAAGGGCGATTTCGCAACCGCCGATCTCGCGCCCTTCGACGGGATCCTGTTTGCCGCCGGCAACGACATCCGCCACCTGCCCAGGGGCGTGGACGAGAACGAATTCTGGACCAAGATGCAGATCGAAGGCGTGCCGGCCTTCGTCGAGCTGGCACGCAAGGCCGGCGTGCGCCGCGTCGTCCATATCGGCAGCTACTATCACCAGGTCATGCCGCATCTGGTCGAGACCAACGCCTATGTGCGCGGCCGCAGCCTGGCCGACGAGGGCGTGCGCTCGCTGGCGACCGACGATTTCAACGTCTCGACGCTCAATCCGCCGTCGATCGTCGGCTATGTGAAGGGCCTGCCCACCAAGCGCTACGAGACGCTGATGGCCTATGCGCGCGGCGAGACCGGCCTGCCGGTCTTCGCCCCGCCCGGCGGCACCAACTACATGTCGGTGCAGTCGCTGGCCGAGGCCATCTGGGGCGCGTTCCAGCACGCCGAGAGCGGCAAGGCCTACCTGGTCGGCGACGAGAACCTGACCTTCCAGCAGTATTTCCAGTCGCTGTTCGATGCGGTGGGCAATCCGCACCGGGTCGAGGAGCGCAACGAGGAGCATCCGCTGCTGCCCGACTTCTTCATCGTTCCGGGCCGCGGCAACGTGCTTGCCTACGATCCGGATCCCAAAGAGACCAGGTTGCTCGGCTACCGCCGCAATGACGTGCAGCGGGCGCTTCGCGAGGTCTTCGCCCAGGTCTCGGGCGCATAGCGCACGGCTTTCCGGGAGGCAAACATGGCCGACGACCAGGGCGCGCTGCTCATGGAAATCGCGATCCGGCGGGTGTCTGAACGCTACGCCCATGCGGTCGACAGCGGCGACGGTGCGCTGCTCGCGGCCCAGTTCACCGCCGATGGCATGATCGTCTCGCCGCGCGGCACCTTCGAGGGGCCGGAACAGATCCGCGGCATCCCGGCGATGCTCAAGGAGCGTTATCTCAAGACCTTCCACGCCGTGCTCAACCAGGTGATCAAGCCGGCCGAGGGCGGCGCCGAGGGTGAGACCTACTGCATCGCCCGCCACTACTTCCGCGATCCGGCCGGCCGTTACCTCTGCTACGAGATGACCATCCGCTACCAGGACCGCTTCGCCCGTACAGCAGACGGCTGGCGCCTTGCGCAGCGCGAACTGGCGGTGGTGTCGACCCATACCTACGAGGCGCAGGAAACCCCGGCCTGAAGCCCGACCCCGATTTGCCGGTTGCGGAGGACAAGATGACCAGCGCGGAAGAACTCTCGATACTCGGACTGGCCGGCAAGGTGGCCGTCGTCACCGGCGGCGGCGCCGGCATCGGCCGCGCGACGGCCGAGCTCTACGCCCGGGCCGGCATGAAGGTCGCGGTGGCCGAGATCGATCCGGCTCGCGTGGCTGCGGTGCGCACGGCCCTGGGGGACGACCATCTCGTCGTCGAGGCGGACGTGCGCAAGGCGGCCGACGCGGCGAAAGTGATCGAGGCGGTCGCGGCGCGCTTCGGGCGGCTCGACGTGCTGGTCAACAATGTCGGCGACTATCTCGGCTTCAAGACGCCGTTCGAGCAGTCGAGCGAGGCGGAGTGGGACGCGCTCTACGGCATCAACCTGCTGCACATGTTCCACATGAGCAAGGCAGCGATCCCGCTGATGCGGGCAGGCGGCGCCGGGGGCAGCATCATCAACGTGTCGACCATCGAGGCCTTCCGCGGCATCCCGATGACCGTCGTCTATTCGGCGTTCAAGGCCGCGGTCACCGGCTTCACCCAGAGCCTCGCCGTCGAGCTCGGCCAACATGGCATACGCGTCAACGCGATCGCGCCGGAGACCACCAATTCGGCGCAGATCGTGGCGACGCCCAAGGTGCCGCCGGAGAACCTGGAGCACCTCAAACGCTGGTTCCCGATCGGCCGCTTCGGCGAAGGCGCGGACTCGGCGGGCGCGGCCCTCTTCCTGGCTTCGGACACCCTCTCCGGCTGGGTTTCCGGCACGACCATCCATGTCGACGGCGGCGTGCTCGCCGCGGGCGCCTGGATGCGCATGCCGGGCGACAACGGCTGGACGCACCTGCCGGTCATCGAGGCCGACGGCTACACGCCACGGCCGCACGCCCGAAAGGGCTAGGCGTCAGGCGGCGCTCTGCCGCGTTTCGAGCGCCGCGTCCTCGAGCCGCGGGCCGGCGCCTGCCCTGGTCGGCTCCGCGGGACGGATTTCGGGGCGGCCGACGAGACTGGCGATCTCGGACAGCGGCTGGGGCCGGCCGAACAGGAAGCCCTGCATCTCGGTGCAGCCTTCGGCGCGCAGGAACTCGAAGTTCTCCTGCCTCTCCACGCCCTCGGCGAGGACCGGTATCTTCAGCTGGTTGGCAAGCAGGATCGTGGCGCGCACGATCGCGGCGGAGGCGTCGTTGCTGGCCACGTCGTCGACGAAGGAGCGGTCGATCTTGACCTTGTCGAAGGGGAATATCTGCAGCGTCGACAGCGACGAATAGCCGACCCCGTAGTCGTCCATGGCAATGGTGACACCGAGCGCCTTGAGTTGGCGGACGATGTGAAGCGCGCGGTCGCGGTCCTCGATGATGCTCGCCTCGGTGACCTCCAGCTCGAGCCGCGAGGCCGCAAGCCCGGTGGCAAGCAGCGTCTCGTGCACGACCTTGGGCAGGTCCGCCTGGGTGAGCTGCGCCGCGGCGATGTTGACGCAGATCCTGTAGGGCTTGCGCCAGCCGGCAACCTCGGCGCAGGCGGTCCGCAGCACCCACTCGCCGATCGGGATGATCAGCCCGTTCTCCTCGGCGATCGGGATGAACTCCTCGGGCGGGACGATGCCGCGCTCGCGGTGATGCCAGCGCAGCAGTGCCTCGTAGGCGCCGACCTCGCCGGTGCGGACGTCGTGCTGGGGCTGGTAGTAGAGCTCGAATTCGTCGCGCTCGAGCGCATGGCGCAGTTCGATGGCGAGCGCGCTGCGCTCGCGCCGGCCCTCGTCCATCGACCGGTCGTAGTAGCAGACCTTGTCAGAGACGGCGCGCTTGGCCCGGTACATGGCAAGGTCGGCGGCCCCGATCAGATCGTCTGCACTTGCCGCGTGGTCGGGATAGACGCTGATGCCGACGCTGGCGCCGACCGACAGGGTCTTGGCCTTGCTCTGGACCGGGTCGAGGACGCTGTCGATGAGGCGGCGGACGAAATCGTCGATCTCGCGCGCCGAAGACACGTCCTGCTTGACCGCGACGAACTCGTCGCCGCCGACGCGCGCGACCAGCTCGCCCGAGCCGACCAGCCCCCTGAGCCTGACCGAGAGCGTGCGCAGCAGCTGATCACCGACACTGTGGCCATGGACGTCGTTGATCTCCTTGAAGCGGTCGAGATCGACGACGATGACGGCAGCCTTCCGGCCGGCCGCATCGCTGCGCAACAGCATGGCCGGCAGGTTGTCGGACAGGAAGGCACGATTGGGCAGGCCCGTCAGCGGGTCGTGCTGGGCGGCATGACGGAAGCTGTCGACCAGCTCGCGCTGCGACTTGGCATCCATGACCGAAAGCGTCAGTCCGGCGATGATGGCCATGGTGGCGAGCACGAGCACGGCCAAGAACTCGCTCGAGAACAGCTTGGCCGGCACCACGACCGAGGGGTCGGGAACCAGTGTCGCCGCACCCATGGCAGTGAAATGCATGGTGCAGATGGCGAGAACGAGGCTGATCACCGACAAGAGCTTGGAATGGCGGACCGGCTGCCTGGCCGCCAGGTGCATGGTGAGCGCGCCGAAGGCGACGGCAAACAGGATCGAGGCGCTCACCAGCGTCGCATCCCATTCGATGCGGCCGGCGAAATCGTAGCCGCGCATGCCGGTGAAATGCATGGCGACGATGCCGACGCCGATGACGACGCCGCCGGTCTCGACCGGCAAGCCCTTGGGCGGGCTGACCGACAAGTGCAGCCCCGCCGCCGTGAAGACGATGGCGATGAGCAGCGACGCAATAGTCAGGACCGGATCGAAGGCCGCCTCAAAGGGCAGGCGGAAGCCGAGCATGGCGACAAAATGGGTGGTCCAGATCGCCGAACCGCAGGCGATGCCAGACAGCACGATCCAGGCACTGCGTGCCTCCGGCGAAAGCCGGGCGGCGCGCTCGAACAGCCGCATGGTCATCGCCGCGCCGGCGATGCAGACGATGGCCGCGACCATCACGAAGGAATAGTCGTGCTCGTAAGCAAGATAGGAAATGACCTTGAACATCGCCCCAGCCCCCAATGCCAGCACAATTCCGGCTGCCCCGGCGACGAGTGTTCGTCCGAAAATTCAAAGAAATCGCTAATTTACGAATAGTACAGGATTCCAGCGGCCGGCGCGCGCCGCGAGGCATCCGCGGTCCGGGGGCCATTGCCAAGCCCTGTCCGATGTACCCACAATGGCCGCGGCAATGGAGGCAAGAGATGGCCAAAGAAAGGTCGCAACGGTTCGAAGCGGTGCTGACGGCCTTACGCGGCATACTCATCGCCGCAGCGGCGCTGGTCGCGCTCGTCTATCCCACGCAGGCGGTGCAGCTGCTGGTGCTGGTCGGAGGCGGGCTGCTGCTGGTCGACGGGGTGTTGGGGCTTGCCACGGTCGACTATGCGGCTCCGAAAAACGCAGGCCACTGGTTCACGCTCGCCCGCAACCTGCTGTCGATCGTAGCCGGTGTCCTCGTCATCGGCAGCGGTGCGCTGACCACGATCTTCACCCCGGCTTTCCTGGCCTGGCTGGTGGGGTTGCTGGCGCTTCTGGTCGGCTTGATCGAGATGGCCTCGAGCATGCTGGGCAGCGAGCGACAGACGCGCCTCTGGCCGACATTCGTCGGCGGCGCGATCTACGCCGCCTTCGGCCTCGCACTGATATTCGTGCCGCTGACGAGCGCCGGAACGCTGATGCGCGTGGCCATGCTGCTGATGCTCGCCTATGCGGCGGCGCTGCTCTACCGCGCCTGGCGTATCCGCGCGGACGGCTGATCGGCCTCGCGGCCGCCACGTCGCGGGCGGTGGATTCAGGCCTCGACCAGCTTCAGGCGCTTGTCGAAGACACCCAGCACCCGGGCAAGCTCATGGCCGCGCTTCAGGATGAGGCCGCCAGCGGCGACGACGCTGAACGCGCCCTGCCTGCGGGCGAGCTTGGGGTCCTTGACGATCTGGTAGAGCGGCGTTTCGCTGGTGCGTCGGAACACCGAAAAGATGGCGCGATCGCTCATGTGGTCGATCGCGTAGTCGCGCCACTCGTTGGCGGCGACCATGCGCCCGTAAAGCCGGAGGATCTGATCCAGTTCCCGCCTTTCGAAGGCCACCGGCAAATCCTGGCGCTCGCGGCGGGCCTCATGGAGCGGGATCAGGACTGCGGATGTCTCGCCGTCCTCCGCCCCGGCACTGCGATCGGTCATCAATGATTCCCTTTGCAGATTCCGACCCTGTCGAGGGTCGCGCATTCGCGCCCGAATTGCAACCCGGGAAGCCGAATCAAACCATTCGGCGAAGGCTTCACGAAAGATTACAGCCTTGGTAACGATTGCGAAACAAACTGTTGGAATTGGTGATGTCTCGCCACATTCCTGCCTTTTTTTATCCGCGCTGACGCCCCAATGTCCGACGACTTTACCCGTGTTGCCTGAGACGGTTCGGTCCGGCACCGGCTCGTAAACCCCAAGCCCCCCGCCCACGGGCCAGAGTCGGATCGAACCAACCTCGGTTCTCCTTAGGGATGAGCCGGCGGTGCGACGATCCCAAATCTAGGCCGGCGTCAGGCGAGAGCCGACGTCGGCCTTTTTGCATCCGCGCTCAGCGCATCGGACCGGGCGCCTTGCGGATGACCGCCGCCCCGAGGATCGGGCCCGGCAGCCCGTCCTTGCCGACGGCCTGCAAGAGCACCGCCGCCCCGCCCTTCTTCTCGACCTCGCTGCGCGGCAGGTCGAAGCGTTGTTTCTCCCCGTGCCATATGCCGGCGGTGTTCACGTCTGTGACGGCGTTCCAATAGGTGATGCGGCGGCCCTTGTTTTCGCCGCGCGGTAGGTCGACCAGCTGCGGCGGCCCGAAGTAGACCAGCACCAGGTGGGCGTTGATGCGCTGCGGCCCCTCGACCTGGCCGACATCGATGGAAATGGTGTCGGCGTTTTCGGTGACGTGGATGTCGACGTTGAGGCCCTGGCCGGTCTTCTCGAGATTGTCGAGCGCCTGGGTGATGTCGTCGCGCTTGGCGCCGCTCATGTGAGTGCGGCCGTTGACGACGGCCTGGGGCGTGTAGACGGCACGCGCGCCGAAGCCGCGCATGTAGCCGTACTGGCGGTCGGTGTTTTCCTTGTTGGCGAGATTGTCCTGCCAGCCGAGATAATCCCAGTAGGTGACGTGGTAGGCCAGTGCCACGACGTCATCCCTGGCGGCGAATTCGGCGAAAAGCTCGTCTGCGGGCGGACAGGCATTGCAGCCCTGGCTGGTGAAGAGTTCGATCACGCCAAGGGGACGCTCCTTCGCCTCGGCTGTCGCCGAGCCGGCAATGGCGCCCACGGCCAGCACCAGACCCGCCAGCCAACGAGATGCGCGAAACTCCATTCCGATCCAACTTCCTCGGCCGGCGTTACCGGCTTTTTATGGTTGCGGCCATTATGTGGCAGAAGCGCCATTCAACGTGAAGTCACGTTGAGGTGAAACTTCCAGCACTGCAAGCCTCCCTCGCGTTACCGACGCATTTGCCACGTTCAGATCGAATCCTCTACGTTCGTCATGAAACTGAAGCTAGTATTCCATCGTGGCGGGACGAGGCGGGTACAATGCCGGGATATCTCGGTCGAAGCGTCGATCTCTATTGCGAGCGTCTTGAGCCGGGGCTGTGGGCGGAGCCGTTCAATGCAGTGAGCAATCTCGCCTTCTTCGCCGCCGGCCTGTGGGGCATCTACCATATACGGCGCCACGAGGCCGGTGCTTTCGCCCAGTTGCTGTCCTGGTGGGTGGTGGCGATCGGGATAGGCTCGACGCTATTCCATACCTTCGCCACCGAAGGCACCAAATGGGCCGACATCTTGCCGATCGCCGGCTTTACGCTTGCCTACACGCTGTTCAATCTCCGGCGGTTTGCCGCCCTGCCGTGGCCCAGGGCGCTCGGCATCTTCCTCACCTTCTACGTCGTGGTCGGCTTTGCCACCTTCATGGTGCCCGACTGGCTGCGGGCGGCCTCCAACGGCACGACCGGCTACCTGCCGCCGTTCCTTGCCCTGATCGTCTTCGGCGGCATGGTGATTGCCCGCGGCAACCCTGCCGGCTGGTACAACATTGCCGCGGCCGCGATCTTCGCCGGCTCGGTCGCCTGCCGGGTCGCCGACCCGCTGCTCTGCGACAGCCTGCCGATCGGCACGCATTTCATGTGGCACCTGCTGAACGGCCTGATGCTCGGGGTGCTGCTGTCCGCCACGGCACGCTACGCAAGGCCCGGCAGCGCGCCTCGACACATCGCCGGCGTCGCCAGGGCCTGACGGCCGAGAGACGGGGAGTTCGGGCGAAGGCGCTGCCCCCGCATCGGCGTGGCCGTCAGACCGCCGCCGCGACCGCACTGCCCGCGGCGGCATGGCGTTCGGCCCAACCCTCGAGCCACTCGGCGCCCTGCATCTCGATGAGCCTCGACGAGGTGCGATCGAACTCGAAGGCCTCGTGGCCGCGCTTGCCGACATAGAGCTTGTCGGGCGATGCGGCGGCGCTGACCACCAGCCTGATGTGCTGGTCGTAGAGCGTGTCGACCAAAAGGATGAAGCGCTTGGCCTCGTTGCGGTTGGCCTCGGCCATCACCGGCACGTGGTCGACGAAGATCGTCTTGTAGTGCGCCGTGATCGCCAGATAGTCGCGGGCTGCCAGCGGCTTGTCGCAGAGATCGGCGAAGGAGAAGCGCGCGGCATCGCCGACGGCGGCGGGCACCGCCACTTTGCGTCCCTTGACCGCGACCGTCGCCGGCTCCGCCTTCGCGCCATGCGTGACCTTGGCCCAGGCCTTGTCCATGTCGCGGTCCGCCGCCTCGCCGAGCGGGGTGAGGTAGACCGGAACGCGGTCGAGCTTCTCCAGCCGGTAGTCGGTGTCGGCGTCGAGATTGAGGACCCTGGAATTGGCCTCGAGCAGGGCGATGAAGGGCAGGAACAGCTGGCGGTTGAGGCCGTCGCGATAGAGATCGCGAGGCGCCACGTTCGAGGTGGCGACGAGAACCACGCCCTGCGCAAACAGCGCCGAGAACAGCCTGGACAGGATCATCGCGTCGGCGATGTCGGTGACCGAGAACTCGTCGAAGCACAGCACCCAGGCCTCTTCGGCGAGCTGTGCGGCCACCGGCGGGATGGGGTCGTCGTCGCGCGACTTGCCGTTCTTGCGCGCCGCCCGCTGCTTCTGGATGCGGTCGTGCACGTCGGCCATGAAGTCGTTGAAATGGACGCGGCGCTTGTGCTTGACCGGGACGAGCTCGAAGAACATGTCCATCAGCATGGTCTTGCCGCGGCCGACGCCGCCATGGACATAGAGCCCCTTGATCGGCTCGCGCTGCGGCTTGCCCCTTGCGAACAGCCAGCCCAGCGCGCTCGACTTGCGCGCCAGCCGCTTGTCGGAGATCTCGTCGATCAGCCGGTCGAGAGCGGCGACGATCGCGAGCTGGGCCGAATCCCGCCGCACCGTGCCCAGCTCGACCAGGTGGTCGTAACGCTGCCTGACGGTCACGTGGGTCTGCAGGCCGTCACGCACGTGCATGGTTCATTCCAACCGCGGGAGGAGGTGCTGCGTCAGCGGTTGAGCGAGATCGGCAGGCCGTTGGAGGTCTGGCCGTCGAAGCGGCCCTCACCCGACGCATAGAGCCGTGCCAGCGGCGAGCCGGCATCGTCGTAGAGCGTCAGCTGCTTGCCCGAGACGTTCCACGACCTGACGCCGTCGACCGGAGCCGGGCAGCGCAGCGGACCGGCGCGGAAGCCCTGGCCGAACTTGGTCTGCGGGGTGGCCACCTTGCAGCTCTGGCCGGAAACCGAGGCGCTCCACACGCCGGCGACGCTGGCGGCGGTGAGATCGGGTGCGTTGGCCGCGGCCGCGCCGCCATCCGCCGGCAGGGCCGCGACCTGGGTTTGCGGCGCCGCCGGGAACTGCGAGGCGCTCGCCGTGCCGGGTGCCGCGGGCGGCGGCAGCTGGCCGCTGGTCACGGTGCCGGCAGGAGCCGGCGGCAGCGGTGCCGGCTGGGAGTCCATCGAGGAAAGGCGCGAACTGGTGCAGCCGGCCACGGTCATCAGCGTGATCAGCGATGCGGCCAGCAGGCCGGGGTTCGATAGTGCCATTGCAGTCCCTCCATCGGGGCGGTTCTTGGGGGCGCCCCCGCGTGGTCGATAGCTCGCCTCTAAAGCGGCGAAGTTGGCAGAATTTCAACCCGATATGGTTAAAATAGGGTTTGCGTATGAAATTGTTGCAAATTTGTCGCAGCAAGAAAGCGCCAACGATCCGTCAATTGTCAAACCGATAAAGAGGGTCCGATAACGGCAGTGGGTGGCTGAACCATTGTGCGCAACGGCGATCCAGCGACAGCATCAACTCGTAGGTTTGCTGCCGCGCCTTCATGCTACCGTCGGAGCCGAGTGTGGCTATCGCAGCTCCGATAAGCCCGGAGGCGGCAAGTAGATCAGCGGCGACAAGCTTCATCTCGGGCTTGATCGGCTTGCCCTGTCTCAGAGCCAGGGCGATCCGTGACCACTGGTCCCAAGGGAGCGCTTGTGACAGGGCGGGCGGGCGCGAAGGTGCAGTCGATTGCCGAGGGTCGCTAAACAGTGGCCGCATGGCGTAGCGAGCCAATGCGCGGTCGACCATTTCCAGCGCAGACTGGCCGGGTCGGCCGGGGCCGGTTGACGTGACGCGTTGTAATAGTTGGACCCGCTCATCTCGACCGTAGATCTGGTCGAGCAGTGCGATCATGATGGCTATGGATTTGTCGGGGTCGGCGACCGGATCCAGCGAGCCTCCGGCAATGCCGGCGAGCATGCTCTCCGCCACAACCGTGCCTAGCCTCATGTCGCCCGTATACTGCATCAACGGGTAAAGTATGAATGCCTCCGGCGCCGCATCAATCGCATCGAAGATCCTTTGGACCCAAAGCTCAAATTTTGCGTCTTTTATTTCCTTTGGCTGCTTTTCGATTTCAAAGAGCGGTTTTGACAGGCTGTTCCATCTTGCTGATCGAACTATTCTGGATCTCTGCGAATCCATTTCCTTTGTCCGATCGAGGATGGAGATAAGTGGCTGGAGGTCGTAGAGGGTGGCCAGCAGGTCGACCGCAAGGCTGGAAATGCCCAATTTTTCCGCCTTCTGCGAAATCCGGAGCTTCACTTCATCGTCCAAATCCAGCAGCGCGGATGCGAGTGGGTCGATTTCAGCGTCGAATCCAAATGGGTCTGAGGCTCGCCATTCAGCAAGATTTGCAAGCAGCCAGTCTTCGTCGCCGTCGATGATCGCTGCGCGCCATCCGGATGGGCCAAGCATGGCAATCGCTTTGCGTGCACCCGGATCGGCTGGAAGGCTGTCGTATAGTTTCCGCCGATCCGCCTTGTTGGCATAGGCAAAGCGAAGCTCATCGAGCCTCGCGGGAGGTTGATCTGCCTGCATCAAACTGCTCAACAGTTCGGAACCGGCAGCATAGCTTGTCTCGCCATAGTGCAGCTTCAGATAGGCGGCATCGGTGGCATACAGGTTTCGGCGGAAGCGTGATTTTGTGGCCGGGTCAGTCAGAAGAAAGTCGGCGGCTTTCTCGATCTCGGCCCCGTATCTGCAACTTGGCGCGCGACTGAAACTCTGTTCTTCGGACAAGGCGGATGAAATAAGCTGTAGCGAAACAGCAATCGAAGCCACAATGCGCATGTTACCCCCGCATGAATTGCGCCGCTTTCGATGATTGCAGCACAATCGAGGCGATGAACAGCTGTTTAGCGTCTTGTCTCAACACCGATCGAGGTGCTTGCAGGACTGCTCAGGCGTTAGAGGCTGTTTGGAAAATCGGATTTGAGGGATTCCCGCCGGGCGTGAAACGTGATTCAGGGCGCGGATGTGGACCGAATCGAGCCGTTGCC